>PBSS01000031.1 GCA_002726315.1 Acidimicrobiaceae bacterium
CCCCTGGCCATGTCCACATGAGCGTTTCCGATGATGGTCCCGGAATTGCGGCCGAAGACCTCCCACACGTGTTTGAACGCCTCTATGTGTCCAAAGGGAAGCCCGCTAGCCAAGAGTCGGGTTCCGGACTGGGTCTAGCCATCGTCAGGGAGTTGGTTCAGGCGATGGGTGGCACCGTGTCAGCAGAGTCCATCGTAGGCGAACCCACCAGACTGACGATCACCGTTCCGGCCTTGTCATGACCTTTGCACAGGCTTCACGATTCAACTGGCCCTTGAGCGCTCAGAGGTCATTCTGCGAGCCGCTGGAATTGCCAAGAGCAACGCACGTGCCTTGCTGCAGCATTCCTCGTACTCGGAGTCGGGTTGGCTGTCAGCAACAATTCCGGCACCGGCCTGTACCGAAGCAATCCCATCCTTTATCAGCATCGTGCGGATAGCGATAGCCGTATCGATGTTTCCCGAAAAGTCGAAGTAGCCGATAACGCCCGCATATGGGCCACGCTTCACGGGTTCCAGCGTGTCAATTAGCTCCATTGCCCTCACCTTGGGCGCTCCCGAAACCGTACCGGCTGGCAGGGTCGCCCTCAGGACGTCTATCGGACTACAGCCCTCCGCGAGGTCGCCAGCAACCTGACTAGTTAGATGCATCACATGGCTGTAGCGCTCCAGGGTCATCATCTCTTCAACCTCCTCGGAGCCAAACTGCACCACACGACCGACATCGTTTCGAGCAAGGTCTACAAGCATCACGTGTTCTGCTCGCTCCTTGGGATCCTCGGCCAACTCGGCAGCCAACCTCCGATCGTCAATCTCGGAAAGTCCGCGTCGCCTGGTCCCAGCAATTGGCCTTGACGTGACGCGTCCGTCAAGAAGTTGGACCATTGGCTCTGGAGAAGAGCCGACAACGCTCATCTCCGGGTACCTGAGAAAGTACATGTAGGGGCTCGGGTTGATCTGTCGAAGCACTCTGTAGACGTCGAAAGGCTCGGCATCCAACTCCACGTCAAAGCGTTGCGAAATCACAACTTGGAAAATGTCGCCAGCCAAGATGTGTTCTCTGGCTACCTCGACGGCTAGACAATAATCCTCACGACTCATCGTAGAAGTGGTGTCAGGAGCCTCATCGTCCTTGTCGGGTGGCGCCATAAGGGGTTCGTCCAGTGGGATGGCACCTGCTGCGGCAAGGCGGTCTAGGCGCCCCTGAGCCTCGGCGTACAGCGAGTCCAGATCCGCTTTGTCTGCGGCCTCTGGGACCACCACGTTGGCGATGAGGACTGCCCTCTGCTTCCAATGGTCGATTGCGACCATGTCTCCAATGACAGACATTGCCCCGTCAGGAAACCCACGGTCATCGTGGGGAATCTCTGGAAGGTCCTCCACCTCGCGTACAACGTCGTAACCAAGGAAGCCCACCAAGCCACCATGGAGAGGAGGAAGACCCTCAAGTTCAGGTGACTTGAAGTGTTCAAGCAACCCCTGAAGCGATGCGAGTAGGCCATCTCCAGTGTTAATGCCCTCCGGAAGGTCTCCTTCTGAAACGAGCGAACCATGTGACAGGGTGAGGGTCAAAGAAGGGTTGAGACCGATGAAGGACCAACGACCCCATGTTTCACCTCTGTCAACGCTCTCCAACAAAAAGCCATTCCCGTCTCCGACGCAGCGAGCGAACAGAGCGACTGGTGTGGTCAGGTCAGCGAGGAGTTCCCGCCAAACCGGCACAATGCTGTGGGAACAAGCCAGTTGCCCAAACTGTTCCCTATTGGGGCCGTCCACGTGCTCAGTTCTCGATGTCGCCGAACGAACGGAAAAAACAGCTGTAGTCGCCGGTATGACAGGCGCCACTTCCCTCTTGGTCAACTAGGAACAGGAGGGTGTCACCATCACAGTCGAAATATGCCTCGCGCACATACTGGCGGTCGCCCGACGTCTCTCCCTTGCACCAGTATTCCTGTCGGCTACGACTCCAAAACCAGGTTCTCCCGGTTTCAAGCGTCTGGAGCAGTGAATCAGAATTCATCCACGCCAACATCAGAACCCGACCAGTGCCAGTCTCTTGGACTATTGCAGGAATGAGGCCGTCTTCGTTGTATGTGATGGCAGCCAGTTGTTCGTCAGAGGCGCAGATCCGGGTACCAGCAGGAATGGGGGTGGGTTCATTCATGACTTCAGCCTAGGACCGGCCCAGTCCCTGACGAAGCAGAGTTTGTTTGTCTTGGCCCGGTGAACATCGCTCAGAGGTAGAGCCCGGTACTTCCCTCTTCAAGACGCTGGGCTGCGACTGCGTGGATATCTCGTTCGCGGACGATGATGTAGTCCATTCCCCGCACCTCAACCTCATAACGGTCTTCGGGATTGAACAACACCTGATCACCGACCTCCATTGCCCTGACGTTGGGGCCGGTTGCTATCACCTCAGCCCATGCCAGGCGTTTGCCCATCTGCGCCGTGGCTGGAATTAGTATCCCGCCTGAAGAGCGCCTTTCGCCCTCTGCTCCGTCGATGCCGACCAGTATCCGGTCGTTAAGCATCTTGATGGGTAGTCCATCAACGTCAGACGGACCCGGAACTGCTGCTATCGCTGGTTTGTCCACCTTGGGAACGGTACCGAGTTGCACGGTCATTGCGCGATGGTTTCAGGGAACAACAGGTCTCACCGGTACTCCCGCCGCTTCCATATGTGCCTTTGCCTCACCGATCGTGTATTCACCAAAATGAAATATGGAAGCAGCCAGCACGGCGTCAGCCAGACCGGCAACTGCCCCCTCGACCAGGTGTTCGAGACAACCCACACCTCCACTGGCAATCAAGGGCACTCGAACTACTCCACCAATGGAAAGGAGCATCGGGATGTCAAAGCCATTGCACGTACCATCACTGTCCATCGAGGTCAGGAGAATCTCACCTGCTCCCATCTGGTCGGCTGTTGCAGCCCATGCCAGGGCATCAAGACCTGTCGCTGTTCTACCACCGTGGATTACCACTTCGAAATCGCCTTCAACCTCCTTGCTTCTTCGGGCATCCACGGCCACCACGACACACTGCTCTCCGAACTCATCTGCCAGTTCTGCAATGAGATCAGGTCTCTCAACAGCAGCTGTATTCACTGAGACCTTGTCTGCTCCCGCTCGCAAGATGGCTCGGGCATCTTCGACACTGCGGATACCGCCCCCGACTGTGAACGGTATGAATACCTCTTCAGCCGTGCGGCGAACCATGTCGACGGTGGTCTGTCGCGAGTCAGACGATGCAGTGATATCGAGGAATACCAACTCGTCGGCACCATCATTGTCATAACGCCGAGCCAACTCAACCGGGTCTCCTGCATCGCGTAGGTCTAAAAAGTTGACCCCCTTGACCACCCTTCCTGCATCAACATCGAGGCAGGGAACAACCCTCACGGTTCTCATGGCTGGACCATTGCCCCGAGAGCCTCTTCCAGGTCCACGGTTCCTTCATAAAGGGCCCTGCCCAAGATTATCCCTCCGACCCCCCGCCCACCTTCACAGAGGCTGGAGAGCAGAAGCAGATCCTGGGATCGACCAACCCCACCGGACGCGACTACATCCACGCCTGTGGCTCTGAGGGCTTCACCCAGAAGGTCGATGTCAGGACCCTCGAGGGTTCCATCCCGATGAATCTGGGTCACGATGAATGCATCGACAACGGCTGGATCGAAGAGGTTGATGGCCTCATCGAGGCTGAGGCCACTGCCCTGCGTCCAACCTCTTAGAGCCACTTCTCTATCTTTGACATCGAGGCCGACAGCGACAGCGCCCATCTCAGCGACCCGTCCAACAAGGGCTGGGTTCTCCAAGGCGGCAGTTCCCATGACGACACGCCTTACACCAGCAGTGAACAATGCCCTTGCATCCTCGGTGGTGCGAACACCGCCGCCGGCCTGAACAGGTATATCCAAGGCATTCGCCACGTCCTTGATCGTTTCACGATTGGCGGGCACGCCAGTACGGGCCGCATCTAGGTCGACTATGTGCAGCCAGGGAGCGCCCGCGGCTTGGAAACGAAGGGCCTGGTCGACCGGATCATCTCCATAAATCGTCTCCTGAGCGAAATCACCCTTGCTTAGTCGGACGCACTGACCCCCTCTGAGGTCGATTGCTGGAAAGAGCACTGGTCCCATTAGGAGTGACCTAGGAGTGAGTTGACGAAATTGGCAAGAACCTTCAACCCGGTATTTCCGGATTTTTCAGGATGGAACTGAAGTCCCCAGAGGTTGCCTCTTTGAACCGCCGCACATAGGGACTCGCCGTATTCGCAGGTAGCCACCGTATGGGGCCCGAGCGGTGTGGCGTAACCGTGGACAAAGTACATCCAGGCTTCATCGGGCAGGTCCTCAAATAGCAGTCCACCATCGTAAATCTTCAGTCGGTTCCACTGCATTTGTGGACACTTCACATCACCACTGATCCGCTTGACCCGACCCTTGAGGATGCCAAGACCGTGACTACCGGGAGATTCATCACTCTCTTCGAACAACATCTGCATACCTACACAAATTCCTAGGAATGGCTTGTCACCGGCAACAGCTTGACCTGCAGCCGTTATTGAAACGTCTCTCAGGCCTGATTCTTCAAGTGCCTCAAGACAGCGCCCAAAGGCGCCCACTCCTGGCAGGACAACTGCTGCCGCATCATCCACCAAGTGACGATCAGCAGTCAGTCTTGCGTCAGCACCCATGCGCTGGAGTGCCTTTTGAGCCGACCTCAGATTGCCAATGCCATAGTCCAGGACGGCAACGAGTGGCCTTTGGATCACAAACGCCCCTTGGTGGACGGCACGCCTTCTCCCTCAACCGCGACGGCATCGCGAATGGAGCGGGCAACGGCTTTGAATCCTGCTTCGATTATGTGGTGTGTGTTCGCTCCGCGAATGGTTTCAATGTGCAGGGTTAGTGCTGCAGAGGCACTGAAAGCCCGCCAAAACTCCTCAATTAGCTGGGGGTCAAACGGCGGATCACCGAGAATCTTCTGGCCTGGGAAATCGACCTCGTAGTGCAGGTAAGGCCGACCGGAAAGGTCCACGGAGACATCGACAAGGGCTTCATCAAGAGGAACCCTGTTGGATGCGAACCGCCTGATCCCGGCTTTGTCTCCCAAGGCATCACCTAGTGCCACACCAAGAGCTATCCCGACATCCTCAACGGTGTGGTGTGCATCGATCTCGAGATCGCCGCGACACTCGATATCCAAACCAAGGCCGCCGTGTCTACCCAACTGGTCAAGCATGTGGTCAAAGAAGGGGATTCCAGTCGATGCTGACACGAACCCACCTTCGAGGTCGATGTTGACCCTAACGGTCGTCTCTTTGGTCGTACGTTCACACATGCCGGTCCGACTTGTCACAACAACACCTCTCTCATAGCGACCAAGAAGCGGTCGTCTTCACTCTGGGTACCAATCGTTACACGCAAGCAATCATCAAGACCCTCTGCAGTGGAAAAGTCGCGCACGAGGACGGACCTTCCAAGAAGACCCCGCCATACCTGTGTCCCTGACATCGATTCTGGGCGGAACAACACGAAGTTGGCCTGTGATGGCCAGACAGTTACTGGAAGTTCCCGAAGAGCTTGAGTGAGACGTTGGCGCTCAGCGACAACCGCTTCTACTCGTGCTTCCATGTGGCTGCCATAGGCAAGTGCGAGCAGTCCGGCTTCCTGTTTGATGGAGTCCAAGTGGTAGGGCAAGACGACCTTTTCTAACTCGCTGAGACACCAAGGTGGGCCCAGTAGGTAGCCCAAGCGTAAACCTGCCATAGCCCATGTTTTCGAAAACGTCCGGCTCACCACTAGCGACCTATCTTCACGAAGGAGGTTCGCTGCGCTGGTAGTAGTGAACTGCCCGTAGGCCTCATCCACAATTAGTAGACCACCGTGTGGAGCCAGCAATTCTAATGCAACCTGGATCAGATCATCCGAGTCGACCTGGCCTGTCGGATTGTTAGGTGAGCAGAGAAACAAGACATCTGGTTTTTCAGCCTCCACAACTCCTGCCAGTAGTGCCTGGTCAAGAGAGAAGTCGGAGCGGCGGGCGGTACCCACTAAACGGGTGCCAGTAATGCGGACAATCTGAGAGTGCATTGCGTAGGTGGGCTCGAACACAGCGGCACACCTACCCTCGCCTCCGTAAGCCAGCAGGAGGGTTTGCAGCACCTCATTTGAGCCGTTGGCGCAAAAGACCCAGTCGGGACTGAGTCCGTAGCGTTCACCCAGACCAACGCGCAATTCGCGCGCCTCCCGGTCGGGATACCGGTTCAGGTCGACTCTGTCCAGAGCCCGTTGCAGGTCGGACATAAACGCAACCGGTGGGGGCTCTGCGGCCTCATTGGTGTTCAACCGGACATCGATATCGACCTGAGGAGAGTGGTATCTAACCAAAGATGCAACGTCTGAACGTGCACGTGCCCTGTGTTCTGTTTGCTTCTCTAACTTACCCACGGTTCAGACGCATCCTCACTGACTCGGCGTGTGCCGCAAGTCCTTCAACTTCAGCCAAGGTCACGATGTGTGGACCCACGCGTTCGAGTGCCACCCGGTCAGCCGAAACGATGTGAACATCCTTAGTGAAGTCTGAGACGGTCAAAGCACCAGCGAACCTGGCAGTTCCAGCAGTCGGCAGAACGTGGCTGGGACCGGCCATGTAGTCACCAAGTGAGGCTGGCGACCACACTCCACAGAACACCGCGCCGACATTCCTTACCTTCAGTGCCAGTTCTCCAGCGTCCTCGCACATCAACTGCAGGTGTTCTGGTGCTATCTCTTCGACGACTGCCAGTGCCTCTCCAGGGCTGTTCACCAACACGCAATAGCCGGATACCTCAAGGGTTGCCTCTATGTCGGAACTACGCGGCGAGCCAGCTACAGCATCACCAATGGCTGCTTCTACCTGGTCGGCGAAACCCTCGTCCCAGGTGACTAGCCAAGCCAGACCACCAGGTCCATGCTCGGCCTGCGTAATAACATCGATCGCTACCAACTCGGCAGGGGCGCTGACGTCGGCAACAACGATCACCTCAGACGGGCCAGTAAACCCGACCGGGATTCCGACCGAACAGGCGACCTCCTGCTTTGCAACAGCCACATAGACGTTGCCGGGTCCGACGATTACGTCAACTGGAGCAACGGACTCAGTGCCATAGGCGAGGGCTGCAATGGCCTGTGCACCCCCGATGGGGTGTATTGCATCAATCCCAGCAACCGCTGCAGCCGCAAGAGTGACGATCGGGATACAACCATCGGGTCCTGGGGGTACACAGACAACAACCTCCTCAACCCCGGCCACTCTGGCTGGAACAGCTGTCATCAACAAAGTTGATGGGTAAGTGGCCCTACCGCCAGGCACGTAACAACCGGCGCGGCGTACCGGCCTGGAAATTGACTGCACCACTAGGCCATCCGACTCATGCATGCGCTCAGCTCGGCGTTGGCCTTCGTGATAGTCACGAATCGCATGGGCTGACGCCCGTAGGGCTCCTCGGACCTCAATACTTACCCTGTCGAGGGCCTTAGACATCTCGTCACTCTCCACCACGAGACGCTCAGGAGACACACCGTCAAACTTCTGGCCAAGGGTAAGCAGGGCCTCATCGCCGCCCTGTCGAACCTCAGCGATTATCGAACGTACCGTCTCGCGAATACCTTCAGCAACAGATTCAGGGCGCGGCAGCATCTCGCCGAGAACACCGTCAAACTCGCGAAGGTCGAGTCGGGTTAGCATCCTGCCACGCTACCGGGCGACGACTGAACGGACGGTAGCAATAGTTTGGCCTTTGGCAGTTGACGTCACAATCGACCAGACTGAAGGTGTGGAGCCGGGCCCTGACACAGAACTCTCGTCAATCGCCAGTCAGATCGACGACTTGGCCGGACGTGTGGGTGCCCTCTTGGAAAACCTCAGCGACTGCAACCGGGTAGACGGACAGTCGCCTCTCCTGGAGGTGGAGCGCCACCTGTTGAGTGCGCATCGGGAGCTGGACCGACTGATCCGCTAAACGATCGATGAAGGGCAATAGTCATTCAGTACACAATCCTCGCAACGTGGTGAGCGGCTAGGACAAACGCGTCGCCCGTGAAGTATCAGGAGCAGGCTGAAGAGGCCTCTCTCGGCTGCGGGGACCATAGGGTTAAGATCTGTCTCAACCTTGACCGGGTCGCTCTCTTGGGTCAAGTCCAGGCGACGTGCCAGACGACCAACGTGAGTGTCCACAGGGAGCCCAGGAAGACCCAGAGCAACGCTTCGCACCACGTTTGCGGTCTTACGTCCGACACCGGGAAGCGAAACTAGATCTTCCATACCTCCAGGAACCACACCGTCGTAGTTGTCAGCGAGCCGTCGGGCCATTCCCATCAGGTTTCTTGACTTGGCTACGTAGAAGCCGGTGGAATGAACGAGGGCTTCAAGGTCGCCAGGAGCAGCATCTGCAAGAGCGTCGGCATCCGGATAGGTGGCAAAAACGGATGGTGTAACCATGTTGACCCTTTTGTCAGTGCACTGGGCCGACAGGATTGTCGCGACAAGCAGTTGGAAAGGATTCGAGTGTTGAAGCTCACATTGGGCATTGGGGTACTCCCCGCCTAGGCGGCTGTGTGCTTCCTTGGCGCGTCCCCGGGGCGTTCTAGGTGTTCCCATGTCGTCGGACCGTATCGGGCTCAGCCTCCGAGCGGCGGTAACCTTCTGGCCAATGGAGCGGCTTGTCATATCGGACGGCATTGATACCGCCACCCTTGTCCCCACAGGAGACCATTGGACCCTGACAATCGATGTCCAACCTAGTGACACGGAGCGCCGACAACGGTTAATGGAAGCATCCGCTCAAGCCCTCAGCGCCGATGGTGGTGGGCGGATCGTGTTCTGGGTGACCGATGTGGATGATGCAGCCGACCACGTGTCAGCAGCGGCGGGTTTCATGCCGTTTCGAGACCTCTGGAAGCTGGGGCGGCCACTTCCCGCCCTCCCGGGGACTCTCACGACGAGACCATTTATGAAAGAGGATTCTTCTGCCTTTTTGAACGTCAACAACCGAGCCTTCGAATGGCACCCCGAACAAGGCGGTATGACAGAAGCTGACCTGGCTTTGCAACAGGAAAAGTCGTGGTACGACGCCAACGGCTTCCGGATCTGGGAAGATGGCGGCAAACTTGCTGGTTTCTGTTGGACGAAAGTTCACAATGACGTTGACCCACCAGTAGGTGAGATTTACGCGATAGCCATAGATCCCGACATTCGTGGTCGCGGCTTCGGTCGCGAGTTGACCCTTGCCGGCTTGGACTGGTTGGCCGGCCTGGGCCTCCGCCGAGCGATCCTCTACGTGGAGTCTGACAACCACCCCGCCAACCACATCTACAAGGAACTCGGATTTGAGCGTGAGGCCACCAACCGGGCCTACCAACGCGTTCTGCGATGACTGCCAACTCTCAGGCCTCCAGAAACGCCGACTGCCAAGTGCGTGGCATCACCACCTCCCGCTACGACCACGCCCGCTCTGACTTGCAGTTCCTTCTGAATAATGAGCCGTCTTACAGGATCGACCAATTGTGGCAAGGCCTCTACGGAGATCTGGCCGATCCCTGCGACATAACCACCCTCCCTGCAGCACTTAGGGGAAAACTCGCTGAGCAACTACCAGAGGCGTTATCAGAGGAGCACCGGTCGACAAGTGACTGTGGAGAGACCATCAAGTGGGTTTGGCGTCTCGCTGACGGATCACTAATAGAGACAGTGCTCATGCACTATGAGGACCGCTCCACAGTCTGTGTCAGTTCTCAGGCCGGTTGCGCTATGGCATGTGGCTTCTGTGCCACGGGACAAATGGGCTTTGACCGCCACCTCTCCACGGGCGAGATGGTCGAACAAGTCGTTCGCGCTCAGCGCGCCTCTGGGAACAGGCGGGTCTCAAACGTGGTCTTCATGGGTATGGGTGAGCCTCTAGCCAACTACGCTCGAACGTGGGCCGCTGTGGAGCGGATCCACGGTGCACTCGGCCTTTCAGCAAGACACCTAACTATCTCCACCGTTGGTTTGGCACCGGGAATCAAGCGGTTGTCTGAGGAAAGCCTGCCCGTGAATCTGGCCGTATCGCTCCATGCAGCAAATGACCGACTCCGAGATGATCTAGTTCCTGCAAACCGACGGTGGCCACTGGCAACGCTTGCCCGTGCCTGTGCCCATCATGCAGCCACTACAGGCCGGCGGCTCTCCTTTGAATGGGCCCTGATGCACGATGTGAACGACACACTCAGGGATGCTGCGGAATTGGCTGACTACGCTAGGCCTCTGGCGGCTCACGTGAACCTGATTCCGCTCAATCCGACCCCTGGCTGGCCCACCCGCGGCTCTTCTCCAAACCGCGTCAGAGAATTCGCAGCCGAACTCGTTAATCGGGGTATCAACGCCACCGTTCGACTCACCCGCGGACTGGAAATCGATGCTGCATGTGGGCAACTGCGGGCCAGTTTGTCCACGGTTGATATAGGGACAGCACGGAGTGAAGCACCACCCTCCCTGCCAGAATGATCTGATGGAACCGCGTCGCTGGTTGAACCGTTACCAACCACAAACGCTCGTCACCGGAACCATGCTGCTCTACATCGAGGGCCTGTTCAATCTCGTTCGAGGAACTGAGTTGATGTTCATAGGCCTGGCAATGTTTCCGGCTGCCTACGCGATAGCAAACGACAAGAAGTGGGGCTGGAGACTCGGGGTCGCAACCGCGGCAATCGCCGTTCTGCTCCGGCTGGCATTTATTGCCTCATATGGTCTAACGCCAACTGTCCTGTTGATTCTGGTATTCCCTGTGGCACTCTTCGCCTTGCTAGTTCATCCCTCCAGCAGGGAACACCAACGACTCTGGTTTTCTTGAACATGCCCACGACAGGAGCCTCTTCACCGGGTGCCAAAGACACACCACTTCCCCGAGGGCAAGTCAAGTCAGCAGAGGTGCGGCGGATGTTCGACAGCATCGCACCCCGCTACGACCTAGTTAACCGGATCATGACCTTCCGCTTGGATGTTGGCTGGAGGAGGCGGACAGTTTCAGCGCTGGGACTACCTGGTGATTCGACTGTCATGGATGTGGCCTGTGGAACCGGCGACCTCTGCCGGGAACTCCAGGGCGCAGGCCATCGGGCAATCGGCCTCGACGTGTCGTGGGGAATGCTCGACGCTGCCCGTACCACCGCTCCCCTTCTCCAAGCCGATGCCCTAACCCAGCCAGCCAGGTCCGCTTCTCTCGATGGTCTCACTTGCGGTTTCGCCCTCCGGAACTTCAGCACGCTGAGACCGTTTCTCTCCGAAGCGGCACGGTTAATCAGGCCCGGTGGTCGTATGGCCCTACTCGAGGTTGACAGTCCGAATAACTTGATCTTCCGCGCCGGTCACAGTCTCTACTTCGGAAAAATCGTTCCACTACTAGGCGGCCTGCTCTCTGACAGAGCCGCCTACCGCTACCTCCCTCGTTCTGTGGCATACCTCCCGCAAGAGACTGAATTGTTGCACATGATTGCCGCAGCCGGATTTAAAGAGGTGAACAAAGTTCACCTCTCCGCTGGGATAGCTCAGTTGATTACCGCTACCCGTTCATGAGCACCACGCCTCACATAGGCACTGAAAGCCCAATTGCTAGCAAGATTCCGGTCAGCATCTGTGTACGGGCTGTCCTATCTAGCTCTGGTATCAAATCGGTTCCCCGGACTCCGCGGAGAACAGAGCGGATCGCTGGGCCAGCAGTGAACCCTCCAGCCAGAGTCAGGAGAGCCCATGGGCGCTCCAAAGCACAGAGCGACCCGAGAATCAGACCACCATCCAGCGTCACCACGTAGAGGATCCTCGTACGGCGCTCCCCGATCCTCACTGCCAGGGTCCGTTTTTCAGCTGCTTCATCAGTTGCTATATCACGCAGGTTGTTGACAACCAGCAGCGCACATGCCAAAAGACCTACTGCCGCACCGGCCAGAACAGCGAGACCGTTGATTTCGTCGGTGTGGATGTATGCACTTCCAACGGTTGCGACTAGGCCAAAGAAGACAAATACGAAAACCTCCCCAAGGCCCAAGTAGCCATAAGGCCTAGGCCCACCTGTGTAAAACCAACCGGCTGCGATCGAAGCAACACCCACAAGAAGTAACCACGGAGTGACCACCGCAGCCAGAATCAAGCCACTCGCAGCCGCCACAGTAAAGGCAACACCAGCGGCAAACCTGACCTCCGCAGGTGATGCCATTCCAGATCCGACGAGTCTTCGAGGTCCGGTCCGATCGGGCCCGTCAGTCCCCCGGACTCCATCTGCAAGGTCATTCGAGTAGTTGGTGCCAACTTGAAGCGCTAGGGCCACTACGAGTGCCAATAGGGCCCGCCACCAGACCACTCCCGATTCCGCTGCTACCCCTGTTCCTACAGCCACCGGTACGATCGCCGCAGGGAACGTACGCGGCCGTGCCCCAAGTATCCAGCGCTGCATAGCACCATTCTGCCAGCGAAAGACCCTAAGACAGCTCTGGTCTCGCCACGGCGCTACCAGGTTTAGGCGGCTTTCTCTAGGGTGTAGTCGTCACAACCGCAGAAAGTTCCCCCGTTGGTCCAAAGGACCGACGAGTCAGGGACATCACTACGACATGGGAACTACTGCGAAAACTGCCGCCATCTACGTCAGGCGGTCCGCCGTCGACGATCGGGACACCGGAGACCACGACAACCGGAGCCTCAACTCCCAGGAGCGAGACTGCCGGGAGTTGGCCAAGCGCCACGGGCTAGAAGTCGTCGAGGTCTACGCCGAGAAGGTAGGGACCTCCGCCTCCCACTTGAAGAACCACAAGCGGCCACAGTTGGACCGTGCGATGGGCGACCTGGGCCACTCCTACGGCACCCTCATCGTCTGGGACATCGACCGCCAGACCCGGAAGGGCATGGCTGGCCGTCCGCTGGGCCTGTACTGATAGCCCGCCTGCTGGGCATCGACTGAGACGCGGATACGATGCCCGGCACAACAGAGTCCTCGGGGTTGGGTGAAAGTCCCGACCGGCGGTGAGTCGGCTCCGGTCGACGCAGCCCGCGAACCCCACCGAACGTTCCTCCCCGGAGGACAGCTGGTAGGGCCGACCAGGTGCGAGTCCTGGGCCGACGGTCAGAGTCCGGATGGGAGAGGACGTCGGATGCGGTGGCGACGCCGTGGACCGACCCGGTGACCTTCGGGCGCCGGGCGTCAGGTCCTGTTTCGTCGGCCGGGTCCCGTCGGCTCCCGACCTGCCCCGAGATAAGGGCCTGCCCTGAGATGGGCCACGACAAGACGGGAGCGCACGGTACAGATGTTCACCGGAATCATCGAGGAACTCGGCACCCTCCGATCTGTCGACGCTGTCGGCGACGGGCGACGCCTCGTGGTCGACGCTGCGACAGTGCTCGACGACGTGACCCTCGGTGCCTCCATTGCCGTCAACGGCTGCTGCCTGACGGTAGTCGAATGGGGCGACGACTGGTTCGCCGTGGATGCCGTGCCCGAGACGTTGGACCGCACCACGGTCGGCGACCTGTCGACCGGTGACAGGGTCAACCTGGAGCGCCCGCTGGCTGCTGACGGACGGTTCGGTGGCCACGTGGTCCAGGGCCACGTCGACACGGTTACCGACGTGGTAGCCGTGGCCGACCAGTCCGACGGTTCACGCCGGCTGACTTTCCGTCTACCCGGCGAACTGGCCGGCCAGATCGTGGAGAAAGGTTCGGTGACCCTCGACGGCACCAGCCTCACCGTGGCATCGGTCGGGAACCCGTCCGCCGAGGGGGCCACCTTTGACGTGGCGCTCATCCCGCACACCCTGGAGGTCACGACGTTCGGTGGCCGGTCGCCCGGTGACCGCTGCAACGTCGAGGCCGACGTCATTGCCCGCTACGTGGCCGGCCTGCTGGCCGCCGGGCGCATTCCCGTACCTGAAGGTATTTCGACCCCCGAAGAAAATGGAGGCGACTGATGCCGCTGTCCAGCATCGAAGACGCCATCGAGGCTTATTCACGTGGCGAGTTCCTGGTCGTCGTCGACGACGAGGACCGTGAGAACGAGGGCGACCTCATCATCGCGGCCGACGCCATGACGCCCGAGAAGATGGCGTTCATGATCCGGCACACGTCGGGCGTGATCTGCGCCCCGATGTCAAACGAGCGGGCCGACATGCTCGATCTGCCATTGATGGTGGTCGACAACACCGAGTCGATGCGCACCGCGTTCACCGTGTCGGTCGACCTGGTGGAGGGCACCTCTACGGGCATCTCGGCGTCGGATCGCTCGGCCACCGTGGCGGCCCTCGCCGACGGGTCCCGGCTGCGTACCGAGTTCGCCCGCCCCGGCCACATCTTTCCGTTGCGGGCCCGGGTCGGCGGGGTGCTCAAGCGTGCCGGCCACACCGAGGCCGCCGTCGACCTGTGTGCCCTGGCCGACCGCCAGCCGGTAGGCGTGCTGTGCGAGATCGTGAACGACGACGGGACCATGGCCCGGGTGCCCGACCTGGAGGTCTTCGCGGCAGAACACGGTCTCCATTTCATCTCCATTGCCGACCTGATCCGCCATCGTCGTCGCCACGAGAAACTGGTCGAGCACTTCGGATCGGCACGCATTCCCACGAAGTACGGCGAGTTCACGGCGCACGCCTACGTGTCGCTGTTGGACGACGAGGAGCACGTGGCCTACGTGCTGGGTGACCTCGCCTCGGTGGAGGCGCCGCTCGTGCGGGTGCACTCCGAGTGCCTGACCGGCGACCTCCTGGGGTCATTGCGTTGCGACTGCGGATCACAGTTGGATGCCGCACTGGTCCAGGTCGGCGCCGAAGGAATCGGGGTGATTGTCTACCTGCGGGGTCATGAGGGGCGGGGCATCGGTATCGGCCACAAGCTGCGGGCCTACGGGCTCCAGGACGAGGGTCTCGACACCGTGGACGCCAACCTCAGTCAGGGCCTCCCCGTCGACTCCCGGGAGTACGGCGTGGGTGCCCAGATGCTGTCCGATTTGGGTCTTACCCACATGCGTTTGATGACCAACAACCCGGCCAAGTACGGCGGTCTAGAGGGCTACGGTCTGGAGATCACTGGCCGGGTCCCACTGGACACGGACGCCAACCCGGAAAACGTCCGGTACCTGGAGACCAAGCGGGATCGGCTCGGTCACAGCATTTCCCCGGAGGGCGGTTCTGCGAAGAACGGCACTCCGGACGGCATTGAGGAAGCGGAGCAGGGGAGCGCGTCGTGAGGGTCATCGATGCGCCGTTGGACGGCACAGGACTGAAGGTCGGGATCGTGGCCGGCCGGTTCAACGACTTCGTGTCCAACAGCCTGGTGTCGGGTGCACATGCCCGCCTGACGGGCCTCGGCGTGGCTGACGACGACATCGATCTGGCATGGGTGGCTGGCGCCTTCGAGGTGCCTCTAGCGGCCCGGGCTATGGCCGAGTCAGGGCGCTACGACGCCGTGGTGTGCCTCGGTGCGGTGATCCGGGGCGAGACGCCACACTTCGACTATGTGGCCGGTGAGACCGCCTCGGGAATCATGCGAACCGGACACGACACCGGTGTGCCGGTGGTGTTTGGGGTGCTGACCACCGACACGGTGGAGCAGGCCATGGAGCGGGCTGAGGTGGATCGGGGCGACAAGGGTGCCGACTGCGCGGATGCCGCCGTCGAGATGGCCCGCCTACTCGCCGCGCTGGGCTCCTGAAGATCGACTCCTAATCGGGTTCGGGAACCGGGGATGGTCGTCAGTCGCCAACAGCGCCCAAGCCCTGGCCGAAACTGAACTCGACCACGTTGCCGTCGGGATCGGTCACCGCACAGAGGTAACCGACCGGCGGTGGGTGGTTCGCTGGCTCCC
The DNA here is from genome assembly GCA_002726315.1 of Acidimicrobiaceae bacterium. Taxonomy (GTDB): domain Bacteria; phylum Actinomycetota; class Acidimicrobiia; order Acidimicrobiales; family MedAcidi-G1; genus UBA3125. The sequence goes on from PBSS01000031.1 coordinate 15,860, forward strand.
AGTGCAGACAACCCGACGCTCGCCCCAGTTCGGCCGCTTGGTCGGCTTCTCCGGGTGAGTCCATGTCGAAGCCCAGGTGGGCGAACTCTGGCTGGAAGTCGACACCCTGGGTGACCGCCTGGAGGAGTTGACCGACTCGGTGTCGTTCCTGCTCCTGCTCGAAGACCGTGCGCTCCCCGAGTGGCCCGCTGACTAGAGAGACCTGACCCGGCACCCCTGGCTGGCCTACTATGGGCGGTGCCAGCGGGTGACCTTTTCTGCGGTTACGACGACTTCTCTAGGATGTGAATCCCGCACGAGGAGCCCAATCCGATCACATGGGCAAGGCCGACCCTGGCCCCCTCGATCTGGCGGTCCCCTGCCTCACCACGCAAGTGGGTGGTCACCTCAAACACATTGGCGACACCAGTCGCACCTATCGGATGACCTTTAGAAATGAGCCCGCCAGAAACATTCACGGGTGTGCTGCCATCACGAAATGGCGCGCCCGAGTCGATGAAATCGCCAGCCCCTCCTGTCTCACACAGGCCCAGATTGTCATAATGGATCAACTCGGCTGTCGCAAAACAGTCGTGCAGTTCGACTAGGTCAAGGTCCTGGGGACCAATTCCGGCGCTCTCATAGGCCTGGCTGGCAGCATTACGGGTAAGGGTGTTCACATCCGGCTGGACTTGGCCACTCTCCACGTAAGGGTCAGATGTGAGCACCGATGCGGCAATGCGAACTGCCCTCTTCTGAACTCGCTTTGGCATCGAAAGCAAACGTTCTTCTGAGACTAGGACGGCCGCAGCTGCCCCATCCCCAGTGGGACAACACATCAGAAGCGTGTTCGGATAACTCTGGATCGGAGATCCCATGATCTCCTCCAAGGAAAACTCCTTTTGGTATTGGGCCAGCGGGTTGAGCGTGGAGTGAAGGTGGTTCTTGTATGCGACCTTCGCGAACTGCTCAAAACCGACACCATCGTTTTCGTAGGCGTAGGCCATGCCAGCCTGTGCAAACACGCCGGGCATTGTCGCGGTACCTAGGACTCCATCTACCGAGGTAACCGCTCCGAATCTGCCTGATGGTTCATAGAGGTTGGCCTCAACTTTAGAGCCACCAGCAAGGAGCCCCATTTTGCCCATCTGCTCTACTCCCACAGCGAGGCCCATCTCAGCCTCACCTGCCTTGATGGCCAGGTACACGGTACGGATTGCAGTGGCACCAGTGGCACATGCGTTAGTCACATTGAACACCGGGATCCCCGTCTGGCCTATTTGCTTCTGGATGCGCTGGCCCATACTGGTGTTGGCTTGAAACAGGGTGCCGGCGGCCATCACGTCCATATCGTGAATCGTGACCTCACCATCGGTAAACGCCTCAAGGCAAACCCTGGCTCCGAGATCTACGGCATCGAGATCGGGGTACCGCCCGAACCTGGTCATACTGGCACCGAGCACCCAAACTGAATCACCTGCCATGGAATCTTCCTTTCGCTGAACCGATCGGATTCAAATGTGTTGAGGTCGTAGTTGTAGATCAGTTGGGGTGGTAGCCAAAAGCGACGCACTCGGTGCCGACATCGTCGATACCGGCCACATATGTGGTGAGACGCACCTTCATACCTAGCTTCACGTGCTCTGGATCGGGGGGGCAGTCGACCAGGTTGGAGCGGACCGTGGTGCCGTCATTGGTCTCCACTAGTGCGGATACGTACGGCACGGGTATGCCCGGTGCCGCCCTGTGGACGATACTGAATGAGCGGAGCACGCCATGGTTGGAGACACGCGTGTTACTGAACTCAACTCCTCCACACTTGGCACACGCGTTGCGACGGTCGAAGTAGCGGGCACTGCAGTGCTCGCACTCGGCAGCACGCAGATAGGGGCGGGCACCGATTCTCAGATAATCGACAATTGGTACCTGCTGAACGCTTGGCATCGTTTCTCCAATTTTTTCTTGCGATGTCAGGGCAACTTGACTTGACACTAACCCTGACCTGTTGAGACGCAAGTACCGGGCCTACCAGCCACCACGGTGTACAACCCCGGCCAGCGGCCTTCGATCCCGAGATGTGGAATTGCTGGGCCGCACGGTTTGGCCCTCAGGGTGGCCAATGGCCACTACGCCAGGCGACCGGGCAGACTCTGGCACTTTGAACCTCTCTCGCAGAGCTATTTCATTGCCAAACAGGCCAAAGAAGCAGCATCCGAGGCCCTCGTCGATCACTAGTAGCTGGAGGGCCATCGCCGCAAACGCAGCGTCAGTCAGCCAGTACGGCACGGGCCAGGCTCCCATGCCCTCACCCAGACCAGTGGCCACCTTGTCTTCCTCGCTGTACCTCGCCAAGTAGTGCATGGGGAGTCCGAACGGGACCACAAGTGCCGGAGCCAAGAGGAGTCCGGGCCAAGGAAATACAGAACGCTTTTCTGAGGGCAGGGTGGTGTGCCAAAACTCTGCAACGCTATCTGGCCCCTCAAGGACAAGAAACTCAACTCCTTGACAATTACCGGCCGTCGGGGCCCGCCGAGCCCTATCTAACAGATGATCCAAAAGTCCGTCCGCTAGCGGCTCAGACGTAAAGGAGCGACATGTTCTTCTAGCTGCCAGAGCCTCTGCGACTGACATGTCGTTGAGCGGCCTGTTGGCCTCAGTCAGAGGAGCTTCTCAAGCCCCTCGGCCATCGCCCACCCGCAGGCCACCAGTACGTCACCGCGTTTGTGGTCCAGACCATGGAAGAAGTCAGCTACGTCAGGGTCAGTCTTGTCCGGGGTGAGGCTTGCGTGGTCAAATACACACGGTTGGGTATCGCTGCCAGGCGCCAAGAACTTGCGCTCGTTGTAGGACAGTGCGGACATACCGAATCTCTTGACGAAGCGTCGCCCCCAGGCACGCTCCTCACCGGCTGCCTTATGGCCGGGACGGGGTACGACGTTCACGAGTGTGCGATACGCCTCGAATCCGGAAGGATCGTTAAAACGTGCCCCAACAACAACATCCTCATCGGGAAACGCCAAGGCCGCCCTGCGGAGTTGCTCAGACATCACTGCACGCAACACAGTGTCGCGTTTGCTGGTACGACGGATGGATGCAAGCCCGATTATCACGCTGGGTGTTCCACCAATGCGTTCTAGGGTGCAAAACGAGAAACCTTTGAGGTGACCGCCTTCGCGGGCTGTGGTAACCAGAACCCACTCCTCGGTCTGCTTCGAAAGCAACCCGATCCCAAATGAGTTCGGTCCGTCGGCCGAAAGGTCAGCCATCTCTTCAAGCTCGGCATCACCGAGCATCGTGCAATCCTTGGTTTCAACCTCGATTGCCATCGGCTCCCGGTCCCTCGCTAGTAGACGAATCTGCCTGGCCTATTTGCCCGGCACTTAGTGAGCAATTACAGCGGACATCCGACTGAATTCGCATGCCACACACCCCTCCATCCTGCCGGAGCACCGGCTCTATCCCAACCCTTAGGCCTTCTGCCGGGTCTTATTCAGCCAGTTAGGACTGCCTCAGCGCCCAGCAGGACCCGAATCTCGGCCAACAGTCCCCCTGCTAGGTCAACGGTGAAGCCTGCCGGCAAGCGGAGTACATGTGTGTCACCGAGATGCAAGAACACCTCGGAATCACCGGGGTGAGCGGCAAGCAAAGCTTTGAGGTGCTCTATCGTGTCTTCATTGATCTGTCCTAGTGGCAACCTAACCCGGACTGGCCTAGCTACTTTGATGCTTGAGGTATCAAAGACTTCGGCTTCCATGCAGATCAACTTGGGTGAATCTTCTCTGGTGTCAAGTCGACCCTTTAACAAGACAACGGCATCGTCGGCCAGCTTGTGACCGTGTTCGGTCATCGTCTTAGGGAATACCATCACTTCAATTGAACCTTCGAGATCTTCGAGGTCGAATACCGCCATTAAGTCACCCCGGCGGGTCCACTTCTTGTTGAGGTTTGTCACTACACCACCAACGCTGCGAAACATCCCATCCTCAGCCTCCAGCAGTTCAGCAATGCTCGTGTCGGCGCGGCGACGCAACGCTCCTTCATAACCGCGGAGGGGATGATCCGAGACGTAGAGGCCGAGCATTTCTTTTTCAAAGGCCAACCGGGTTGACTTGTCGAACTCTGTGTCGGCAATCTCAACTCTTTCGTCAAACGAGGGCCCGGTTTGTCCAACACCGAACAGCGACATGACACCCATGTCATGCTCTCGGCGTCGTGCCAAAGTGTGGTCGATTATCTGTTCGTGGACGTGGAGAAGCCCTTGTCGTGGATGGCCGAGGCTGTCAAATGCACCTGCCTTGATCAGAGACTCAACAGTTCGCTTGTTGAGGACAGCCATATCGCAGCGCTCGACAAAGTCGAAAAAATCCTCGAACGGACCTGACCTATCACGCTCTGCCTCAAGCAGTTCAACAAGAGCCGAGCCCACGTTGCGCACTGCTGATAGTCCAAACACGATCTGCCCTAAGTCGTCCTGATCATCCGTGGTAGGCACCGGGTTGAAGTCAGAACGGGCCTTGTTGATATCAGGTACAACCACCTCGATCCCCAGTATCCGGCATTCGTTGAGATAGACACCAGCCTTGTCAAGGTTCGACTTGACGCTGGTGAGGAGAGCGGCCATGTACTCCACCGGATAATGGGCCTTGAGGTAGGCGATCTGGTATGCGATTAGGCCGTATCCGTAGGCGTGGCTTTTGTTGAATGCGTAGTCAGCGAACTGCTCAATGATGTCAAACAGTTCCTCACCTAGGGCACTCCCATAGCCGGTCTCCTCACACCCACGGATGAAACCCTCGCGTTCCTGTTGCATCATTTCCCGGATCTTCTTGCCACAGGCTTTTCGAAGGTTGTCCGCCTCGGCTAGGGAATAGCCCGCAAACTTCTGAGCCACTCGCATCACAGACTCCTGATACACCATCAGGCCATAGGTGTCAGAGAGAATCTCCTCGGCATCTGGGTGGATGTAAGTGATCGCCTGTCGGCCGTTTTTTCGGTCCGCATAGTCGTTGTGCATGTTGGCGGCCATCGGGCCGGGGCGGTACAGACCTACGAGAGCAGCTACGTCTTCAAAGGTTGATGGGACAAGGGATCTCATAAGCGAGCGCATCGGCCCTGACTCCAGCTGGAATACTCCGATCGAGTCTCCTTTGGCAAGCAGGTCATAGGTGATCTGATCCTCTAGGTCTACTGAGTCGATATCCACCTCGATCCCTCGGGTGTGTCGGATGAGTTCTAGCGTGTCGGTAATCACGTCTAGGTTCCGCAAGCCCAAGAAGTCCATCTTTAGGAGGCCCAGGTCCTCGACTCCGTGCATCTCGTACTGAGTCACGACTGGAGCTTCTCCGGGGTCTTGCCCCGACTCAGGTTTTCTCTGGATCGGGAGGTATTCGGTGAGGGGCTCTTTGGTGATCACCACGGCAGCAGCATGGATCCCGTCCTGACGACGCAGGCCTTCGAGGCCTTTGGCCACGTCTACGACTGCCTTTACGTCAGAGTCGGTCGCGTACATCTCTCGCAGATCAGATGCCGCGTTGAAGCCATCTCGGTGCTTTTCAGTCTCCTCCAAACAGGCCCCTAGAGGCGTATCCCGTCCCATGACGAGCGGTGGCATTGCCTTGGCAATCTTGTCGCCAACGGCATACGGATAACCGAGAACCCTGGCTGCATCCCGAACTGCTGCCCGGGCTTTGATCTGGGAGAAGGTAACTATCTGTGCGACATGGTCCCTGCCGTACTTTTCGGCCGCATACCTGATCAACTCGTCGCGGTGCCTGGAGTCAAAATCCATGTCGATGTCTGGCATTGAGCTTCTGCTCGGATTCAAGAAGCGTTCAAAGAGTAGGCCGTAGTGAATCGGATCTAGGTCTGTGATTCTGAGGCAATAAGCAACGGCGCAACCGGTTGCACTACCACGCCCCGGTCCCACCCGGATCTCCTTGTCACGCGCATACCTGATCAGGTCCCAGGTGATCAGAAAGTAAGAGGAAAACCCCATGTCCCGGATAGTGCGCAACTCGAAGGCCAGACGATCCACCACGTCATCTGGAAGGTCTTTCCCCCAGCGACTTCGTGCTCCTTCAAACGTGAGGTTCTCCAGGTAGGCATCGTGGTCATTGAACTCAGCTGGAATTGGGAAGTCAGGTAGCTGCGGATTTCCAAACTCGATTTCTACGTTGGCGCGTTCGGCTATCCACAAGGTGTTGTCACAGGCATCCGGGAGTTCCCGAAAAAGGCGCCTCATCTCATGAGCCGTCTTCAGGTAATGCTGATCGCCAGTGAACCTGAAGCGATCAGGGTCACTTACCAGTGAGCCCGTCTGTACACACAGGAGGGCATCATGGGCCACAGCGTCATCCTGATGGGTGTAGTGGCTGTCATTGGTAGCGAGTAATGGGGCACCAATTTCCTTGGCTATCTGGATCAGTTGCGGGTTTGTCCGGTGTTGTTCTGGAATGCCCTGGTCTTGGATTTCCACAAACAGGTTGTCTCTACCGAAGATCTCCTGGAGACGACCTGCCTTGCTGAGCGCCTCTGCGTAGTTGTCTTGAAGAAGGGACTGAAGCACGTGGCCGCCCAGACAGCCAGTTGTCGCTATGAGGCCATCGCTGTGGTCGGCCAGCACCTCCCAATCGACCCGCGGCTTGTAGTAGTAGCCCTCCATGAACGCTCGACTAGCAACCTGTATGAGGTTCCTGTAACCGGTATCACTCTCAGCCAACAGCGTCAGGTGATACATGAGCTTTCGCCCACCCTCGGTCTCGCCACCAGAGTCATCAACGCGCCCCCGTCTTGATGGGCGTTCTGTTCGGGTCTCATGTGCCATGTAGGCCTCTGTGCCGATGATCGGTTTAATTCCCTGTTCCCTGCAGGCTTTATAGAAATCGAGTACCCCGTACATGTTGCCGTGGTCGGTAATCCCTAAGGCAGTTTGTCCATCGGCGACAGCTGCTGCCACAAGTTCATCGACTCGTGCCGCTCCATCCAGCATGGAGAACTCCGTATGGACGTGGAGGTGGGTGAAGTCAGCGCTCACCTCACACCACGACCGAATACGTCGAGGATGACATACGGGCGCCTAGCTCCCAGCAAACAGTCACCATCAGAGGTAAGTACCTGGACGCGCGTCGCTGCCGATGTCGTGCTGGTGCAATACCGGGTTGTCCCCGGGGCCCAGTTGGCCGCGACGTATACCTGCCAGTTGCTGCTGGGCCGCCATCTGCTGAGCAAAGAGGGTGGCTTGAATACCCTGGATTAGACCTTCCAGCCACCCCACCAGCTGGGCCTGTGCTATTCGCAGTTCGTCCGAGCTGGGCGGGGCATCTTCGTCAAAGGGCAGGATCAGACGATCCAACTCAGTACTCAGTTCTTCGGAGAGGGCTGATCCCAGCTCTCCTACTGATCTCTCAAATATCTCTCGCAAGCGTCCACGGCTAGCCTCATCGAGGGTGGCTGCTCGCACCTCCTCCAGCAGTTGCCGCATCATCGTGCCTACACGCATGACCTTGGCGGGCTGCTCGACAGCAGTTTCGCTCGACTCGCCGTCAACATCTCGCACAACTTCTTCAGGTGTTGGGATCACCTCTGGCTCTACCGGCTTTTCCTGATCCATCTACCTGTCACTTCTCCTGTCTCCTGACAGCACCGACTCTAGGCCCAGTGCCGTCGTTCATACGACCGCTCCCAGGGCTGGTACCAGCATCTCGTCAGAGGTCAGGGATCCATGTCGACCGATCAATTGGATCGGAATGAACTCGGCCGGGTCCACAAACCCGATGTCTTCCCGTGCAACAAGAGCCACGTCTCCAAGACGCTCCCGTGCCGCATTTGTTACCACAGGCCCAAGCCACCCTGCCTCAACAACTTCTTGGGCAGTGTGGACCCAAGCCACAGCATTGAAGGCCTCCCGAGCACCCTCCTCCAAGTCTTGCGAGGCACCAGGCCTGGCATGCAGCCACCTGAACCGTGCCTCTCCACTCTGTCTGGTCAAGAGGGTCGTCACATCGACTGGCAGGTCCAGCATTGAGTCACCTACATGGACCTGTCCATGGTCGGCAGTCACCATCACTCCCGTCCCCACTGGGAGCCGAGCAAGCAGCTCAGTTACCATTCGGTCACACTCCGCTAACTCCTCGTCGTACCTGTCGGCTAGTCCGAACTCGTGTGCCGTGTGGTCGATTCCATCCCAGTAGGCATAGACAAATGGCTCACTTGTTGCGATTAGGCCGAGCACGCTTTCCACTAGCCCCGCTCTGTCCTCAAACCCGGTAACACGGGTGCCAGCCAAGTGCGCTCTAGTAAAGCCTGAATCAACGAAAGACTGCCACGTGACCACCGGAGGCCTCTGCGACCCGAAGCAGTCGAGTGGCTGGAAGGTTTCTGGATCATGCCTGATTCGGGCATCGCCGTCTGCAGTCTTCCAGCGGAGAGTGTTCAATACGCCATCTGCTACTGCCACTCTGTACCCGAGGAGGCCATGCTCACCAGGAGGGCGACCCGTTGTTATCGAGGTGAGAGCGGCAGCGGTCGTACTCGGCGCCACCGTGGTTATAGCTCCGCCATCCATAGCCATCAAGGTGGGCGCGACCTCTGGCCTTGAACGGAGCTGGTTCCAGCCCAACCCGTCCAAAACCAACAAGACAACGCTAGTGGACTGGAGCATCTCGGGAGATATCCAGTCAGGTTCCTCCGTGCCCTCCAGCAGCGCTGGAATGAGGCGTGTCACACAGGCGTTTTGATAGTCGGGAGCCAGCGGGTCAGAATGTTCGATCATTGGGACCACGACCGTACCGCGAGCCGGAGCAGTCTAGGATCGGTCTCCGTGAAGGTCTCGACCCGTGGCGACTACGCTAGCCGCGCCCTGCTGTCCCTAGCACTCCACGGCGACGACAGGAGCCCCCGTTCGGTGCGCGAAATCGCCGACGGCACCGACCTCCCCCAGCCCTATCTGGAACAAATTCTGCTGGCACTCAAGGGAGCTGGGATTGTGCGTTCCAAGCGGGGTGTCGGTGGTGGCTACGTACTTGCACGAGAACCCCAGGAGATCCTGTTGTCCCAGATTGTCGCGGCGGTCGATGGGCCGATTGTTGCTGGTGATTTCACTGACCCTCATACTGATGGTGCCTGTGACCACGAAGGCCAGTGTGTGCTTCTCTCGATCTGGGCGAGCGCTGGTACCCACATGCGTGAGTACTTGGATTCGTTCACACTGGCTGATATTGCTCGTATGGCAAAGGGTGAATCCGCCTGGCCAATATCCTAAACCTACCGAACCGGTCAAGTCTCAGGTTCTCCAAGTCCTTCTAGCACTTCAACCAGTTCGCCAGGGAGAGGTGATACAAACTCAAGCCGTTCGCCTGACTCTGGTTGATCAAAGGCCAAGTACTCCGCGTGCAAAAATGGCCTATCGAGTTGGATGGCGGGCCGATCTCCACCATACGATTCATCACCCACAAGTGGGTGGCCAATGGCTGCCAAGTGAACTCTGATCTGATGGGTGCGACCTGTTTCCAGACGACATTCCACAAAGGACACTTTGGGTGTTGACCACCGCCTCCGCACCTCGTAACCGGTTCTGGCCTCCTTGCCGTTAGCGACCACTGCCATACGGGTTCTGTCGCGCGGAGAACGACCGATCGGAGCGTCGATCAGACCCTTCATCTGCTCAAATCGCCCCCAGGCCAGCGCTCCGTAGCGACGTCCCATTGAGCGATTTGCCAACTGCTCTACAAGACTGTCATACGAGGCCTGCGTACGCGCAATCACTAATAGCCCAGAAGTTCCCCGGTCCAGACGATGGACGATTCCAGGGCGTGCTGACGAACCCACTCCCCTGATCTCGGGATTGGATGCCAGCAGCCCATTCAATAGAGTCCCTGTTTCGTTGCCGGCTCCGGGGTGGACGATCATCCCCGTCGGCTTCTCTACCACGATGACCTGCGCATCGTCATATACAGCCGTTATGTAAACGCCTCTGTCGGCCGCTAGCTCTACCTTCTCCTCTCGACTCAGGTCTGCAATCTCCAGTCGCTCTCCAGTGGTCACCCTGTAAGCCCTCTGAGTGCACGCCACACCGTTCACGGAGATCCTGCCTTCATCGATGGCAGCAGCAGCCCTGTTTCTGCTCACCCCAGCTAGAAGTGCGACAATCCGGTCCAGTCGTTCTCCGTCTAAGGCAGCGGGTATGACCTCGGCCGGTGCATGCTCGCTGGTCCCGTTCACACCGGGTCCGCTCTTTTTAGGTTGCCAAACCACAAAATCACGACTGCCCCAACCACGATCACTGCGTCAGCAAGGTTAAAGACCGGCCACCATTGAAGGTCAACAAAGTCGATCACAGCCCCTCCCAACAGCCCATCGTCAGACCGAAATGACCTGTCGAGGAAATTCCCGAGTGCACCACCCACCACGGCGCCTACTGTCAGCCTTGCACGCGGATCTGCTGTCTTGGCTGCCACCCTGATGAGGAGAGCCATTACGCCGAGCACAAGCAGGCCAATCACAGGACCGAGTCCCTCACCTCTACTGAAGGCAGCACCCGTGTTGTGGACAAGTCGCAAACGAAGTGTCCAGAACAGGTCAATTGTTCGTCCGCCTTGCAGCGCACCCACGGCCCACCACTTGGTGATCTGGTCCAAGGCAAGGACCAAGGCTCCGAGCAGAATCGGCAACCTCCACCGACCAGTCCAGTCGGTCCTCATGGTCAACGCCGCCCCAGGCCTCCGGCCTTGAACTCAACTCTCTCAGCGGCCCAGGGGATTACTTTCAAGCGGGCCTTGGGTATAGGCTGCCCAGAGGTAGTGCAAATGCCGTAGACCCCCCTTCGAATTCGGTCGAGGGCCGCATCAATCTCATCTACAGCGTCGCGCGCCTGAGCACTAAGAGCCAGATCTAGATCACGGGCGACAGCGAGAGTGTCTCCCTCACCAGACTCTTCATCGAATTGGACATCTCCCGGGTCGCGGCTTTCTAGCAATGAATCAGCCTCGGCTTGTAGGGCCGTGGCGCTCTGCAAGTAGGTGGCCCGCTCCGCCAAGAGAAGTTCCTTTTGGGCAATAACGAAGTTCTTGTCCAAGCGAGGTTTCTTTGCTGGCGCCTTCTTCGCAACAGCCTTCTTCTTTGCTGGCGCCTTCTTCGCAACAGCCTTCTTCTTTGCTGGCGCCTTCTTCGCAACAG
>PBSS01000032.1 GCA_002726315.1 Acidimicrobiaceae bacterium
GCCGCGGCGTGGTCCGCCACGCTGAGGAAGGTCGGGGCTCCAGAGGACAGGATGCTGGCTAGCGGCCAGTCGGGGCGACCCGCAGGAAAGTGCCACAGAAAACAGACCGCCGATGGCCCGGTTCCCTCTCTACGGGAGGTGCACCGGGCACAGGTAAGGGTGAAACGGTGCGGTAAGAGCGCACCAGCGACCGGGGTGATCCGGTCGGCTAGGTAAACCCCATCCGGAGCAAGGCCGAACAGGGAGAGGGCGGTCCGCCCGTGGACACTCCCAGGTGGGCCGCACAGATGGATGGCCACACAACCAGAGTCCCGTAAAGGGGCCGGTGGACAGAACCCCGCCTACAGGCTGGCTCACCGTCACCACTTAGCCGTCACGTGAACGATGTCAACGCACACAACATCTAGTCTCTTGTTGATGAAGGTGAATGGATACAAAATTGCTGCTGGCGCTGACTTGGCCGGCGCCGACCTAACCAACTGTGATCTCCGAGACGTAGATCTCACCGGTGCATGGCTGGGGGGTGCCATCCTGAGGGGCTCCGACCTAAGCGGAGCCAAAATGGTCGGAGCTGATCTGAGGCATGCCATCTGCCAGAACACCGTCTTCACTGCCACCGAGCTCCACCATGCCAACCTCTGGCACGTGGATCTTAGAGAGGCCCAGATGGGTGATGCGATGTTGAGCCGGGCATGGCTAGGTAGTGCCCGTCTGGCTGGTGCTGACTTGAGAGGTGCTGACTTGAGTGGCACATGGCTTACTGCCGCTGACCTCACCGGAACCCATCTGAGGTCTGCCACGCTCGCCGGGACCTCCCTCACAAGAACCTGCATGCGAGAAGCGGACCTGACAGGAGCCTTCGCCGGTGGCTGCGACCTGCGCGGTGCCATCCTCAACGGTGCCATCCTGCGCGCTGCGAACCTGACCGGTGCGGTTTTGAAGGGAGCTTCGCTCATTGCAGCCGACCTCAGTCTCGCAGATCTCGTTGATGTAGACATGTCGGAGGCTCAACTAAACGGTGCCGATCTCAGTGGGATCCGCCATGATGGGAGCACGATCTGGCCTGAAGGCTTTACTCCCCCACCTTCAGACGGAATCAGCGATCACGAATAGCCTCGACCCTTCCCTCTGTCCAGAATTGTTGTCGTCTCTCAGGCTGAGACAGGCCGAAATGCTTCCATCCCCAGAAACATACGATCAGACCAAGCGCCTCTAGCCAAAGGGTTCCCGGAAAACGACTGAACTCGGGAAGTGTGGATCCACCCAACTGCTTGAAGCCTCCTGCAGGCCACCAAAAGAGCGTCGTGCGTCCCCACGTGCCATCCAAGACCAGATGAGTGAACATTCCGATCGGCACTCCTAGCCAACGCTGCCGCTTTCGGCGGTGGCCGCGTGTCAATAACATCACTATCGCAAGTGCAGCCACGCTGAGCAACAACGTGTGAAGTATCCATGGGCCATCGATTAGAACTTCGACGATAGGCAGTAGCGCAGCCACCATGACGACTCTGATATCCAGGTCCGGGCTATCAAACACCATAGGAACAGCTACCAGCGAGCCGGCTACGAACCAGATGAACATCTCTCAGCGCGCCACGATTCGCCCACACTCCGTGCACTCGGCAAGGGTGCCCTCGGGAAGCGACCGAACACGGTCGACCTCTACCGCGGGCATTGAGTACGGGCAGCCTGTGCAGTCAGAGCCAGAAAAACGCACAACCGCACTTGCTCCAAGGTTTGTGGCTGCTCTGTCGTAACGAGTCAATACATCCTTGGACACTTCAGAGGCCGCAGAGCGACGCCGCTCCCTGGCCTCGTCGACCTCGGCATCAACGACTGCTTCAGCAGCCAAAAGCTCCCGCCGGCACTCCTCTACGGCTGTGGCTTCAGCCACCCCTCGTGCATTCAACTCAGCAACCAGACGCTCTACCGGTTCGAGTTCCTCCATTACCTCAAGGACCGTTCCCTCGAGGCTGTCTAGGCGTTGCCGCAAATGCCCCATCTCGGTCTGGATCGCAACTGCCTCCTTAGGTGAGGTGACTGTGCCTCCATAGAGCAGCGTGTCGAGTTCTCCCAAACGGCTCTCTACAGCGGCAACTTCACCCTCGTAGCGGCGTTGTCTTCGAAAGAGATCCAGGTGGTCCACTTTTTGTTCTTCAACCTGAGCTGCCGTAGCTGCCCGCGCAGCCACTGCTTCGACCAAAGTAAGGCGTTCAGTTAGGTTGGCGTGGCGATGCAGGAGTTGGCGGACAATCGTGTCCTCGTCTTGAACCATGAAGAGCGCTTCCATCGCTCTCATGCTACGTCGGCTTCTCCATCGCTCGCCTCGTAGCCGGTCAACTCAGGGCAACCGGGTGTGGTCCCAGGAGATGACCTTTTCGGATTCGACGACCACGCCAGTGCGTTTGCGAGCAAGTTGCGATGCAGCAGTATCAAGCAAACTCGGATCCAGACCAAGCTGATTGCGCTCTATAACAGCCCGTGCGATCCGGTGAAGGCCCTCTTCATCATCAACGAGGGCGGCTGTGCCCTTGATCATCACGCCGCGGAGGCAGTTGAACTCCAGGCCATCCTCGAGCAGTATGGTAATTCGCGGATCACGCCTCAGGTTCACAATTTTCTGAGATTTGCTGTAACTCTCAAAAACCAACTGTCCATCCAAAACGGCAAACCAAAGTGTAGAAAGGTGAGGAGATCCGTCCCTCTCAAGGCATGCAACTTGGAGGTTCTTTTGTTCCTCTATGAAAGATGTGACCTCTCCCTGCGTCATCTGGATCATCTCGCGTCGATTGGTCCCCATATTGCTATCTCCCTACTACCTGTGGGTCAGCGGCGAGCCTAGAGGTGCCGTGGCCATATCAGCCAAGTGGACCACAGAAAGACACACAGGCCAAAACGTCGCATGCCCCACCTGGGGGATAGGCGGGACATGCGGTACTGCTCTTGGCCAGAATCGGGGTGATTCCGGTCACCAGCGCAGGCTTCCGGATGGGGGGAACCGTTGCCTGCTCTGCCATCCACAATAGTGAAAACGAAGTGTTCTTGATCCGCGTTAGTGCAAATTTCGGGGTGACATCTGACACCTGCGACCGGCATCGCAGCACAACTCACGGCTAGTCTTACGGGAATCGCACCCCAGATAGTCGGGTACCGTTCTCTTCTACCCGACTATGCAGCCGAGGAGAGCCGGTGACCATCCCGTCCGACGCCCAACTGCGTGAGATCCTAGTTGACATGGTTATCGCCCGAACTCAGTCGGGTCGGCTATGGAACCTTCAACGTCAGGGTCAGGTGGGCACGGTCGCTCCGGTCGATGGTCACGAGGCAACCATCGTCGCCGCTACCCATGCCCTTGATACCGAGCACGATTGGGTTGTACCCCAGTACAGAGAGCCCCTGGCACTGCGTCGATACGGCCCTGAAATCCTGGAATGCTTCATGCTTTACAGCCTCGGACATCCCGCTGGTGGCCACATCCCCGACCCGATCAGGGTCTTACCAAACCAGATATCACTCGGTACCCAAATCCCGCACGCTGTAGGCATCAGCTGGGGAATGACCCTTCGCAGCGAACCCGGAATAGCTCTCGTTTTCTTCGGGGACGGATCCAGTTCAGAAGGCGACTTCTACGAAGCAGGCAACCTTGCCGGTGTGATAAACGCTCCCGTGGTGATGCTTTGCGTGAACAACCGGTGGGCCATCTCGACTCCGGTTCACCTACAGACCGCAGCCGAGTCCTTTGCGGATAAGGCGGCCGCTTTTGGAATCCCCGGTGTGACGGTTGATGGCAATGACGCCACAGCTGTTTACGACGCTGTGGACGAGGCGAGAAAGCGGGCACTTGCCGGACTGGGGCCCACCCTCATCGAGGCCGTGATCTACCGCCTGGGCGCACACACGACCGCTGATGACCCGAGTCGCTACGTGCCACCTGAGGATCTTGAGGCTGCTCGACGGGACGACCCCGTCCTGCGACTGGCCTGCCATCTCAGGGAACTTGATCTTTGGGACGACGTTGCTCAGGAGGAAACTGAGGCCGAGGCTCTTGGGCTGATCGACAGCGCATTTGATGCCGCCAAGTCAACCCCCTTGACGCCGGATGCCCTACTCGACAATTGCTTCTCGACTGACACACAGCGGCTTGCACGTCAGCGGTTCCAACTACTTCAAGCCCGGATGACGGAGGCCAACTAGCCATGACAGACACTCTTGACGGTGGCACCGTCAGCGATCTCACGATGCTCCAGGCCATCAATGAGACCCTCCACGCCGAAATGGCCCGAGATGACCGGGTCGTCGTACTGGGTGAAGACGTGGCACGCAACGGTGGCGTGTTTCGTGCAACCGAAGGTCTGTTTGAAAAGTTTGGAGAGCATAGGGTTGTGGATACCCCAATCTCTGAAGCGGTCATTGCAGGAGCAACTGTTGGCCTTGCGATCGCTGGCCTAGTACCGGTTGCTGAAATCCAGTTCCTGGGCTTCTCCTATCAGGCAATGCACCAGTTGGCTGGCCAGGTGGCGCGACTTCGCTATCGAACGCAGGGAAGGTACGAGCCCGCCATCACTATCAGAGCTCCCTTCGGGGGTGGAGTCCGCACTCCAGAACTGCACTCCGATTCTCTCGAGGCTCAGTTTGCGAACATGGCCGGCCTCAAGATCGTGATGCCCGCGACTGCTGCAGATGCAAAAGGCCTCCTCGCTTCTTCGATTAGGGAACCCGATCCGGTCCTGTTTCTAGAGCCGCTGCGCGGATACCGAGGAATCCGGGGAGATGTCCCCAACGGTGATCACCTCATCCCCTTGGGGGTGGCACGAACAGCGCGCGAAGGTGACGACGTCGTGATAATCACATGGAGTTACCAGGTCGAGTTGGCCTGCCGGGTTGCCGACAGCCTGCACTCCGAGGGGCTTTCAGTCCGGGTACTTGACCTGCGAAGCATCGTTCCTCTTGACATTCAAGCAATTGCAGAGGCGGTAACCCAATGCGGCAGAGCCGTCGTCGTAGAGGAGTCGTGCGAAACAGGGGGCTTTGCCGCAGAGGTGGTTGCAACAATTAATGAGGAGTGCTTCTGGTCCCTTGAAGCACCCGTGGTCCGCGTCTCCGGCTACGACGTTCCTTACCCAGTGGGGATGCTTGAAGACGTTTACGTTCCCGATGAGGCTCGGATCACTACTGCTGTGCGCCGTACTCTTGAGTTGGGCTGAGTGGTATGGCATTTCAGTTTCGACTACCCGACATCGGTGAAGGTCTTGAGGAGGCCGAAATCATCGAATGGCTCGTTTCGCCCGGTGACGTGGTGTTGAGGGACCAGTCGCTAGTCGAGGTACTCACCGACAAAGCTAGCTCTGAGCTTCCGTCCCCTGTGGCCGGCACGGTGCTCAGTCTCGGTGCAGCGGAAGGAGAGCGACTAAACGTGGGTGAGGTACTCATTGAATTGGATGACGGCTCACCTCTTGTAGTCGATGACAATGAACTCGATGCTCCCAGCATCAAGACACCGCCAACCGGCTCCACTCAGTCGACGTCGACTCATTCACCTCGGCCCAAGGCCTCTCCGGCGACCCGGAAACTCGCCCGCGAGTACGGACTAGACCTGTTGGCAATCATCGGGACCGGTCCGGGGGGACGAATCACTTCCGAGGATGTTCGTGCGACAAGAACCCACGCTGTCGCTGAAACTGCACCCTCGTCTAGAGGTAACGACGGAGAACCCGGTCTCGGCGAGATGCCAACCGGGCGCCACCCTCTGCGGGGAGTTCGTGGTGTTGTAGCACGCAACATGGAGAAGTCATGGACTGAGATTCCCCACATCCACTCTATGGATGAGATCGACGCGACTCTGCTGGTTGACTTCCGCAAACGCTTACGCGGCATGGACAGACAGGGTGCCGCGTCGATCACCATCTTAACAGTCGTGGCAGCTGCCACGACAAGAGCCCTTCGCCGCTACCCGATGGTCAACTCCTGCATAGAGGGAAGCCCTGGCGAGGCCATCATGGTGCACGAGTCAGTCAACCTCGGAATTGCAGTTGCTACGGATCTAGGACTTGTAGTACCGGTCGTCCAGAAGGCCGACCAGCTCGACCTCTTCGCTCTTGCAACGGTCATCGCGGATCTTGCTAGACGTGGCCGCGATGGGACACTAACCCCAGCAGATCTATCGGGAGCTACCTTCACCATCACCAACTACGGCTCAATGGGTGGCCGTTGGGCGACGCCAATCATTCCGCCTGGCCAAGCTGCCATCCTGGGCCTAGGTTCTGTGGCCGATCGCCCGATTGCAATCGACGGGAACGTTGTGGCGAGAGCCACCCTTCCAATTGTCCTCGGGTCTGATCACCGCCTGATAGACGGTGATCTGGCTTCGGCGTTCAAAGGCTCCATCACGGCTGACCTCATGGAGCCCCTAAACCTACTAGTTGAGGACTAAGGAGCACGCAGTGGTGGTCGGTGAGATCGCCGAGGCAGTCGACTTGCTGGTAATTGGCGGAGGTTCCGGAGGCTACGCCGCTGCCCTACACGCAGCCCGCCTGGGGCGACAGGTAACCCTCGTGGAGCGTGGCCACCTCGGCGGCACGTGCCTCAACGTCGGCTGCATCCCATCCAAGGCACTGATTGAGGTCGCTGACGCTATGGCAACACCTGGTCGGGTGGCCCCCTGGGGTGTCACGGCAACGGCAACCCTCGACATGTCGGCTGTGCAGGCTTATCTCAGAGATGTTGTAGACAAACTTACCGGAGGTCTGGAACGCCTTTTGAATCGTGCTGGGGTAGTAATTTTGGCTGGTGAGGCACACTTCATTAAACCGAATCGAGTCGTCGTCGAACACGGTACAACGGTTGAATACTTGGACTTCAGACAGGCCATCGTGGCTACCGGCTCACGGCCAATCGAATTGGCGGACGTGCCCATTGATGGAACACGTGTCCTTAGCTCTGCTGACCTGTTGTCAACCGAGTGCCTCCCGGAGGAGTTGGTGCTGATTGGTGGTGGCTACGTCGGTGTGGAATTGGGATGTGCCTTCGCCAAGCTTGGCAGCCGAGTCACGATCGTTGAGGCGGAATCTACAATTCTTCCAGGATTCGATGATCGAATTTCCAGAACAGTAACCCGAGGGTTGCGAAACCTTGGAGTCGGGATCTGCTGCAACAGCACTGCTATCGGAATCGAGGAAGCCGGCCTCGTGGTGTCGGGACCTACTGGCACTACCAGCTTGCCGACAGACAAAGTGGCCATTGTGGTTGGCCGACGCCCCAACAGTGACCTGGTGGCGCTCGGAGATGCGGGTGCCACCTTGGACGAACATGGCTTGGTCATTGTCGACTCCGGCAGACGGGCAACTGAGAAGGTCTTTGCCATCGGCGACCTAACCGCTGGACCAGCTCTGGCCCACAAGGCAACCGCAGAGGCAGAGGTAGCTGCTGATGTCGCTTGCGGTCGTGCCAATGCCTTTGATCCAACCTGCATTCCGCTAGTCGTCTTCAGCGACCCTCAGGTCGTAGTCGTGGGCATGACCAAAGTCACTGCCGCTGCTGTCGGACTGGCGGCAACATCTTCGCAATTTCCTCTTGTTGCATCCGGTCGGGCCCGCACCCTCGGTGAGGTCGATGGTTTCGTAACCGTCGTCGCCGACGAAGACGGAACGGTTATCGGAGTCCAGGCCGTAGGTTCCCATGTCGCCGAACTCGCCGGTGAGGCGGCTCTAGCAGTCGAGACGGCCACCACCATCGAGGACCTAGCTGGGACCATCCACGCCCACCCCACCCTCGGAGAAGCGTTTACTGAAGCCTCAATGGCTCTAGTTGGAAGGCCGCTACACGCTGGCTGACAAGCCACCAGCCCTTATCTCACACAAGTACAGCCGGCACGCCATTTCATGTGCCACTCCCCTAGCATCACGACGTGTTCGAACCGTCCCAGTCGCTTGTCAACCCTGGTTTTGTAGACCCGCTGGAGCGTCGTGACTCCGGTGTACTCAAATGGAACCGCTATCCCGATGGAGTAATCCCCGCCTGGGTGGCCGAACACGACCTCGGCCCGCCACCTGCTGTCGTTACACGTCTACATGAGTTGGTAGATATGCGCGCGTTCGGCTATCACACGTCTGCCGACGATGTAGGACCCGCCTTTTCTCACTGGACAACACAGCGACACGGCTGGACACCCGACCCTGAACTGATCCTCCCAACGGCAA
The DNA here is from genome assembly GCA_002726315.1 of Acidimicrobiaceae bacterium. Classification (GTDB taxonomy): domain Bacteria; phylum Actinomycetota; class Acidimicrobiia; order Acidimicrobiales; family MedAcidi-G1; genus UBA3125. Next base: position 8,196 of record PBSS01000032.1, read on the forward strand.
ACGTTCTGCAGGGAATATGGGCGTGCGTTGAGGCACTGACTGGTCCTGGTGATGGAATCGTGTACTCACCACCGGTGTACCCGCCGTTCCTAGACGTTGCCCCTACCACCAATAGGCGTGCCGTCCACTGGCCGATGATGCGCACCAAAGAAGGTTGGCGCTACAACCTCGATGCATTAGGTGAGCTGCTTGAGGCAGATCCGGGGATTGGCCTACTGTTGCTCTGCCATCCCCACAATCCCACTGGATGTGTTCTCACCGCCAAAGAGCTGGAACGCATCGTGGAACTGGCCCATGTACACGACTTGACCATTGTCTCTGATGAGATCCACAGCGACCTGGTGTACGAGGGCTCCACCCACATCCCGATGCTCACCGTTCCTGGAGCACCCTCTCATACGGTGACCGTCACCTCTGGAGTCAAGACCTTCGCCCTCGGCGGCATGTTGTGTGCCGTCGCCGTCTGTGGTGACGAGCGACTCCACTCAGCCATCCGCTCCATTCCTGTTGAACTCCTCGGTGTGCCGAACCGGATGGGGTGTGAGGCATCGATCACTGCCTGGGAGACTGGATCCGGATGGGCCGACAATCTTTTGGACCTCTTAAGTCGCAACAGGCGAACTCTGTTCGATCGCATCCGAGCGGAGTTACCCCAGGTTGGGATGTTCCTACCCGAGTCCACTTTCGTGGCGTGGTTAGATCTATCCGAATTCAAAACGGGTGACCATCCCGCGAGGTGGCTCCGCCACATGACAGGGATCGCCGGCGGCAATGGCCCCAACTTTGGGCCGGGTGGGGAGAAGCACGTCCGTATCACCTTCGGCACCTCGGCAGAACTACTCGATGAGATCACAGACCGAATCATCACCGGCCTCAAGGGTCAGGAAGAAACGGCATGATCAACGACGACATGCTCCACGTGACCAGTTGGGAGTGGGGTGAAAAAGAGTGGTCACCGTTCTCGGCAAAGGAGATGGCTCGACGCCAAGGAGACCTTAGGGCGTACATGGCGACTGAGCAGGTAGATGCTTGCCTGCTGACGTCATTCCACAACATCTGCTATTACTCGGGTTGGCTTTACTGTTACTTCGGGCGCCGCTACGGAATGGTCATTGATGCCGACAACGCCACGACCATCTCGGCTGGAATCGATGGTGGCCAGCCCTGGCGCAGGACACATGGAGACAACGTCGTCTATTCAGACTGGCGCAGGGACAACTACTACGAGGCGTTACGCGGCCTGACCCAAGGGGTTAGCCGTCTCGGCGTTGAGTTCGATCACCTCACCATCGAGCGCTTCAAGGAACTTCAAACGGCCTTACCGGGTGTAGAACTAATTGACCTCAGCAGAGCGACCATGTGGATGAGGACGATCAAATCCTCTGAAGAACACGATCTGATCCGTCACGGAGCACAGATTTGTGACCTAGGCGGCGAGGCATGTGTCGGAGCAGTCGGTGCCGGCGTTCCCGAACAAGAGGTCGCTCTGGCCGCGACTGCTTCAATGATCCGCCAGATAGCGGCTGACTTCCCTTTTGTGGAGTTGATGGATACCTGGACTTGGTTCCAGTCGGGAATCAACACTGACGGTGCCCACAACCCGGTGACCAACAAGGTTATCGAGTCGGGTGACATCCTGTCGTTAAATACCTTCCCGATGATTTTCGGTTACTACACAGCCCTTGAGCGCACCCTCTTCTGTGACCACGTGACCTCCGATGAACACCTGCGACTCTGGGAGGTCAACGTCGAGGTCCACGAACGTGGTCTGGAGTTGATACGACCTGGAGTTCGGTGCTGTGACGTTGCAGCTGAACTGAACGACATTTACCGCTCACACGACCTCCTTCAGTACCGCTCCTTCGGTTATGGGCATAGTTTCGGTGTCCTCAGCCACTACTACGGCCGCGAAGCCGGTGTAGAACTGCGCGAGGACGTAGAGACCGTGCTCAAACCCGGAATGGTCGTCTCTATGGAACCGATGATCGCCATCCCTGACGGTCAACCGGGCGCAGGCGGCTACCGGGAACACGACATCCTCATAATCGGCGAGGACGGAGTTGAGAACATCACCGGATTCCCCTACGGGCCCGAACACAACATCATCGGAGCCTGAGTGACTATTAGTTGACTAACTGCCTCGAGCCGAGAGCGGGCAGTACATCTGCTAAGAGGCAGCTGTTGTAGTTGTGACTGCGGTGGTAGTTGTTGTTTCAGCCACTGTTGTCGTGGTGGTGGTCTCTGCGGCTGTGGTAGTCGTCGTCTCACCCGCACTGGTCGTCGTCTCACCCGCACTGGTCGTCGTCTCACCAGCCACGGTCGTGGTGGTTTCACCCTCAGCCGGAGCCTCAGTTGTCGTCGTGTCAGGTGCTGAAGGGACGCCGTCAGTGGATAGGGCCAGGTCCTGAAGGGCAGCAACGTGGGCAGCGCGCGTGTTGTTGCCGTACCAACCGTCGGCCACTACGCCCAGAACCTGCTGGAGGACCACTGTCGCATCGCTTGGCCCCCACTCGTAGGTGGCCGTGAGGACCTCCTCCTCGTCGAGGGCGTCCATGTCGACAGTTGTGGTGGGTGCAGGCGGGGTAGTTGCCGGAGTGCCCGTAGCACGTGTGGTAGTTGTCGCAACCGGAGAAGCTGTTGAAGCACCAGTTGTCGTAGTGACACTCGACACCGCAATTGTCGGAGGAACCGAAGCCAGGAGCGATACCTCGGTCTGGAGGTCAAGCACATCCTCTCGCAACTGGATGATCTCGGCCCGCATCGTGTCCATCTCGTCGGTATTTGACTCCAACAGGCCACAGCCTGTACCGATGAGAGCCAGAGCGAATACAAGGGCAAGCGTGTTCAGGATTTTTGGCATCTGCATGCGGGCAGTATTCCAGAGGAATGACCCAAAGACGAGTCACCTGGCAAAGTTCTTCTACAACTAGTCCCTGAGGGGCTAAACGAGCAGTGGGTAGTGACCATAATCCTCGACGGCATCCACCATGGCCAAGACATTCTCCGCTGGGACGTCGTTCATTATGGTGTGTACTGCCCCGATCATGAAACCCCCACCGGGGCCGAGTAGGTCGATGACGCGACGAACCTCGCGACGAACATCGGCGGGACTGCCAAATGGGAGTATCCGATGGGTGTCGATTCCTCCACAAAGCACGATGTCGCTTCCGCACCGTTCCTTGAGAGCAACGAAATCAGACATCCTGCCAGATGAAGATTGGACGGGGTTCAGGATGTCCACTCCTATCTCAACAAAGTCTTCGACAAGCAAAGCCACGTCGCCACAGCTGTGGAATAGAACTTTGGCGTTCGTGCGTTCCTTGATGAAGCTGATGAAGTCAGCATGGATGGGTTTGAGGATGTCTCGATACATCTGAGGTGAGATCATCAGGTTGTCCTGGGTGCCGAGGTCATCTCCAATCTTGATGATGTCGACATTGTCACCCAGTTCAGCGAGGAAGCGGCCCATAAGTGCCTTGCATTCACGGGCGATTCGTTCAAGTAGCTCTCTCGCGAAGTCCGGGCGCATCGCCATGTTCAAAAGGAAGGCCTCCATGCCCTGCATTGCATGGGCACGCTCGAAGGGAAACAACAACCAGGGTGTGGCCATGATGGCAAACTGTCCATCCTCGGCCAAGCAGCGGGCCTCTTCCTCAACATGAGCGACCCGGCTGGGGTCACCCATGTTGGGCCAGCCTTCGTAGCAGTCGAGATCTTCAGAGCACGTGGCATCGGGGATCGGATGTATCCCCGGGAACCAGTTGTCGGGTGTGACCTCAGTCTGCCCGCTACCCCAGGAATCCAGACAGTCGCTGTGGGGATCTCGCGACCTATTACGAGATAGAACCGAGGCGGGCTCCAGATCGGTCACCCCACGCACGTCGCTATGGAGGCGCAACATCGTGCTCTCGTCGATCTGGGCAGTCCCCAGTTCCGGCCACTGATACATGTAGTCGTCGGGGGCCTCTATTCCGGCGTGTTGCTTGATCTCTCGGTATGGCTTCATCTTGATACCCGTGGCGTTGCTGACACCAATCACTATTGGAACCCGATCCGGCTCTTCGTGGTTGAGCGTTGTGAGCACGCGTTCCCTAGGGGTCATTACCATTGATGGTCTCCCGTTAAACAGCCCAGTCTCTACTGGGAACACCTCATCCAGACGAATCTAAAACGGCTGACCGGCACCCGATCAGGGACAAAAGTCCCTGCGGGCATGGCCTGATGTGTGCAAGTGGTGTCGCATCGTGTGTAATCACATGCCAGACAGCTGAATATGGAATGGAGTAGACATGGATGACTTCAAAGGAAAAGTTGCGATCGTCACGGGTTCCACCAGTGGGATAGGTGAAGCTGTTGCACGGGTACTGGTTGAGGCTGGCGCAAGGGTCATGTTCAACTCATCCTCCTCTGTAGAAGCAGGAGTGGCCATAGCAGCCGAATTTGGAGATGTCGCGCGTTACCACCAAGCCGATGTGAGTAGCGAAGAGGAGTGCATCTCTCTCGTAGATGCAACCCTGGAGGCCTTCGGTGGATTGGACATACTCGTGAATAACGCCGGCCACACCCAAGTCATTCCCCACCATGATCTAGATGCCGTGTCTGAGGAAATCTTTCGGCGGATCTTCGATGTAAATGTGTTCGGAACCTGGTATCTCAGTCGGGCCGCGGTACCTGCCCTCAAGGCAAGCGGCAATGGCAATATCATCAACATCACCTCAATCGCTGGCCTGGTGGCCGCTGGCAGTTCCATCCCGTATGCGGTGTCCAAGGCCGGAATAAACCACCTCACCAGGCTCATGGCCAACGTGCTTGGGCCTGAAATCAGAGTCAACGCTGTGGCCCCGGGCCTCGTTGAAACGCCGTGGACTGAGACCTGGGGAGCCCTCCATTCGGTTGTCTCTCAACAGGCCCCGCTCGGTCGGTCGGGAACCTCCGAGGACTGTGCTGAGGCGGTACTCGGAATCCTGCATGCCAGCTACCAGACGGGTGACGTGGTCGTGGTCGACGGCGGGCTGACTCTGGGTAGGATCGGCTGAACCCTTCCGGTCAACGCGAGTCAGATACGAAGCTGATATCTGGACACTCCCATGACAGTGCTGGGGTTTCTTCCGACTAAGGGGACACCGCTTCTAGGCGCGCCGGGACATGCTTGTGCCAAGGAGTGCCGGCGATCGGATCACACCAGTCGAGGGTGGTCAGTTCATTGGGGGCCACGCCGTAGATCTCGGGATCGCC
>PBSS01000033.1 GCA_002726315.1 Acidimicrobiaceae bacterium
CCTGGCGGCCGGCGTCATCCCCACTCATGAGCGCGCGGCAATCCTGGACCGCCTGGCAGCCAGCCTCACGGACCACCACGAGGAGCTGGCCCAGACCATCTCGACCGAGGCGGCCAAGCCCATCACGATCGCCCGAGGTGAGGCTGCACGCGCCGTCGACACTGTCCGTTTCGCCGCCGCTGTGGCCCGCACGATGACCGGTGAGCTGATCACCATGGATGCAAGCTCTGGCGGTGTCGGTAAGACGGGCTGGGTAAAGCGGATTCCGATCGGCGTGCTCGGAGCCATAACGCCGTTCAACTTCCCGCTGAACCTGGTCTGCCACAAGATCGCACCCGCCATCGCCGCCGGCTGCCCGGTCGTTCTCAAGCCGGCCGACAAGACGCCGCTCAGCGCCATCCGCCTGGGCGAACTGCTGCTTGACGAATGCGGCCTTCCACCGGGCTGGCTGAACGTGGTCCCCTGCTATGGGCCCACAGCTGCCCACCTCGCTGAGCATCCCGATGTGGCCATGATCACGTTTACGGGCTCAGCCGCCGTCGGCTGGCAGATCCGTGCCAACACTCCACGTAAGCGAGTGTCGCTGGAACTCGGCAACAACTCTCCGGTGATCATCGAACCAGACACTGACATTGCCACAACGGCTGCCAGAATCAAGGGGGCTGCCTTCGGTTTCACTGGCCAGGTTTGCATCTCAACACAGAGAATCTATGTACACGAAGACATAGCAACCGAGTTCACCAAAGCACTCGTGGCTGAGACCGACTCCCTCGTGATCGGAGACCCGGCCGACGAGGCGACTGAGATATCGGCCCTCATCAACAGCGATGCCACAGAACGGATCGTCACATGGATCAGTGAAGCCGTCGCCGCAGGCGTCGTGATCGAATGTGGAGGAGAGGTGGGCGACAACGGGATTCTCTCACCGACCGTTCTGTCGGGAATCACCGCTGACATGAAGGTCAGCTGTGCCGAAGTATTCGGACCAGTCGTGGGCATTGCCACCTACACGGACTTCGAGGATGCGCTGGCAAGGGCCAACGACACCATTTATGGACTACACGCTGCGGTGTTCACCAAAGACATCGCCAAAGCACTCCGGGCAGCCGATGTCCTGGACTTTGCCGGCGTGCTGGTCAACGAAGTTCCGACCTGGAGGGCAGACCACATGCCCTACGGCGGCATTCGCGAATCTGGTAACACACGAGAGGGACCCGTCTACGCCGTACAGGAAATGACCGAGGAGCGCCTGATCGTCATTCAGGCATGAGTCTCACCTGTCGGTAAGTGGCTATGGGTTGATCAGGATGGAGTGCTGGGCTGCTCGACGCTGGCGACCAGCCCACTGATCCGATCAAGAATCGTCGGCCAGGCACCCGGTGGGAGTTCGTGGCCCATCCCGTCGATCCAAACCAACTCCGCTCCTTGGATGGCATCTGCAGTTTCTTGACCCCCTTGGGGGACAACGAGGGGATCATGGGTTCCATGCACCACGAGGGTCGGCAGATCGACCAAGCGCAGCTCCTCGGTGCGGTCACCATCCGCCACGATCGCAGCCATCTGCCGCCGCTGGCCTTCCGGGTGCCAGGATCGCTCGATGCTGGTGGCCATGTACTGGCGAACAAGTTCCTCGTCAAATGGGAAGACCCCACCTGACACCATGCGGGCACCTTCAACACCTGCCTGGATACGACCCTCGAAGCTTCCCGGATCAGGACGGCTAAACAAGGCCACGACATCAGGATCAGCAGGAATGTAGCGCGGTGTTGAGAAGATGGACGTCAGAGACAGAGCACGTTCCGGATGGTTGATCACAAGCCGTTGGGCGATCATGCCTCCCATCGAGGCCCCGACAATGTGGGCGGCTTCTTGGTTTAATGCATCGAGCAGCCCGACCGAGTCCGCTGCCATGTCAGCGAGCGCGTAAGGCACATCAAGGCTCTTGCCGGCCATCGCAGCACCGATTACCTCCATAAGATCGGGCACAGCCAGGTGGTCTAGGTGGCTAGACAGGCCGATGTCGCGGTTGTCAAAGCGAACCACCTGATGTCCCCGCCCAGCGAGTTCATGACAAAACTCGACAGGCCAAGCCGTCATCTGGGCACCCAAACCCATGATCATGAGAAGTGTGGGGTCGGTATCGTCGCCGAACACCTCGTACTCGATTTCGACTCCATTCACCGCAGTACGGACCATGCCAACCCCTTTGTTACCAGTCTGGACAACTATCTAGGTTGCCACCATGAGTGGCGAAATGAGACGACCCCAAGACAACTGGATCAGGTCGACTTGGTGGCCCGAATCAACTTGACAGGGACACCTGCCACCACGGTCTTGTGGCCACTCGCCTCAAAGCCCAAAGTTGCAAGGAACGTGGCGATCTCGTCCACTTCGACATTGGTCATTTCGTCCTCGTGGTCGTGGTGGGTCTCATGCAGAGGGTGGTCGGGGTGGGTGAAGTCCTCATCCATGAGCACGATCCTTCCGCCCGGTGCGAGCGCCCTGGCCAACTCGGCAAGAGCTAGGTCAAGGTCCACCCAGTGGTGTATGGAGTTGACAGTCCAGAGGCCGTCCATAGAGCCACCGGCCACAGGAAGGTTCTCGGCCGTTCCAGGCTCAATCGTGATTCGGGAACGAGCGCGCTGAAACAGCCGCCTTACTCCACAGATTGACCTCATCAGACCCGACGGTTCCACCGCCACGACTGCCGCACCCCGGGCTGCTGCCAATACCGTGGCTGGGCCCATGCCTGCACCAATGTCAAGCAGGCTCTCCCCGGGTTGTGGATCAACCATGTCGATGATTGCTCTGTTTGTGTCGGCCTGCCAAAACTTGCGGATCTTCAACAGCCAACGGACATTGGCCATGAATCCCTTGTCGTGGTCATGTCTGTGATGGTCATGGCTCATCTGGTTTCCTCCACCTGGTCACGTGACCGCTTCGACGGTCTAGAACTCTGTCCTGATCTCCCAGAGGTCTGGGAACGCGGGGTTGAACAGTGTTGACTGCAGATATTCAACTCCCAAGGATCCTCCTGAGCCGATCTTGGCACCGATGGTGCGTTGCACCATCTTGATGTGTCGGTACCGCCATTCCTGAAGGCCCTCGTCCAAGTCGGTCAGTGACTCACACATCTCAGTGAGGTCTGGGCGAGTTCGGTAGATGTCCACAAGCACCGCCTGCACCCCTGGTGAAGCAGTGGTTGGAGCGGTGACGTCTCGTTCCAAGACGTCAGCAGGGATAGCGAACCCTGCAGCGCTGAGGTGGACCAGGAAGGTGGCCCAGATGCTCGGTGAGTTGTAACGCTCCTCAAGGCGAAGGCGATCCTTCGAGCCCTCATCGAAATACTCCAGATGCTGCGGGTCCTTCAAGCCAAGGGTGTATTCCAATTCGCGAAACTGCGCTGATTGGAACCCGCTGGCGCTCTCAAGGAAACTGCGGAAGGACTCGAACTCGAGCGGTGTCATGGTTTCGAGCACATCCAGTTGCGCTACGAGGGTCTTGAGGATCTTCAGTATGCGCTTGAGCTGGTGGGCGCCGCTGTCAAGACGACCCGCCTCGATGTTGACAACCAGCATGTCGGCCTCATGGAGGACCTCCTTGAACCAGAGTTCGTACACCTGGTGGATGACGATGAACAGCATCTCGTCATGTTCTGGCCCGTCTGAGAGGCACTCCTGAAGGTCCAGAAGTTCGTCCACCTTGAGGTAACGGCCATAGGTGAGGTCCATAGTCAAGCCCCCTTTTTGGATACTTGGTTGAAGTCAAGTCCGACGACCATCTCCTCTGCAGTCACCCAGTCCACCTCATCAATGTCGGTTAGGCCCTCTGTAAGCCGGTCCAGGACCTCTCCCTGCAGAATGGCCCGTCGTTGCACCTCGGCATAGGGAATTGTGTTGAACATGACCATGGCGTACCGGGGTGTGAACTGCTCGGGCCACAGGTGATCCAATTCCAGGGCTACGGCCCGTTTGAGTTGGTAGTGCTCATCAACCACGCTCGAACTCATCTCTACGTAGTTGGCAACAGCCATGTCGGCAATGGCATCGGTGTCAGGCTTACGGTCCTGTTCAAACTTTGCGAATGCCGTGGCCCAATCGTTTGGATTGTTGCGCATGCAGCCATCCAGCACAATGCAGGATTCAAATGCCGCGTTCATTCCCTGTCCGTGGAACGGAACCACTCCGTGGGAGGCGTCACCCAGAACCACCGCTCGGTCGGCGTGTGCCCAGCCGGTGGTGCGAACCGTTGCGAGGCGACCGTGAGGATGATCGGTGAACTGGTTTGCCAGGTCGGGCACCAGGGGAGCGAAGTCGGCAAAGTGCTTCTCAAAGAAGCCGAGTACTTCCCCATCCGATGTGAGGTGCTCGAAACTATCGATGGGGCCCTCATTGGCCAAAAACAAGGTGACCGTGAACGTTCCCACAAGGTCGGGAAGAGCGATCAACATGAAGTCTCGCCTAGGCCAAATGTGGAGAGCCTCCTTTTCAATCTGGAAACCTCCTTTGGAGTCCGCCGGCATTGTCAGTTCCTTGTATCCATGTGTCAGGGGCTCGATGTCCACGTTGCCACCGTTGACCTCTAGTAGGGCCTCACGGACCGGTGATGCCGAACCGTCGGTACCAAAGATGGTCGTGAATGGAACGCGACTCTCATCACCTGATGTGGAGTCGATGAAGCGGAGGGTTCCCCCGTCAAAATCGACCCCGCGACAACGCATGTCGAAGTGGATGTCCACCTGGCCAGTGGCCTCTGCAGCGTCCAACAGGATGCTGGTTAACGCTGTGCGGGAAACTGAGTTTATGTACTCGTGTGGACGACTGCCGTAGGGCTGCATCGAGGTGCGACCGGTCTCATCGTGAATCAGCCGCCCCATCATCGGGATCAGGATCCTTTCGACCTCCGACATTACACCGACCTCTGCCAGTGCCTCGATGCCCCGGGTTGCGAGGGCCAGATTGATGGAGCGACCAGCCCCAATATCGGTAGTGCGCATGTCGGGGCGGCTCTCGTACATGGACACAGACAGGCCCTGACGGGCAAGCAGGATTGAGAGCATTGACCCGGCCGGGCCTGCTCCGACAATGGTGACGTGATTTGTCACGACAGGATCCCGTCCATGGCCTTCGCGAAGCGGTAGATGTCCGTGAAGGAATTGTAGAGAGGCACTGGTGCAACCCGGATGACGTCGGGGTGTCGCCAATCGCAGGTGACGCCTTCAGCCTCCAGCGCCTCTAATACCCTCCTGCCAGCATGACCTTCGGCCAGAACCCGCAGGGAGAACTGACAACCCCTCTCCATCAGGGGTCTCGGAGTGATCAACTCGACTCGTCCAGCAAGCATCTGGTCCAACAGGTGGTCCAGGTAGGCGATCTGCTTCTCACTCTTCTCCCGCAGCGGGCCCATTCCACCCACGGTTTCGAACACGTCAAGCGAAGCCCTGATGGGAGCCATTGAGAGGACTGGAGGGTTGGAGAGTTGCCATGCCTCAACTGTTGGGATCGGTTCAAATACGGTTTCCATCTGGAAGCGGGTGGTCTTGTCAGTCCCCCACCAGCCCTCAAACCTGTTGAGGTCGTTCCTGCCCAAGTGCCGTTGGTTGACAAAACAACCAGCGGTGGCACCCGGGCCAGAGTTGAGGTACTTGTAGGTGCACCAAGCAGCGAAGTCGGCTCCGTCGTCGTGGAGGCCCAAGGGGATGTTGCCAACAGCGTGGGCCAGGTCGAAACCGACCATGGCACCCACCCGATGGGCCGCCTCAACTAGCTCGGCAAGCGGCAGCACCTGACCCGTGTAGTAGTGCACCCCCGGAAGCAGGACGAGGGCCAACTCGTCACCGTGTTTGGTGATGGTTTCCAAGAGGTCATCGGTGCGCAGCAAGTCCTCACCGGGGCGTGGTGAGGCTGTCACCATGGCCTCTTCGGCTGACCTGCCATGGTGACGGACCTGGGAAGCGACCACAAAGTGGTCCGATGGAAAGGCATGCTCCTCGATGAGCACCTTGAAGCGTGACTGCGTTGGGCGGTAGAAGGTGGCCATGAGCAAGTGGAGGTTCACGGTGAGGCCGTTCATCACCACCACCTCGGCTGGCAACGCACCGACGAGGGTCGCCATCTGGTCGGTTAGGGACTCCTCGTAGGCCTGCCAGGGAAAAGTAGGCGTCCTGTCGGGCTCCGTATGGCCCTTCACACCCAACCGGCCCCACTTATCCAGTTCGGATTCCACGTAATTCCGCACGGCTCTGGGCTGGAGCCCCAGCGAGTTGCCAGCCAGGTAGACCTCCTCATCGCCCATAGGAGTGACTGGAATGATGAAATCATCGCGAATGTGCGCCAGGGCGTCCTCAGCATCAAGCCGTGCTGCGCAAGCAGGCGTGGTGTCAAAGGTGTCAGCCACGCCTACCTCGGAACAAAGCGCGAATGGGCATCTATCTCCACTAGTCGTCACGCGATGGGTGCAAGTGCCCACAGGATCCGCAGGTGCGCTTCTCCTCGTCTCCATAAAAGGCGGCGAAAAGAGGCGGCAGGTCAGTGACGATCGAATCCAGTAGCACCTCTGCCCGGTAGACGAGTTGGTAGCAGTTTGGGCAGTACCAATCGAAGGCATCCTTCTCACCCGGCGGCCGCGCCGGTTCGACAACAAGACCGATGCTTCCGGCTTCAGGTCGCTGCGGTGAGTGCCTTGTGTGGGCTGGCAAGAAGAGCACCTCGCCCTCTCGGATAGGTATGTCAACCGGTGGTCGACCGTGCTCCTCCATCACCCGGAGGATCATGTCCCCCTCTAACTGATAGAAGAACTCATCCACCGGATCGTCGTGGTAGTCGGTGCGTACATTCGGCCCACCAACGACGAAAACCATCAGATCACCGTCATCCCATAGGAGCTTGTTGTTGACGGGGGGCTTGAGGAGGTCCCGGTGTTCATCGATCCAAGCCTGGAAGTTGAAGGCCTTCATACTGTCGGCTGCGGGCATCATCTACTCCTGATTCTCGACAGGCCAGTAAGCCGTGGCTCTTATCTCGATGATGATGTGTGGCTCCGGAAGTTGGTGCACGGCCACGGTGGTACGGGCTGGACCCGACTCGTCGAAGAACTCGCTGTACGCCTCGTTGTAACCTTCAAAGTCATCCATGTCCACGAGGAAGGTGGACAACTCAACCAGGTCGGAGAGGCCGGCACCAGCTGCATCCAGAATCCCAGCGATGTTGCGGATGACCGCCCTAGTCTGCTCCCGAATATCAAACACGATGCCACCCGAGCCATCCGATTCGGCACCAACAAAGGTGTTGTCAGCTCTGCGCGAACTGGTCCCGGAGACGAAGATGAGGTCGCCAGCTCGCCTGTAGTGGGGGTACATGCCCAGCGGCTTAGCCCGCCCCAAAATCACCTCTGCATCTGACACCATGCCCCCGCGTCCATTCCATCCTTGAGAGCCGAGGCTACCGGGGTTCCCCCAGCCCCAGTTCGCGGCTGATGACCAGACGCTGGATCTCACTGGTGCCCTCGCCGATCTCGAGAATCTTGGCATCCCGATAGAAGCGTGCGACGGGAGTCTCATCGATGAACCCGTATCCCCCAAACACCTGGGTCGCCTCACGGGCTGCGGTGACGGCGGCCTCGGTCGCATGGAGTTTGGCGATTGCGGCCTCACGCTTGTAGGGCCTGTCGGCATCGCGGAGGCCAGCAGCGTGATAAGTGGCAAGGCGTGCGGTCTCTAGTGAGGTCGCCATGTCGGCGCATTTGAAAGCAATCGCCTGGTACGAGCCGATGGGCCTACCAAAGGCAGTTCTCTCATTGGCGTAGCGCACACACTCGTCGAGGCATCCAGCAATGAGACCCACTGCCAGAGCTGCAATGGCCACACGTCCGTCATCCAGCGTTGAAAGGAACTGTGCGAAACCCCGGCCTGGTTCACCCAGCAGGTTCTCAGCCGGTACGCGACAGTCTTCGAAAACCAGGCCGTGGGTGTCTGAGGCATGCCAACCCATCTTTCGGTAGGGAGCTTCGATGGTCAGGCCCTGTGTGTCTGCAGGAATGACGATGGCTGAGACACCGTCGGTGGTACGGGCGGTTACGGTCACGAGGCTCGTGATGTCGGTGCCCGAGTTGGTGATGAAAGTCTTCGCGCCATCAACTGCCCACTCGGCGCCGTCTCGTACAGCCCTGGTTGACGTGGCACCGGCGTCAGAACCACCGTCTGGCTCGGTCAGGCCGAAGGCAGCCAGGCGACGGCCAGCCACTAGGTCCGGTAGCCACTGCGCCTTCTGGTCATCGGTGCCGTATTCGGCTATTGGCCTGGCCCCCAGCGACACACCTGCCTCAAGGGTGATGCCCATTGACTGGTCGACTCGACCGACCTCTTCAATGGCGATGCACTGCGTGGTGAGACCGGCATCTGCCCCACCCCACTCCGACTCGAACATGAGACCGAAGAGGCCCAGTTCACCCATTGCAAGAACTGTTGTGGTCGGGAAGGTGTGCTCCCTGTCCCAATCCTCAGCGTGAGGGGCTATCTCTGCCTCGGCGAACTCCCGGACAATCCCGCGAAACGCATCCTGCTCCTGTGTGAACTCCAGCATCAGTGCCTCAATGCTCCCACAGCAACGAGATGTGGCGCTACCGAGAGCTTGGATTGGGTTCAAGTGGAAGCAGTCCCCTGTGCGAGAATGCCGAACCCGCTAGCAGGAATGACGACGGACGTGTCGCCCACAGAGACCAACAAGAGAGCCAGCCTGGCCCCCTACTACCTGATCGTGTTCGGGATGTCTGCAGGTCTGGGTGGGGTGGTCGCCCTCCTGGCTGAGCTGAAACACGAGCTGGGCTTTTCAGACTTCGGTATCGGCTTGTCCATCGCTGCCGGATTCGCTACGGCGTTCATCGCCAGCCTGGTGTTGGCGCCACTTGCTGACAGGGGAAAATCACCACAACTCTTGAAGTTGGCACTTATTGCAGGTGCCGTTGCACTCGTTGTACTGGCAATAGGCGACCAGCTATGGCACTACGTGTTGGGCCGTGCAGTATTCGGTTTCGCTCTCGGTGCGGGAAGTCCGGCTGCGCGGCGAGTCGTGATCGTGGCCGACCCCGACCATCTGGGACGCAACCTTGGTCGGCTTGGGGCCTTCGACGTGGGTGGGTTCGTCGTAGCTCCACTCATTGCCGTCGGTGTAACCGCCATAGGTGGGTTCCGTGCGTGGTTCTGGGTATCGGCCGCATTCCTTCTGCTTCTCTTGCCCGCTGCCTTCAGGGCTCAACCCGATGCTGCCGAACAAGACACCGAGCGCCTCGGGATGGCGGGCCTGTTAAGGATTCGAAGGCTTATCGGTGCTCTTTGTATCGCCTCCGCCTACTTCGTTCTAATCGGGGCCTTTGAGTCGGTATGGGTCCTGGAACTGGACTCCAGGGGGGCCTCACAGGTGCTCATCGGACTGGCAATAACCTTGGTGGCTGCACCTCTCCCCGTGTTCTCACCAATTGGTGGCATTCTGGCCCAGCGTTACGGCGCACGCCGCTGGTCAATAGGAACGTTGACGATCATGACCACCATTGTCGGATTCTATGGAATCATCCCGGGTGCCTGGTCGCTGATTGTTCTGACCCTTGCCGCATCGGTCGTCGAGGGTTTGGGCTTTCCATCGACACCGATGCTGGTGTCTGCCGCCGTGCCCGAGGCACGACAGGCAGCGGCCCAGGGCCTGATGACCGCAGTCGAGGTGGCCACGGGCGCCGTGGCATCTCTTGCGTTCGCTGCCATCTACGGCACCACCAGCGACATGGTCGTCTGGATGACCGTGTCCGCCGTCATGGCCGTCCTATTGGTGGGTGGAGCTGTTCTCAGTCGACCTGAGGACCGCAATCTAGTCAGACCAGGCGTACCATCCAGCACGATCAGGAGGCTGTTTCGATGACCAACGCACTGCTCCATCCTTTTGCCCCACCAAACAAGCCCGAGTCCGATTACCTCAACATCGTGAGAGGTGAGGGCTCCCTCGTCTTCGACTCGTCGGGCAAGAGCTACATAGACGGCATCGCAAACCTATGGCTCTGCCAGGTAGGGCACGGCCGGACTGAGATCATCGACGCAGTCGCGACCCAGATGCGCCAAATCGAGGCGTACCACACGTTTGCACCGTTTAGCAACGGACCTGCGGCACAGGTGGCCGAGATGATCGTTGAGCGGTCACCACTCGTTGACGGGCGGGTTTTTCTGGGTTGCTCGGGTTCTGACGCCGTCGACACAGCACTCAAGATCGCCAGGCTGTTCCAACAGCGGCGCGGCCACGATGGCCGTCAGATAATCGTAAAGCGGACCAACGGCTACCACGGCACCAACTTTGGTGGCACCTCTGCCCAGGGCATCACCCTGAACCGTGAGGGTTGGGGTGACCTCATACCTCACTTCATTGAAGTTCCCCACGACGATCTTGAGGTGGCTGCCACGATCTTTGCCGAACACGGAGAGAGAATCGCAGCCGTGTTAACCGAACCGATCCAAGGGGGCGGCGGCGTACACCCGCCCGTTGATGGCTACCTTGAGGGGCTGCACCGTCTTTGCGAAGACAATGGAGCACTACTCATCTTCGATGAGGTGATTTGTGGCTTTGGCCGTACCGGCAATTGGTTCGGTGCCCAGACCTTCGGTGTCACCCCAGACCTGATCATCTTCGCCAAGGGCGTAACCTCGGGCTACCAGCCGCTGTCCGGTGTAATCGTTTCGCGTGATGTTTGCAATGAGCTCGAGGAGCCCGACTTCCTGCTCCGCACGGGTTACACCTACTCGGGCCACCACGCATCCTGTGCTGCAGGGATAGCCAACATCGAATTGATGGAGACCGAGGGGCTGGTAGACCGTGTCGACAACATCGGCAGCCAACTCAGATCAGGGCTTGCAGCCCTCAAGGGTGACGGCCTGATCGAATCCTGGCGGGGACTGGGAGCCATCTACGCAGCTGAACTGGGTAACGATGCAGTATCGGCACGCGACAAGATGCTAAGCGCCGGTGTCATTTTGAGACCCATAGGCACCTGCCTAGCCATCTGTCCCCCGCTCGTCATCACAGACGATGAGATCAGCCGCCTCATCGACACGATGGCCGATGCTCTGCGGTAGTTCGACCAGCGGCCGGTCAGCCCGCACCCCACAAGAAGACCAACTATTCCATCTTCACGATCGAGAGCACCTCTGTGGAAGCAACTTTCTCTAGGGACCTGATCCGGTTGGCTACCAGTTCCAGCACTACCCCGTTGTCTGTGCAAATCACCTCGGCCACGGCACCAAGACGACCGGCCACACTGCTCCAGTCCTAGAGTTAGTGGTGGTTGCAGTTAAATGACCGACTCCTACCGGTGGTGTTGCAGGGCCACCCCACGTGACCGCCAGCGGGTGGAGCGCTGATCTCTCAGAGCCTGGTAGCGGTATCGGTCCGACTCGCCGCGGCTCTCGTCCAACAAGGGCATGGAACGGCCCCTCACTACCCATCTGCCGGGTCGTGCCCAACGGCCACCAGCAACCAGCCGATGCCGCTGACTAATGCTGATCATGCTCCTGCGTCCACTAGGGCCCGCTCGGTGAGCACCCGGGCGAGGTGCTCCCTGTAGGAGGCGTCCGCGTTGTTGTCAGAGGGAGGCTCGGTTCCATCAGCAGCGACGCTTGCCGCATCACTGACACCCGCACCTCCTGCCACAGCGGCCTCGACCGCCGAGGCGCGCAACGGGGTGGAACCCATGTTGACAAGACTCACGCCGGCACCACTTTCGGCAACGGCCACCCCCACAATCGCCCAGTCCTGGGCGCGCCGGTTGAACTTCTGGTACGACCAGCCACCGGTGGAGATCGGTATGCGAACAGCGATAAGAACTTCGTCGGCTGCAAGGGCCGACTCTAGAAATCCCGTGAAGAAATCAGAAACCTCAATCTCTCGCGAGCCGTCTGGCCCTGTTGCCACAAGGGTTCCACCGAGTGCCAGCACAGCTGCTGGCAGGTCAGATGCCGGATCTGCGTGTACCAGCGAGCCACCTAGGGTCCCCCTGTGTCTAACTGCCGGATCGCCAATCTGGGAAGCTACGTGTGCAAGCAGTGGACAGACCTCTGCCAGCTCAGCCGAATGTTCAAGATCACTGTGGCTCGTCAATGCCCCTATGGAAACAGTGTCCCCGTCAACGGAGATGCCACGCAGGTCATCGGCTCTACCCATGTCAACCAGCAAGCCCGGCCTGGCAAGGCGGAGACGCATCAGCGGTATCAGGGACTGGCCTCCTGCAAGCAGCTTGGCCTCATCGCCGTGCTCCCTGAGGGCCGCAACTGCCTCCTCAGTCGAGTCAGCCCGTACATATCCCACTGCGGCGGGGATCATGATGCACCTCCCCCGGCGGCCTCGATGGCTCGTCGAACAGCCATCGGTGAAGCCGGCATCGCCATCTCGGTCACACCCAGTGGTCTCAGCGCATCAACGACTGCGTTCATGACGGCTGCCGTGGACGCTATGGTCCCTGCCTCGCCAATCCCCTTGACTCCCATTGGATTCGTGGGAGATGGCGTGACTGTGTGGTCCAACTTCATGTCAATGCACTCGGCTGCCGACGGCACCAGGTAGTCGGCCAGGTTCGCAGAGCGACACTGGCCATCCTCGTCATAGATCGCCTCCTCCCAGAGAGCCTGAGCGATCCCCTGGACTATGCCGCCGTGCAACTGGCCCTCAACGATCATCGGGTTGATCTGGTTGCCACAGTCGTCGCAGGCCGCGTAGTCGACAAGGTCGACCGCGCCAGTCGCTTCGTCAATTTCGACAAGGGCGATATGGGCACCAAAGGGGAAGGTGAAGTTGGGCGGATCCCAGGTGACCTGAGCCTCTAGGTTCGGCTCTACTCCGTCTGGCAGGTCGTGTGCCGTGAAAGCCGCGAATGCCACCCCGGCCAACGGCACCTCTGCCTCTGGGCTGCCCTTGACGCTGAACACGCCACCCGTCAACTCCAAGTCCTCTGGATTGGCCTCGAGCATGTGCGCGGCAATGGTCGCCGCCTTCTCGACCACCTTCTCGGTGGCCATCCAGATAGCAGTACCACCCACGGAGAGTGACCGTGAGCCATAGGTGTCCATTCCCAGCGGCGAGATCGCCGTGTCGGAGTGGAGCACCTCTACATCATCTGGATCAACACCAAGGCGGTCTGCGACGATCATCGACCAGCAGGTTTCGTGCCCCTGTCCGTGGGGCGAGGCGCCGGTGACAACCTGAATCTTGCATGTGGGAAGGATCCGAACAGTTGCCGACTCCCAGCCACCGGCAGCGTAGTTGAGCGATGCCAATACACGGCTGGGTGCAAGGCCGCACATCTCCACGTACGTAGAGATACCGAGGCCCAGATGGGTCGTGGAGCCGGCCGCACGCCTTTCTGCCTGTTCTGCCATGCGGGTATCCCATCCGATGAGTTCTTTGGCCCTGTCCAGAGCTGGCTGGTAGTCACCGGAGTCGAACACGAGGCCTGCAGGCGAGTCGTAGGGAAACTTCTCGGTCGGAATGAAATTTCGCGAGCGGATCTCATCAGTTCCGACCCCGACCGCCACCGCAAGGGCATCCATTGCACGCTCAATGGCGTAGGTGGCCTCAGGCCTTCCGGCACCCCTGTAGGCATCGGTGGGTGTGAGGTTCGTGAAAACACTCTTACAAGTAAACGAGTAGAAAGGCACGTCGTAGAGGCCGTGATAGAGAAAAGCACCAAGCAGCGGGACTCCCGGGGCTACCAACTGGAGATAGGCCCCCATGTCAGCGAGGAGGGTCGCCCGTACAGCCGTCAACTTCCCGTCGGCATCAGAAGCCAGTTCAATGGTCTGGCGTTGGGCCCTTCCCTGAATCGTTGATCCTGCTGCTTCAGTTCGACTCTCAGTCCAGCGCACTGGAACACCGTGGCGCTGGGCCAGGGCCATGCAGAGGATCTCCTCGGCATAGACGTTCAGTTTGCAGCCGAATCCACCACCCACCGAAGGGGCAATCACACGCAGCTTCTGCTCGGGTACACCCAGAGTCAAGGCAGCCATCACCTTGAGGACGTGAGGAATCTGGGTCGACGAGTAGAGAGTCATGTCACCGTTGTGCGGTGCTGGAACCACGGCGACACCACGAGGTTCCATCGGTGCCGGTATCAGACGTTGATGTACATAGGTCTCAGTGACGTGGTGTGTCGCAGCCTCAAAGGCTGCATCGACCCCCTCAGGGTCAGGAATCAGTGGCCACTCATAGGACACGTTGGTCCCCAGGTCCTCATGTATTACAACCCTGTCCGATTCCGCATCCTCGACGGAGACGACTGCATCCAGCGGCTCGTAGTCGACAACCACTCCCTCAAGGCCGTCGGCAGCCGCATAGCGAGACGTTGCGACCACCACTGCGACGATATCGCCTGCGTAATTGGCCTTTCCTTGTGCAACCGGGAAGTGGTCCGGGTTCTTCATATCGTCGGTAACTGGCCATGCACAAGGCAGAGGTGCAGCCCATGTATCTGCAAGGTCAGTACCGGTATAGACGGCGATGACACCATCGACAGCGAGAGCATCAGAGGTGTCGATGCCATTGATGCGAGCGTGTGCGTGGGGACTGCGCACACACGCCACCCAGAGTGCACCGGGCAACTCAAGGTCATCTATGAACTTGGCCTCACCCGTCAAAAGGGCGGGGTCCTCTTTGCGGAGCCGGGCTTCACCAACAACGCCACCGGCAAACGGAGTATCTGTGACAGTCACGATTCGTTCCCCCTCACTCTGATGCAGCCAAGACGGCCTTGACGATGTTCTGGTAACCGGTACAGCGACAGAGGTTTCCTTCGAGGCCTTCTCGGACACCATCGGCATCAAGATCGGAGTACTCATCTACCAGGGAGACCGCAGCCATCACCATGCCAGGTGTGCAGTATCCGCACTGCAAGGCATGGCACTCGTGAAAGGCCTCCTGCATCGGGTGGAGGCCATCTTTGCCTGCCAGGCCCTCAATGGTCGTTACGTCTGCTCCATCGACCTGAACGGCCAGCATCGTGCACGACTTGGCGGATCGACCGTCCACGAGAACTGTGCACGCACCACACGAACTCGTGTCGCATCCGATGTTCGTACCGGTCAGCCCAAGCTCATCACGCAGGAAGTGTGCAAGAAGGGTGCGCGGCTCTACGTCAACTGTGCGTACCTCACCGTTGACAGTGACAGATACCTCCATCACAAACCCCCATGGTGTCATGTGGACGAGCCGCCCCACCTCCAATAGTGGGGTCCCCGGCATTCGACCAGTAACTGATGGTCGCGCATTTTCGGCCCGCCCGCCACCGAAAGTGCTTCAGGCACATAGAGCAGCCCACCTGTGCATGGTTGTCGACCTAGTTATCGCCCATGGCAAACAACGTGAGCAAAGACTTGCCGGGTGGGCATATCGGCTGACCTGGGAGAGGGTGTGGCTCAAGCCACACCCTCTAAGTAGTACCTAAATCGCCCTTGGAGCAGTGAGACGTCACTCGGCGAACCACTAACCAAGTTCGATCTGACAATGCCATCGAAGCCAAACACCACGATGCCAGCCTCGGCCGATTGGACACCGACTCCCCACTGTTGTGAACTCGCTGGAATGACCAACGATGACTTTGAATACCTACGGTTCGAGTACGACGAAGACGTCCTCGTAGTCACCATCGACAAGGCCAACGATGCCCTCAACAAAGTCGACGGCCGGATGCACCACGAGTTGACGCACCTGTTCCCACGCCTTCGAGCTGAACGGGAAGCCAGAGCCGTCCTCCTGACCGGCACCGAGTCGGCCTTCTCGGCCGGTGGGGACTTCGCCTGGTTCCCCGAGTTCCAAGAACCAGGCTTCGCAGCCAACCTGCGACTCGACGGCAAGTCACTCATCTGGGACCTGCTCGACGTCCACCTACCCCTGGTCTGTGCAGTAACTGGACATGCAATGGGCCTGGGCGCCAGCATCGCCCTGCTCTGTGACGTGGTAGTCATGTCGGAGACGGCTCGACTGGGTGACCCCCACGTCAAGGTCGGCATTGTGGCAGGTGACGGTGGCACGATCGCGTGGCCACTCGTACTGGGCCCTGTGCTGGCCAAACGGTTCCTACTTACCGGGGATGCTGTTGCAGCAAAGGAAGCCGCCCGGCTGGGCCTGATCACAGAAGCAACACCCGATGCAGAGTCCTGCCAGGCCGCCGGACTGGCATGGGCAAAGCGCCTTGCCGCCGGTGCACCGCAGGCGGTCCAGTACACGAAACAGGCCATCAACGCCTGGATCAAGCAGACAATGGGCTCGGCATTCGACCTGTCCACAGCCCTTGAGATGCTCACCTTCACCTCAGAGGACCACGCAGAAGCCCTCGCCGCTTTGGTCGAGAAACGCGAACCCCGATTCACGGGCCGTTAGGAGAGCAGCAACATGGGTATGGAAACCGGACCGAAACTAGGTCTCCTTGAGGGGCTGATGACGCACCGGGCGATGCGCCGGTACACCGATGAGCCAGTTGCTGAGGAAGACATCTGGACGTGCCTGAAGGCAGCTGTTCAAGCGCCAAGTGGCGGCAACATCCAGCCCTACCAGTTCCTCATCGTGCAGGATCCCGACAAGAGACTGGCCCTGGCCGAGATCTACAGGCGTGGGTGGGCACGCTACGGGACCGCTATAGCCCCGACTGAGTTCCCAGACGATGCATCCCGGGAAAGTTGGGAACGCAACAACCGGGCCACAATCCATCTAGCTCAGAACCTTGAGCACGTGCCGGTCCTTGTACTCATACTCATGCCCTCAATCGACATGACCGTGGAAGACGACGAGGGCCCGATGCCTGTCGGCCCCACCCACGCATCTGTGTATCCAGCGGTCCAGAACTTCATGCTGGCAGCGCGGTCACTTGGCCTCGGCACGACTCTGACCACCCTGCACCGCATCTATGAGGACGAGGTGCGTCAACTGTGTGACATACCGGACCGCTACGAAGTGCTGGCCCTTCTTCCCCTGGGCCATCCGACCGGTAGGTGGGGTGTAGCGCCTCGGTCCCGGCCGGCCGAACGCATTACATCATGGGATCAATTTGGGCAAAAGAGGAGTCCGTGACCAACGGGCGGGTGCGAGTCGGTGTCTCAATCCCCCCGGCCGGCTTCGTATCCCGCGACGAGGCTGAGGCCTATGTGAATGAAGCCGCTGACAAGGGCCTTGACCACATGATCACGTCGGACCACGTGTCATTTAGGGGAGGCCAAGGTCGCGACGGCCTAACTACAATGGCCTGGCTGGCTGGCCTACACCCCACTATCGGCCTCTATGTTGGCGCCTACCTGCTGGCCCTCCGACATCCTGTAGCCGTAGCCCGTCAGATCGCCACGCTCGCAGAGGACGCACCAGGTCGCCTCACCTTCGGAATTGGAGTGGGCGGCGAAGACCGCCACGAGATGGAGTCGGTAGGGGTGGACCCTGCCACCCGAGGGCGTCGGACCGACGAGGCCCTCGACGTGCTCCTTCCACTGCTGGAGGGAAAGACGATCAACCATGAGGGTGACTTCTTCCAAGTGCCGGACACCTCTGTAAGGCCAGCACCTGACCCGCCAGTCGTGGTCACGGTTGGTGGCCGTTCGGATGCAGCCACTACGAGGGCCGGAATTCGGGGTCAGGGCTGGCTTGCCTCTTGGTGCTCACCGGACCGGTTCGCTAGGGGAGTTTCCCACACAGAAGAAAGTGCAGTGGCTGTTGGGCGAACCGGAGTGGAATGGCGACACGGCTATCAGGTATGGGTGGGCCTTGGAGACACGCCAGAAAAGGGTGCAGGGATCCTGGCACCCGCCATGGAATCTTTCTATGGCGCGCCCTTCTCCGTGTTCGAGAAATATTCGCCGGTCGGTACGCCATCTGAGATCGCCACGTGGCTGGCCCCGTTCCTCGATGCCGGAGCCGTTGACCTCAACCTGGCACCCGTCGCCAGCAACCCATCTGAGGCGATCGCAGGACTAGCCGAAGTGAAGCGAATACTCACCCACTGAGGAACTCTCAGGAAATGGTGGACGCCAGAGGGGCAGGCTGACCTGCGGGTGGCATCATGGCGTCGGGTCCCAGCATCGTCAACTGGTCGTCGGGTTCTAGCACCAGGTCCGGATCGATTGGCATGAGGATCCCGAACCTTGTTATGGCTGAAAGTTCCACGCCATCCAGCCACGCGATGTCGCCAACACGCTCCCCGATGAGACCGGCGTCGCTCCCTTCCGGGATCAGCGCGTATTGTCTCAATGTCAACCCCGGAAGCAGCGCCGACTTGACCTCGGCTTCGGTGCCAGCCGAACCAATCAACCGGGCCCCACCATGCAAGTACCCGGCCAGTTCTCCGGCCAACCGCAACGAGCGACCCGGATTTACCGCCGTTCCGGCCAGGAAGAACAGGGCATTCACCCTTTCTCCTGATCCTCCCCATGCCGCCGGAATCCTGATCCCATCCGCTGCCCGCACGATTACCAACTGGTCATCGTCGATTGCATCAAACAGAGCCACAGGTGTCGCTGTCGGATGGTCATCGGAGGGCTGGATCCACAGTGAACCGGTCTCAAGGAACCGCTGGCTGACTATCTCCCTTGGCAATCCGATGCGATCTGACAGCACAGCGGAGACGCGTTCGGCTGCCTCAGCGATGTCTGTACCGGAGGAGACGCTCAACACTGCTGCCCGTGCTATCAGCCCCGTGTAGTCATCGTCAGAACGCAGTCCATGGCCTGCCATTGCAGCGCTCATCTCCCGATCTAGGCCACGGTCCACCCCTTTACCCCAGCGTTCGAATACGTGGCGTATGGCTCCGACCCGTTTAACCCTTGAGCGTCCATAGGCCGCGTACCAGCCAAGGGATACTCCGATGACACCCAGCATGAACAGTTGAGCTGTGGTCCCCAGCTTCAGGATCAGCACCGCGGAAACGGCGATTCCAGCGAACTGGAGCCAGGGGTAGAAGGGGGCTCGAAAAGCGGGTGCATACGACTGGATCCGAGCTGCTCGCAACACCAGCACAGCAACGTTTACCAAACCCAGAATGAGCAGGACGAAAGCGCTCGCCAATTTCGCTATTGCCTCGGCATCGAATGCCACAACCACAAGGGCAATGGCCAGACCGGTGGCGATCACACCTGTGGCGGGAGTTCCAAATCGACTGAGGCCACCTGCACGAACGGGCATGAGGCCGTCGCGCGCCATTGCCATCGGGTATCTGGCGGCAGCCAGGATCCCTGCATTCAGAGCAGAGGCAAACGCCGCCAAGGCCGCAACCACTATCAGCCACGCCCCAAACGAAGGCATTAGGGCCTCTGCAGCGGTGTGGATTGGGGCCAGATCCTTGTGCAGAACCTCTGCGGGCACGACAGCGACTGCCACCAGGACCCCGAGTGTGTAAACCATGGTTCCGACAACCAGTGACAGAGTCATGCCGAGTGGGATCCGACGGGATGGATCGTCTATCTCCTCTGCTGCACTTGCCACATTCGTGAGACCCCCGTATGAGACAAATACGAGACCGATGACGGCGACTACGCCTGAAGTTCCGGTGGTGAAGAAGGGATCCAAGTTGGAGTTCTCAAATCCCCGGTTCTGAATGTCCCAGAGGCCCTCGGCCAAGAACCAGCCCATCATGGCTAGTACGAACACCACCAACAAGAGCTGGACTGAAGCGGTCGTCTTGGAGCCGACCACGTTTATGAGGGTGAAGAAGGCGATTAGGACGAGCGCCAGGGTCTTTCCGTCGACATCCACAATGAGCACCAGGTATGCGCTCATGCCAACCAAGGCAAAAGCGTCCTTGAGTACTAGCGACAACCATGTCCCGAACCCCGTGATCGTGCCGACGGCAGGTCCTAGTGCCCGCTCCAGGAAGTAATACGCTCCACCGGCCTTCGGTAGCGCCGTAGCCAACTCTGACACACTGAGCATCGCCGGTACCGCCAACAACCCGGCAATGAGATAGGCGACCACGGCCGCTGGCCCGGCCTTCGCAGCCGCCAGGCCGGGCAGAAGAAACAGGCCTGCACTGAACATGGCCCCCGTGGAAAGTGCAAAGACGTGCCGCAACTCCAGCGTCCTGGTCAACCTGCGTGTTGCCCCTACCGCCATCTGCACAACCTAGGCGGTTCCAGGCACTCGTTGAAATGCTCCCATCAACTGATCCCCGAAGACAGTCCTTTCAGCGAAGCATCTCCAAGAAGTCCAAGAGTGCGACATTCACCCCTGTTGCATCTTCCTGCTGCATCCAGTGGCCTACCCCGGGCAGGATCACCGCGGCATGGAGGCCGGGAAGTGTCTGTGGGAACCTGCTGATACTGCCCGCTCCCCAGATGGTGGGGCCATCCTTTTCACCTCCGATGTACAGGGACGGCTGCCTGATTGGTGCTCCGTGCCAGGCCCTCAGGTCTACCCAGTCCAGGTCCACGCACCTGTAGCGGTTGAGGCCTCCCGAGAATCCCACACGGGCAAACTCAGCGGCATAAAACGCCAGGTCATCAAGCGTCATCCACGCTGGCAGTTTGTCGGGGTATCGAAAAGAGTCACTCATCTTCTCGCCCGGACCGATCAGGCCCATCGGCCTCTCATCAGAAGCAAACGGAGGGCAGTCGCCCGAGGCAGTGAAGTAGAAGCCCTCCAGCCAGCGCTCGGCATTAACGGCAATCTCTGCCTCAGCCCTACCTGGCTCCTGGAAGTACTCGATATAGAACTCGTCGTCACCGCCCATCATCTTGAATACATCTGTGGGGCGCATGGTGTCCCGCGGGTCGTACGCCACCGACAGCAGTGCCACGGCTGTGAACACGTCAGGACGCAGGCGCGCTGCAGCGGCTGCAATCGGTGATCCCCAGTCGTGTCCGACGATTACCGCCGTCGGCTCACCTAGGGCCTCAACGACACCGACGCAGTCACCCGCTAGGTCCATGAGGCGGTAGGCCTCGACCTCGTCAGGAACATCCGATGACCCGTATCCCCTTACGTCAATGGCCACCGCCCGCATGCCCGCCTCGGCTACCACAGGAAGTTGGTGTCGCCAGGAGTACCAGGACTCGGGGAACCCGTGCACGAACAAGACCATCGGTCCCGTACCCACTTCGGCCACGTGGATACGCGTCCCGAATGCATCAACCTCGTATCGGCTGAGGCCGTCAATCTCGATCATGGTGACTTCTGTTCTTCTCGGTAGGCAGGGTCCTCGACGACGAGGCTCCGCAGGCGCATTCCGTGTGGAAGGACCTGAGTAAGGAGTCGGCCACACCCCGCTGTGACGGCCGCTTCGACCGCCAGGGCGTCACGAATCGACAGATCGTGCCGCTCGGCCGTCTCGGCTGCCGACGCGACTAGGTCGGAATCCACATGGACCACAGCCAGATCCGCCAAGTCAGCCAGCGCACGGCCGGCAACTATCGCGGGAAGGGGACGCGCAAATACACGGGTGATGGTTTCGTAGAAATCAGCCATGACCCGTGTGGAGATGACCAGGGTTATTTCTTCACTGTCGCCCATGACGGCCCGGGCAGCAGCCTGGTGACTTGGATCATCGTCATCGAAGAGGCTTACCAGCACGGATGTGTCTAAGAACATCCTGGTAGCAGTGGCGCCACTCATGTGACTGACTTCCCGCCGGATCCTGCGGCCGAGGAGATCGACAAGGCCACCAACCGACGGCGCGCCGCGTCCACCTGATCGGGTGCAGCAAAACCAGTGATGAGATCACGCACTACCGCATTTACCGAGGTTCCCTGTACTGCTGCCCTTACACGTGCGCGGGAGAGGAGGTCGTCATCAACTGACAGTGTGAGATTAGCCATATGTATGTGTATCACATATTACGTGTATCACGTATACATGAAGACTCATTAGGCCTGCTATTCCAAACGATTCAACACCTCCGGTTGGGGTCGGACCCTGTAACTGCCCTAGGTTCCGGCACGACTTAGCCACCACTCCCAGCCATACATTGAGGACTCCATGCCGATCGGACCCGGACTACACATCGAAGACCCGAGTGACACATCCATGAACCTGGCCATGTCGGAGGCGGCACGCCCCCTCTATGACGCTGTCGTTAACTTCATCGCCACTGAGGTGGAACCCGTAACCCGCGAGTACCACGACCTAGGTGCAACACGTGAGGAACGCTGGGACTACCACCCTGGGCAGATCGACATCATCGAAACCCTGAAGATGAAGGCCCGCGAGAAGGGACTCTGGAACTTCTTCCTTCCCGATGCCCAGACAGGCGAGGGCCTGTCGAACCTGGACTACGCGTACATAGCGGCCGAGTTGGGAAAGAACCCAATCGCTTCTGAGATTCTCAACTGCTCAGCGCCTGACACCGGAAACATGGAGGTACTCGAGCGGGTCGGTACCCCCGAACAGAAGAAACAGTGGCTGGAACCGCTCCTGAACGGTGAAATGCGGTCGGCCTACGCCATGACCGAACCCGACCTGGCCTCATCGGACGCAAAGAACATTGCTTGCAGTGCCGTACGCGATGGAGACGAATGGGTGATCAACGGGACCAAGTACTACATCTCCGGAGCAGGAGACCCTCGCTGCAAAATCATGATCACAATGGTCCAGACCGATCCTGATGGCCCGCCTCACCGCCGCCAGTCCCAGATCCTCGTGCCAACTGACGCTCCGGGGCTGACGATTGACCACCCAATGCACGTGTTCGGCGACGACGACGCCCCTCACGGCCACATGCACCTGACCTTCGACGACTGCCGCGTGCCCTACGACAACCTCCTGCTCGGTGAGGGTCGTGGCTTTGAGATCTCCCAACTAAGGCTTGGCCCGGGTCGCATACACCACTGCATGCGCTCAATCGGTGCCGCCGAACGAGCCGTTGAGCTGATGGCCCGTCGTGGCCTCTATCGGGAGGCATTCGGGAAACCCATCGCACGCCTTGGCAAGAACATGGAGGTCCTCTCCCGCGCACGAATCGACATTGAGTCGATGCGCCTGATGGTGCTACGCGCTGCGAGGGCTATGGACACCATGGGCACCGCTGAGGCTCGCGTCTGGATTAGCGCCGTCAAGGCAATGGTCCCCGAGAAGGTCTGTCACATAATCGACGAGGCAATCCAGATCCACGGAGCAACTGGTGTCTCCCAGTGGACTCCTCTGGCATCGATGTACACGGCCCAGCGCACGCTGCGCCTGGCCGATGGGCCTGACGAGGTTCACCACTTCGTAGTTGGCCGATTTGAGTTGGGTCGCTACGACGACGGCCCTGGCGAGGTACCGACCTATGAGACCACCGGGCCGGTTTTCACGGGTCCGTGAGCCTCCCGGGAGTTGAACACCCATGACAGACGAGGCACGAGCACCCAAGCCAGCGACATCACACACGAAGGCAGACCTTGAGGCCTTCGACGCTTCCCTTCCGCCCGACGATGGAAGTGATGCAGCCGACGTGGCACGTGGCTTCATTGCCACAAGGACTGAGCCCGTTATCGAGAAGATTCAACCCAACGAGTGGTTGCCTGTCTCATGGGACCTCTCCAGGTCAGACTTCGTAAAGGGTCCCACTCCGGACACCGTCAACCCGGCACTGTGGCGCCAGGCAGGCTTCAACGCACAGCACGGTCTTTATGAGATCTGCGATGGCTTCTATCAGGTTCGTGGATTCGACACCTCCTGCGTCACCTTCATTCGTGGTGACCGTGGCTGGGTTGTCATAGATCCCCTGACCACCACTGAGACAGCCCGTGCTGCGTACGAGTTGCTCACCGAGCACATGGGTGAACGGCTCGTCACAGCGGTCATCTACACCCACTCCCACCTCGACCACTACGGCGGCGTGCTAGGCATGGTCGACTTGGAGCGTGTCGAATCCGGAGAGGTCCCAATCGTGGCGCCCGACGGCTTCCTTCGCGAGGCAGTAGCCGAAACCGTGGTCGCCGGGCCGGCCATGGCCCGCAGAACCACCTACCAGTTCGGTCTACTGATCCCATGGAATGAACACGGCCATGTTGATCAGGGACTCGGAAAAGGTCTCCCTACGGGTTCGTCCGCCCTGGTGCCTCCGACTATAGACATCACCGAAACTGGCCAGGAGCTGGTGCTCGACGGTATTCGTATCGAGTTCCAACTCACCCCGGAAACCGAAGCTCCAGCCGAGATGCACTTCTACTTTCCGGACCACCGAATCCTCTGCATGGCTGAGAACTGCACAGCGACAATGCACAACGTGCTAACCCTGCGGGGAGCGCTGGTTCGCGACACTCTCATGTGGAGTCGCTACATCGACGAGGCCCTTGACCGGTGGGGTGACAAGACAGACATCGTTTTCGCCAGTCACGGCTGGCCCCACTGGGGCGGGGATGCTGTACGGAGCTACTTGACAAACCAACGTGACCTGTACCGCTGGTTGCACGACCAGACAATGCGCCTGACCAATCTGGGGTTCACCCCGAACGAAATCTCTGCTCGCATAGATCTCCCCTCAGGCCTCTGGAACGACTGGCTCTGCCACGGCTACTACGGCACAGTCAGCCACAACGTGAGGGCCGTCTACCAGCGCTACCTGGGCTGGTACGACGGCCATCCGTCCAGCCTCGACCCTTACGAACCCGTCGAGGCCGCAGCCCGCTACGTGGAGTTCATGGGTGGGATGGACAGCCTGCTGGAAAATGCGCGGGCCTCCTACGAGGCCGGCGACCACCGGTGGGTGGCCGAGGTCCTCCGACACGCCGTTTTCGCTGACCCCGGGTGCGAGGAGGCCAGACTGCTCCAAGCCGATGCCTTCGAACAACTTGCCTACCGAGCAGAGTCAGGGCCATGGCGTGACGTCTACCTGACGGGTGCCCAAGAGCTTCGAAACGGCTCGATCGATGTGCCAGTTATGCAACGACCCAGGCCTGAAATGGCACGAGGAATGACCCTGCAGCAGGTGTTTGACTACCTAGCCATCCGTGTTGACGGTGCTCCCGCTGCGGACCTGGGCCACCTGACTATCAACTGGCAACTACCAGACACTGGTGAAATCGTCCGCGTGGAACTCTCAAACGGCACCCTCCACTCCACCCCAGGAAAGTCGCACGTGTCGCCAGATGCCACGGTTAGTTGCAACCGCACAGCACTAAACGAACTGGTGGCAATGGGAGGCCAACTTGGCGACCTGACCGAGTCGGGTAAAGCGACTGTGAGCGGCGATGCCGAACGCTTGCTCGCCCTCTGGGGCACCCTCACCGATTTTCCCATCTTCTTTAACATCATTGAGCCCTAGCCATCACCGATCCCGAAGCAGACCAGCCAGGATGTGACTGAAGTCGCCAATCAAGTTTTATAACTGATTCAGTTGCATTAATCCCTACATTGCGACAGATCTAGTGGTTCAAAGCTCTCAGGTGGTAACCCCCACCAGATTTCCAAAGCGGTGGAGGGTCCGACTGATCGCCTGTTCCCGGAGGTACCACCTCAACTCCAGGCGCCCACTGGCGGTTACGGGTGCATCTATGAGATCCACCTCGGCTGAAATGGCCGCGCGCCTCACCCAATCACTGACCCCACGGTCGCCACCGATGTACCTGATCCGACCGAACCTGTGACCCGGCAGGGAAGCTATGAACGACTGATCGTCCACCTCTTCGGCAAGGCTCACCTTGGGCCGAACTCCACACTGTCGGGCTGCGGCCAGCACCCGGCCCACCTCGAACGGATCTGCATCCCTTTCTACGCGAACTATTACATCTGGGCGTGGCTGATAACGCAGGACGTTGGCCTCGCAAAACAGTCCGGTCGGATCATGTCCCACTCCGTAATGGCACTCCCACCAGGTGGTGTCACTCTCCTCGGCCTCTGCCAGGGCCGCAGCAGACCGGACCGGAGTGACCGGCTGCCATGTTCCAAGTTGCAACAGGTAGTCGGGTCCACCGGCCTTGGCCCCAGGACCGACAACAGAACGTTTCCAGCCACCGAAGGGTTGGCGCTGCACGATCGCCCCCGTGATCTGACGATTCACGTAGGCGTTGCCAACCTGCACATGGTCCAACCAGTGATCCACCTCGGAGGGGTCCAGTGAATGGATCCCACCGGTCAATCCGTAGTCCACCGCGTTCTGTAACAAGATGGCCTCGTCGAGGTCGACTGCCTCCATCAGCCCCAGCACTGGACCGAAGCACTCTGTCTGGTGGAATGACGAGCCCGGTGACACCCCGATCTTGATTCCAGGAGTCCAGGCTGAGCCGGCAGCATCGAGGCGACGAGGCTCGAGCAGCCACCTCTCCCCAGGGTCGAGAGTGGTCAGGGCGTCGGCAAGCTTTCCGGTGGCTGGGCCGATCAGCGGGCCGAAGGTGGTTGCCGGGTCTGCGGTCGAACCAACCACAAGCGAAGCCGCAGCGTCCACGACCTGACGCATGAACCGTTCGTCTCGGTACACCT
Source organism: Acidimicrobiaceae bacterium (assembly GCA_002726315.1). GTDB lineage: Bacteria > Actinomycetota > Acidimicrobiia > Acidimicrobiales > MedAcidi-G1 > UBA3125. The sequence continues at coordinate 26,388 of PBSS01000033.1, forward strand.
CACCTACGAGAATGCCGAGGCTGGCAGCTGAGCACTTCTGGCCCTGGTGTCCAAACGCCGACCTGACGAGGTCATTGGCAGCCAGGTCCATATCGGCCTGTGGCGTGACTACAAGAGCGTTCTTTCCGCTGGTCTCGGCAAAGAGCGCCATGTCAGGTCTCCATGACCTGAACATGTCGGCCGTCTCATAGGAACCGGTCAGGATCACACCATCAACCGACGTGACCAGGCGTCGGCCGACCTCGGCATCGGCCGTGCGGATGAACTGCAACAGGTCAGTGGGTACACCGGCAGCCCAACAGGCCTCCGCTATGACCTCGGCGCAGCGGGGAGTCATGCGAGACGGCTTGAAGATGACGGCATTCCCAGCAGCTAGTGAAGCCAGGACACCACCGGTCGGGATCGCCACTGGGAAATTCCAGGGTGACACCACGGCCATCACTCCCAACGGCGTGAACACCGCCCCCTCCATGGCCTCCAGTTCAAGGGACCTGTCCGCGTACCAGTGGGCAAAGTCGACAGCCTCGTTGATCTCAGGATCAGCCTCTGTCCAGGTCTTGGAGGCCTCCTGAGTCATTGAAACAAAGAGGTCATCACGCCGGCCGACAAGTTCGTCGGCGACGCGGTGAAGCACAGCCTGCCTCTCATGCAGAGACGTCGCCACCCACCTGCGTTGGGCATCTCTGGCAGCGGCCACCGCCCGGTCTACCTCACCCACCGTTGTGGTGACAGGGGTCTTCAGTGGAGTCATTGGGCGTCCCAACAACCCATTCAGCCAGTCCTGTGTAGCGGCAAGCGTCGGGTCCGTGTCCGGCTGGTTCGTAAAGGTGCCTGCTGCCGGCGTTACCCATGAGAGCCCCCTGCGGGTACCCGTACCCACGGTCGTTCGCTCCAGCACGGATACCTGGAACCTCTGGGCCTGGTCGTCGAACTCCGCTGTACCCGGACAAAGGCTGAGCAGGTGCCGAAGGAAGTTGTCGGGTGAGGCGTTCTCCTCCAGTCGCCTGAACAGGTAACTGATCGCCACGTCGAAGTCGTCTCGGGCCACGATCGGCGTATAGAGGCGTAGCCCACCGGTGTCAGAGCGGACCGTCCTGGCCTGGGACGGTGCCATGCCCTGGAGCATCTCGAACTCGATCTGGGCCGAAACCCCACGTGCCTCAGACAGGAGATGGGCCCAAGCCACATCAAACAGGTTGTGGCTGGCCAGTCCTATGTGGACAGCACCCATGTGTTCAGACCTGAGCACCCAGTCGAGGCAACGCTTGTAGTTGGCGTCCACCTCGGCCTTGCTCACATACGGTGCCTGCTCCCAGCCGTGCATGGCGGCATCCACCTGTTCCATCGCCAGGTTGGCACCCTTGACCAGGCGGACCTTTATCTGCCCTCCACCGACCCGATGACGGGCATCGGCCCATGCAGTCAACCTCTGGAGGGCTCCAAGTGCATCCGGGAGGTAGGCCTGCAGGACAATCCCAGCGTCTAGGTGCCTGAGATCCGGTTCGTCCAACAGTTCGGTGAAGGCGCGAATGGTCAACTCAAGGTCCCGGTACTCCTCCATGTCTAAGTTGACAAAGGTCGGGGTCCCACCTCCCGATCCTGGATCAGCCGCCCTCTGGTATAGGGGACGTAACCGCTTCTTGACTCGCTCAAGGGTGTGTTCGAAAGCCCAGAGATTCACCTGGCTGGCGATCGACGAAACCTTGACGGACACGTAGGGCACCTCAGGATCGACGATCAGGTCCAGGGTGCGCTCGAACCGGCGTCCGGCCTCAGCCTCGCCCAAGACGGCCTCGCCCAGCAGGTTCACGTTCAGGTCGTAGCCGTCGTCGCTCTGACGGGTCATGTGTGCATGCATGGCCTCCGACTCGGCGTCAACCACAAGGTGACCGATGAGGCCTCTCATACGCCATCGGGCCAAGGGCACCACCAACGCTGGAAGCAACCGTGCGAGCCGCGCACCGACTGCCAGCATCAACCTGTCAAATGATCCAAGGAAGGACGGGAGCACCTGATCATGGACCAGCCTCGACAGTTGCTGTGCTGCCAAGTTGTTGTGACGACTCCTGGCAACCCTGTCCACGAACTGCATGGTGAAGAAGACACCGCTCTCATCTTCTACGAGGCCAAGCAGTCGATCAGCCAGATCACGCTCATCGGAGGTCTCAGCGGCACTAGCCGCTTCCAACCACCTGCCGACAAGTCGAATCGCGTCATCGACGATCACATCGGGGGTGGAATCAGGTTGACAGTCGCCCAGACACGGTCGCGTCTCCGTATCAGCCATGGGTACATGATCTAGGACCCGTCCCAAGTGGTCTTGTACGATCAGCGCCCTAATGGCAGCCAAATCCGACAAGAACCCTGCCAGCCAGCCCGTATTCGGCTGTAGTCAGGAGATCCTCGACCTCTTTGACGCCCTTCCCAACGTCATGTTCTGCATGAAGGGGACAGACGACCGCTACGTGGCGGTCAACCGGGCCTTCGTGCGCCGTTCGGGTCGCCAGTCGAGGCGAGACGTGGTTGGCGCGCGAGCCTCTGACCTATTTCCCGCGGCCCTTGCCGAACACTACGAGGGCCAAGACGCCCAGGTATTCGCCACCGGCGAGCCACTAAGGGACGAGTTGGAGTTGATCCGGCGACCCGACCTGTCAACCGGCTGGTACCTGACCACAAAGTTGCCTGTGGTCGAAGGTGGCAAGGTCGTGGGGCTGGTGAGCGTGAGCCGCGACCTGGAGACCCCGAGCGAAGAGGGAATCGCCATGGAGTCCCTGACCCGGGTTGTGGATCTAGTCCAGGAACGGTTGGCCGACCCGATCCGGGTGGCGGATATGGCCGCGGTTGCTGGGTGTTCTGAGGACCAACTGGAGCGCCGAATGAAGAAGGTGTTCGGCATCACACCCAACCAGTACGTGCTGAGGGCGAAGGTCGACAGGGCGGCAGCCCGCCTGACCGACTCAGATGACCCGATCGCTGTCGTGGCGACCGAATGCGGGTTCTACGACCAGGCCACCCTCACTAGGCAGTTCGGGCGCCTCACTGGGGAGACACCAGCACGCTTTCGTGCGACCCACAACGTCTGAGTGGGTCGCGAACCGGCGAGACTGACTGCAATGGAGGACTATTCAGAATCCAATCAACCGATCCGCTTCGGCGACGAGGTGGCCGAGGCGCTGAACGCAGGTGCACCGGTCGTGGCGCTGGAGTCGACCATCATCGCCCACGGCCTCCCACGTCCCCGGAATTTGAAAACCGCACATGCCATTGAGGGAGCCATCCGTGCCGGTGGAGCCGTCCCAGCGACCGTGGCACTGTTGGACGGAGCGATTCATGTCGGTCTTGATGGGGCCGACCTTGCCTCCATAGCGACTTCAGATGACGTAGTGAAAGTGAGCCTGCGTGACATGGGGTGGGTTCTGGCCGCCGGTCGTCCGGGAGCAACGACGGTCGCCGCCACCATGCTCGTAGCCCACAGGGCCGGAATCAGC
>PBSS01000034.1 GCA_002726315.1 Acidimicrobiaceae bacterium
AAGATCAACCGGGAACTCGGCATCACCACACTGGTGAACCTGCACTTCCTGGACCTGGCAAAGGAGTATGGACGCCGCCTGATCGGGCTCCGGGACGGCGAGATGATCTTTGACGGAGATATCGCAGACGTCGACGACGACACCTTCCGTGAGATCTACGGCCGCTCCATCACCGACGAGGACCTGCTGGCCATGGGCGATTCACCGACCGACGGCTCGGAGGCCGGGTGACGCCCACACCCGGTCAGTCAATCCGCCCGGAAAGGCCGCGCCTGCGTGCCCGGACCGTTGGAATCGCTGCAGCCCTCACAGCCTTCACCATCTTCGCCGCCGTAAGGGTTGGCTTTGACCTCTCCACGTTCTGGGAGGTCTGGACGAACCCGCTCTGGGAGAAGTTCTGGCCCATTCCATGGGAATGGGTATTTGACCGCGAAAACGTGCTCCAACCATTCATCGAGACATTCCAGATAGCGGTGATCTCAACGATCGTGGGATGTGGGCTGGCACTGCCTGTCAGTTTCGCGATGTCGTCATTGACGACCCCCAACAGGCCGACCTACCTGGTGAGTCGGGCAGTAATGAACGTGGTCAGGGCCGTACCCGACCTTTTCTGGGCCAAGCTCATGGTCACCGCCATCGGCATCGGTGCATTCGCCGGTTCATGGGCCCTCACCATCTTCTCTCTCGCAGTCATGGTCAAGTTGTTCTCCGAAACCGTTGACGGCGCCGATCCCGGCCCCCTTGAGGCCGCCAAGTCCACCGGAGGCCGCCACACTCCTTCTCTACGCACCGGCATTCTCCCCACGGTGTTTCCCGACTACGTGGCACACGCTCTCTACGTATTCGAGTTGAACGTCCGTGCATCGGTTGTCCTAGGGCTGGTCGGCGCCGGCGGCATCGGCCGAGTCCTGGAAGCCCAACGCCAGTTCTTCCGCTTTGGCCGGGTGCTTGGAGTACTCGTGATCATCTTCGTAGTGGTCTGGGTCATCGAGCAGGTGAGCGTGTCCCTCCGGAAGCGACTGATCTGAGATGACGACCACCACCCAGAGACCAGCCCCACCACGGGGGATGAGGGAGCGTCGCGGAGCCTTCGCCGTAATCCTCATAGTTGCCATGGTCTGGTCAATATCAGGATTGGAGGTCACCCTCGACCGTCTCCTGAACGCACCAGGTGACGCATGGGCGATCCTGCGGCAGATGGTTCCACCGGCGTTCGCGCAAGTACACGAACGCGGAGCGGTGGGGAAGATCTTCGAGTCGGTGTACATCGCGTGGATTGGAACCGTCATCGGCGCCCTCCTGTCACTGCCACTGGCCTTCCTAGCTGCCCACAACTTGTCCCCCGTCTGGATCAGGGGGCCGATCCGCCAATTGTTCAACGCAATCAGAGCCGTACCCGAACTGATCCTGGCTGTCATATTGATTCCCATAACCGGACTGGGGCCGTGGGCTGGAACCCTGGCAATCGGCATCCACTCGATAGGCACACTTGGAAAGTGGGCCACCGAATCGATCGAAAGCATCGATTCCGGGCCGATTGAAGCCGTCGAGTCGACTGGTGGTCGCTGGGTGAGCAGCATCCGCTGGGCCGTGTTCCCCCAGGTGATGTCAACCATCAGCTCCTACTGGTTGTTCAGATTCGAGATAAATGTGCGTGCGTCCGCCGTACTCGGAATGATCGGGGCCGGTGGTGTCGGCTCAGAACTTGTCTCCCACCTGACCTTTCGCGACTTCCCGGCGGCAAGCGCTGTACTAGTCTTGACCATCGGCGTGGTGTTGACAATTGACACTGTCTCCGCTGCAGTACGCCGTCGGATCATCACCGGAAGCGTGGGCAGTGACGACCCCTCCCGGTCTGCAGAAGCCATGTCAGACCTAACCGGTATCAAGCACCGATGAGAGAGAAAACGAGGGAACACCGATGAGCGCTTTCATGATTGTTGACACCGCAGTCCTGGACGCTGACGCCTACGAGGGCTACAAGGCCCTGGCAGCACCCCTGGTTGAGGCCTACGGAGGCACCTACCGGGCACGGGGGGGAGATCTGGACGTGCGGGAGGACGACCTGTGGTCACCCACACGGTTGGTGATCGTCGAGTTCCCCGACATGGCGACAGCACAGGCCTTCTTGGATTCAGAGGAATACGCACCGGTAGTAGCCATCCGCCATGCCAACTCCCGCTGCACGACGGTCATCGTGGACGGGGTGTAGTACCTCCGGTCAGTCCCCCACGAGAACCGCCTCCCCGGCCAGTTGTCGTACCCTGTGCCGCCATGATCGTAGGAATCGACATTGGGGGCACCAATGCGAGAGCCCTTCTCATCGATCCCACCAGCGCCCAGATCCTGGACCGTCGCCAGGTTTCCAGCTCCGGGACAGGTCCTCAACTGGTCTCGACCCTCGCTCAAATCGTCGAGACCTTTGATGAGAACTCGAGTCAGCCCGTCGATGCTGTCGGCCTTGCCGTGGCGGGCCTCGCACACAGGTCCGGTGTCGTCCGCTACTCCCCCAACCTGTCTGACCTCTTGGAGTTCCCGATCGGCCCAGACCTAGAAGAACTGGTCGGCCGGCCTGTCGTGCTCGGCAACGACGCCACTGCCGGCGCACTGGCCGAACACCGCCTGGGGGCGGGTCGCGGTTGTGACAATTTCGGATTCGTGACCCTGGGAACCGGTATCGGTACCGGCTTCGTACTAGACGGACGACTCGTCAAGGGTGCCAGCGGATTCGCCGGAGAATCGGGCCACATGGTTGTGGCCCTGGACGGGCCGGTTCACGTGACAGGCATGCAGGGGCCCTGGGAGTATTTCGGTTCCGGCAACGCACTCGGGCGGATGGGGCAAGAGGCCGCAGCTGTCGGAGGCTTTCCTGCTGGTGTTGCCCTGGCCGGATCAGTTGATGCGATCACGGGAAACCACGTCTCCGATGCCCTAGCCGACGAAAATGCGGATGCTGTACGAATCTTCGACGAGTTCTGTCGCCTAGTAGCGGTCGGTGTTTCCAACCTGGTGATGATCATGGACCTGGAGCAGATCGTCGTGGGTGGAGGTCTGGTCCGGATCGGCGAACCCCTGTCCTCTGGCATCCAGAACCACCTAGGCCAACTGATCGTTGGGTCCGGGCACCGGCCCCAGGTAGAAGTGGTACTGGCCCAGTTGGGAGCAGACGCAGGTGCGCTGGGCGCGGGTCTGATGGCCGTCGACTTGCTCTGAGCCGGGCCTCAGAGACTGCTACGTAGCAGGTCCAAGGTTCGGTTCCATGCCGTGGCCGCTGCTTTCTCATCGAGGGTTCCAAGTGGGTTCTCCTCGTTGGCAAAGGCATGTCCGGTCCCCTCATAGTCGTGAAAGGTGACGTCTCTTCCCATGCCCCTGAGCGTGGGCTCCAGGCCCTGTACGGCATCGGGTGGGAAGAAGTCGTCGACCGCAGCGAAGCGCCCCTCGACCCTGGCTGTGAGACCGGACCAGTCAGGACCGTCATCGCCTAGCGGGGCACCATAGAACGGTGCCGCTGCCACCATCCGGCTGCCCTCGAGGGCAGCGATCATGAGCGTGGGCATTCCTCCCATACAAAATCCAGTCACACCCACGGCATCGCCGATCGTTGACGGATAGGCCAAGAGGTAATCAATGGCACCGGACATGTCGCGTGCCGCCCGTTCGGGAGGTAGTGACGCCATCAACTCGCCGGCTTTGTCCATGTGGCGCGATCTCTTCGAGCAACTCGTAGTGGAAGCCCGGTGGCACTGTGAAGTTCTGGTACCTGGCGGGTCAGGCCTGCTAGGCGATGGTTTCGCTAGGTCTATCCGAGGCTCTTCAGGTACACGACCACGTCAAGAAGGTCGTCATCACTCAGTGCCGGATTGCCGCCCCTCGGGGGCATCTGGACTCCGCTGGCGTTGTCAGCGTCCGAGGGACCACGGCCAACCTTCAGGAAGGTAACCAGTTCATCGTTGCTCTGACCTGAAATGAATTCGCTCCCGGCCAAGGGCTTTCCCAGGCCCTCGAGGCCGCTGGCATCTGGTGCATGGCATGAAGAGCATGTGCTCTTGTAGACCTCGGCGCCCGCTGACACGTCTCCACTGCCTGAGGCCGCTGCCACCGCCTTGGTCGCAGGTGCAGTACTACTGGCCGATGTTGTTCCACCGCACCCGGCGAACAGGGTGACGAGTGCCACCGCAGCGATGATCCTCATGGTCTTCATTGTGTTGTATTCCCTTCTTTGTGGTTCATGTCGTGGTCGTGCATACCCAGTTGGCCACCCTGGTAGGAGGCCACCAGGCCCTCCCAGTTGAGGACATGGCCATCAAGTGAAGTCGCCCAGGCCTCTGCATCCTTTTGGCGGGCATAGGCGACCACACCCCATCCCATCGGCGTGACCAACTTCCCACTGGCTACAAAAGATGCCTCGGCGACCGGTACTGCATCGCCCGTGTCGTGGTCAAAGACCCATCTGCCTTTGGAATCCAGGTCTCCTACTTCTTCTCCGTTTACGAGCATCCCGCCAATGTCGTCGAACACCTTCGAAGTTCCGTCGGGCAGGCGCCAAGCAGCCGCTAGGCGGATGTCGTCAATGGTCATTCCACACTCGTCACACACCGAGCGTCCCTCGATTATCTCGGGGACTCCGTCTGCCACCGTCGCTCCACAGCCGGATGACAGTGCTACCAATACCAGCAGCGATGCCAGGCGGCTGGGCACTGCCCGGCTCTTGGAGCCAGTCATGTCTGGTCCCCGCGCCTGAAGGCCAAAACGGCGGCGGCACCTGTCACTAATGTCCACGCGACCATCACTCCTAGGGCGATGGTCGCTATGCCATCTCCGAACCTGTCGACCGCATACGTACCAGCAGGTCCCAGGGCATCAAGTGAGCCGTCAAGTGCCATAACCGATGCCAGGCGGAAGGCTTCGACTGGGTTGGTCATTACCGTTGCGAAGAGGGCACCGACAGGAAGTCGGGTTGCCACCACGGTTCCCATTACTCCCAGGTCTCCGAGGAAGACGACAGCCAACCAGACGAACAGGGCCGTTCCCAGTGCAGTGGACGTGCTCCTGACGGTGCTGCTAATCAACAGGCCCAGGCCCAACATGGCCAACGAGAGCAACCATGACAGCGCCGCCAAGCAGATCAGCAGCACGGGATCAGTTGGTGCTGACCGAAGAAAGCTGAACAGGCCGGCCGCACCGAAGCCCGTAGCGACTGCGGCAAACATGGAGCCAGCCAGGCCAACGTATGTGCCGACCAGCACCTCGGCTCTGGAAATTGGGTGGCAGAGCAGGAAGACAAGGGTCCCTGAGTCACGCTCTCCTGCTAGGTATCTCGCCCCGAGGGTCAGCGCCATGAGTGGAACCACGAGTTGCACGAGGGCAACCAACGAGGCCGCTGTGCGACCAAATCCACCGGAGCCGATGAGACCCTGGTCCGGAACCGCCGTAACGGTTATCGCGCCTGCCAGGACTGCGAACCCGGCGCAGTAGAGCCAGAACCATCGATCCCTTGACGCCTCACCGACGACCTTTCGGGCAATCACGGTGACAGGGCGCAGCTCGAAGGCCCGTGGGGTGACAGAGGAGCCAGTGGTACCGATGGTGGCCGTCATCGCCAAACCTCAAAATCCATGATGTTGAAATCGCCCTCGCGGAGACACCCGAGTGCCGAGACCTTGTCCTCTGGCGACACCCCGACCAGCACACCGTGGCCGTTTTCGTGGGCGTCGAATCCGGCGGCCACCAAGTGGGCCAGAGCAGTCGTGGTCTGCGAGGAGGGAAGGACCACGTGTAACCAGGATTCCAGGTTGAGGCGCCCGGTCAACTCTCCAGGTGGGCACTCATGAACCAGGTTCCCAGCATCCAGTGCAAGCACCCGGTCAACGAGCATCCCGACTTCCTCGACCCTGTGGGAGGTGATCACGAGTACGCGATCAGGCCCCCGTAGGGAGTCCAGCAGCGACACCATCCGTCGCCGAGCGTCGACGTCCAGCGAAGAGGTCGGCTCGTCAAGCAACAGTACGGGTGGGTCAGGTAGGAGCGCCACGGCCATGCCGAGGCGTTGTCGCATGCCACCGGACAGTTCACGGACTTGCTTGTTCGATTCGGCCTCAAGGGACACGGACTTGATGACTTCGCTGATTCGGGTACGGGGGAGGCCCCTCAGGTCGCTGGACAGGGCCAGGGTCTCGGCGACGGTGAGGTCCCCGTAGAACCCGAGTTCCTGGGGTACGTATCCGATCAGGCCGCGTGTCGCCTTGGAGTTGGCACGGGCGTCCATGCCGCCAATCTCGATCAGGCCCTCGTAGCCAATCAGCCCCAGCAGGCATCTGATGACAGTTGTCTTTCCGGCTCCGTTGGGCCCCCACAGGGCAACGGCCTCACCACCCGTGACTGAGAAACTGAGGTCGTCGACCACGACTTTGTGCCTATAGGCCTTGGACAGGTGCTCTACTCGGATCATCTTGTACCCCCACTGGTGACCTGCTCCGAGACCCGGAAGCGGCCCCCGACCATGACGATCAGTGCGGCAAGAAGTAGGCCCAGCGATAGCGGGAACACGAGAACATGGGAGCTTGTCCCACCAGCCATGGGCGCAGGTGGAAGGGAGGGAACTCGGATGAGAGGCGAGTTGTCGGTGAGGAGCGGTTCGGGTCGAAGGCTGGGGAAGGTCTTGCTCGCCATGTCGACTGCCTGTGCGGCAGGGGTGCCCGAAAAGAAAGCTATTTCCGGATATCGCTCAATCAGATCGGTGAAGAGGTTGTCGATTTCGTAGGCGATGTCACCGATCCCGTCGCGATCGGCGTCGAATCCCGCAAAATCGCTCCAGTAGTTGCCGATGCCTTCGTATGACCACTCGTTGTTGAGCAAGCCTCCGGTGCTGTCAGAGGAAACCTGTACGCCGTTGTCGATGAAGGCATTGCCGGAAAAGACGTTGCGGGCGACCGTGGAACCGAGCAGCGCGCCGATGTTGTTGAACGCGAATACGTTCGATTCGAGATGGTGGTAGAGGTCAACCCTGCTAGGCGAATTGTCGGCGTAGAGGCCCACCCGGTTCTCCACGAAACGGTTGCCGCTGACCACTAGGCCGTCAACATCTTTCAACCCGAGGCCGTAGCCGCTGGGACCTCGGTTCGAACGAAACACGTTGTCTGCCATGGTCAGATCGGTGCTGTACATAAGGAAGGCACCCACTGAGTTGCGCTCCAAGACGTTGCCTTCGACCACGGCGCCGTCGGAGTACATGAAGTGCAGGCCGTAGCGGCCATCCTCTACGTGGTTGTTCCGGACCGTGATTCCGTCGGCAAACCAGAACACTGAGTCTCGACCGTTGGCTACGTGGTTTCCCTCAACGACCGCACCGGCGCTCTGCCAGATCCGGATGCCGTCTCCGCGTCGGGCGATGAACAGGTCCATGCCGCCGATTTCGTTGTCACGGATCTCGGCATCGTGGGCATGGCGCAGGAACATTCCGAAAAGCACATTCTGGAAGCGATTCTCGATGATCCTGATACGAGGGCTTAGGTCCGAGGTGATGCCAGCGTTCTCCTGGTCCAGGCGGTTGCCGCTGTTGGCAATCACAACACCTCGAATGGTGACATCAGGTGCCACGACCGTGATTACGGATCCCTCGCCATGGCCGTCGATAACCGGCCAGCCTTGGCCGACAAGCGTTAGGGGCTTGTCGATTGTTATCCCGCCGTCGTAGGTGCCCGGTTCCAGCTTCACCACGTCGCCCGGCTCAGCAACATCGATGAGAGTCTGAAGGCCGCCGGGTTCGCTTCCGACTGCTGTGGCAGGCCCTGCCGACAGGGCGAGCAAGCCGGCGACCAG
>PBSS01000035.1 GCA_002726315.1 Acidimicrobiaceae bacterium
AAGCACCACAAGCACCACAAGCACCACAAGCACCACAAGCACCACAAGCACCACAAGCACCACAAGCACCACAAGCACCACAAGCACCACAATTGTTGCACCCACCACGACCGCACACCCGACTGGTTCTCTCCTGTCTAGTGAGCCTGTAGACATCGGTTCAATCGGAGAGGCGTGGCGTGTCACCTACACCTCTACCTCCGTTGCCGGAGAGCCCATCGAGGTAACCGGAGTCATCGCCGCACCTGACACCGATGCCATGACCCCACGCCCGGTTCTCTCCATCGCCCATGGAACGACCGGTCTTGCCGACCAATGCGCTCCCTCAGCCTCATTCCCAGATGTGTTCGACCTTGCAGTCCTCACACCCTTCCTGGAACGTGGCTGGGTGGTGGTGGCCACCGACTACGAGGGTCTCGGTGGACCCGGCATGCATGCCTACATGGTTGGAGAGAGCGAGGCACGAGGTGTGTTTGACATAGTCAGGGCCGCCCAAAATATTGAGGGTGTCGGTGCCGACGGCCCCCTCGTCGTTTGGGGCCACTCCCAGGGCGGACATGCTGCCATGCACGTTTCCCAACGATGGCAGGACCTGGCTCCTGACCTGGACTTGGTTGGAGTCGCTGCAGGAGCACCACCATCGCAAGTGGACCTGCTATCAACGTTCCTTCAGGGCTCCGACTTCCAGGGATACATACTCATGGCCGCTGCGGGCCTTGCAACCTCCTACTCGGAACTAGACCTGGAGGCGGTGATCAATGTCGACTATCACTACCTCCAAGATGAGCTGGAGAACGGCTGCACCGGGCACATCATGGACCTTGTCAACCCAATTCTTTTTTCGGACTTGTTGACAGTCCCTGACATATTCAACATCCCAGAGTGGAAGACCAGACTCACCGAGAACGACACGAACCAGTTGCCCAACCAGACTCCAGTTGTAATCCTCCATGGTGATCAGGATGAACAGATACCAGTTATCAGTAGTGCTTTCCTGTTCAGCCAGTTGTGCGGTATGGCCGACCATGCATCCCTTGAACGTCTCGTCTACCCCGGAGCCACGCACTCTTCTGCGATAGTCGAATACTTCGATGACCTGATTGTCTGGCTAGAGGCACGGGTTGACAGTGAACCAGCCATAGACCAGTGCGACTCCTGACCTATCGTCCTGACGATGGGAACAGCACCCCTATCAAAACCACGGCAATACCCATGCCTACGATCTGCATCACAACGAACATCGGCACTGACAGAGGCTGTATGCCAGCAAAGGTGTCGGACAGGCTTCGGGCAACTGTCACTGCCGGGTTGGCAAAACTGGTCGACGAGGTGAAGTAGTAGGCCCCACCAATGTAAGCGCCAACGGCATACGGGATAGCCGAATGTCGGGCAGTCCTGATGAGGCTGAACACGACCAGCAGGAGACCCAAGGTGGCCACGACCTCAGCAAGCCACAAGTGTCCGCCACTGCGTGTCTTCGTGGAAAGATTCACCCATGTCAGATCGAACATGAGGTTTGCTAGGACGGTACCCGCACAGCCTCCAAGAACCTGGGCAGCCACCACCGGTAGCACCTGCCTCCCGCTCCTTAAGTCCAGGAGCCATGCACCGACGGTCACCACCGGGTTGAAATCGGCGGACACCGTACCGAAAATGGAGATGATTGCTATCAGAACCGCTGCTGTTGCTGCAGCGTTTTGGAACAACTGCAATCCGACATCGGTGGGGCTGAGGCGCTCGGCCATGATTCCGGATCCAACGACACCGACGAGCAGGAACATCGTACCCAGTCCCTCAGCGAGGAGGGTGCGAGAGAGTGAGACCGGCGAAACCGGCGGATCCTCCACGACGTAAACCACGGACTACCCCTCTGAGTGGAGCAGGCCGTAAACGATCGAATCCACAAGAGCCTGCCAGGAGGCCTCAATGATGTTCTCCGAGACTCCGATGGTAGTCCAGGTCTGGTCACCGTTAGTCGTATCGATGAGCACTCGTGTCACCGCTCCGGTCCCCTTACTGGTCTCCAGAACACGGACCTTGAAGTCAGTCAAGTGCAGCCTGTCGAGATCAGGGTGGCTGTTGCCGAGAGCCTCACGGAGGGCAGCATCAAGGGCGTTGACCGGCCCATTCCCCCTGCCGGTCGCCAGCCGCTTCTCACCATCAACACTGACATGCACGGTGGCTTCAGTCTCCACGTCGACTGCCACATCATTCCAGGCACGGCTTCCACTACCCGAACGGTGCCCTACCTCAACTCTGAAGGAGTCCAACTCAAAATATTCCTGTTGCCATCCACCAGCCGCCCGCATTAGCAGTTCCAGTGAAGCATCAGCAGCTTCAAAGTGATACCCGGCATGCTCCAAGACTTTCATTGTCTCAACGATTTCACCCAAGGTCTCTCCATCCAGGTCAAGACCCATCTGCTGCGCCTTCAGGTCGATCGTGGATCTCCCTGACATCTCCGATACGAGGAACCTGGTTCCGTTGCCGACTAGTTCTGGAGCAATGTGCTCATAGGCATCGGGGCGCCTGGAAATGGCACTGGTATGGAGGCCTGCCTTATGTGCGAATGCTGTCGCACCTACGTAGGGCTTCTGGGGATCGACAGTGAAGTTCACCAACTCGGCCACATGGTGTGCCACCGATGTGAGGCTGGTGATTCCCTCGGCTGGAATCGTCTCAACACCCATCTTGAGGCTCAAGTTAGCGATGATTGGAACGAGGTCGCAGTTGCCAACCCGTTCGCCATACCCGTTAATAGTCCCCTGGACTTGGGTGGCTCCACCTCGCACGCCGGCGATTGCGTTGGCGACTCCACAACCTGTGTCATTGTGGAAGTGGACGCCGACTGGAGTGTCAGTGACTACAACCACTTCGGACACGATCTTCTCCACATCAAATGGCAGACAACCACCATTTGTGTCACACAGAACGAGGCAATCGGCCCCAGCCTCTGCAGCCCCATCAAGTACCTGCATCGAATAGTCGGGGTTCGCCAAATACCCATCGAAGAAATGCTCGGCATCAAAAAACACAGAAAGGCCCTGGTCCTTCAGGAATCTGACCGAGTCGGCAACCATCGCCACACCCTCGTCGAGCGTCGTGCGGAGCGCCTCTGTGACGTGGTAGTCCCAAGCCTTGCCGACTATGCAGACGACCTCAGTTCCAGAGGCCACGAGATTGGCGAGCGTAGCGTCGTCACGTGCCTCTCCGCCAACGCGCCTTGTCGATCCAAATGCCACCAACTTCGACCGGTTCAGGTGCAACTCGGTACGTGCCCGCTCAAAGAACTCGACATCCTTTGGGTTGGCACCCGGCCAACCACCCTCTATGTAGTGGACACCGAGCAAGTCCAACTGCTCTGCGATGCGCAACTTGTCAACAACAGTCAGCGAGATTCCTTCAAGTTGGGCACCATCGCGAAGTGTGGTGTCGTAAATGTCGACCGCCGTCGGTAGGTCAGGCGTCGACATGCTCGTTCCACTCTGCATACTCGGGCCGCTCTCCACGGACAGCCTCAAAAAAGACCTCCTGGATGGCACGCGTAACGGGGCCGGGATCACCAATGTCTCGCTCGTCCACAGAGCGGATCGGCACTATCTCTGCTGCCGTTCCAGAGAGGAACGCTTCATCAGCCGTGTACAAGTCACTGCGCAGCAGGTTCCCAGTCACGTATGGGATGTCCAGATCGTCGGCAATCCGGTGAACCGCATCCTGGGTGATCCCCTCCAAAGCGCCGGCACTACTCGGTGGGGTAATGATCGTGCCTCTGCTAACGACGAACAGGTTCTCTCCGGTGCATTCGGAAACTTGACCCTGGGGCGACAGCAGGATGGCCTCGTCGTAGCCGGCCTTGAGAGCCTGGACCTTGGCCATCTGCGAGTTTATGTAGTGACCACATCCCTTGGCTGCTGGTGGCATGGCATTGGCATCGTGACGCTGCCACGACGAGACCATCATGCGAACGCCATTCCTTATACCTTCGTCTCCGAGGTAGGAACCCCAGGGCCACGTGGCGATAGAGACATCAACATCACATGGAATCGGGTTGAGACCCATCTCACCGTACCCAAGGTATGCAAGGGGTCGGATATAGCAAGAAGGCAGGTCGTTGACCCGAACTGTGTCCTTCACGGCCTGGACTAATTGATCGACTGTCCACGGAATGTCGATAAACAAGATCTTGGCTGATTTGAAAAGGCGCTCGATGTGAGGCGTCAGTCTGAACACAGCGGGACCGCTGTCGGTTTCGTAGGCCCGAATCCCTTCGAACACTCCGTTGCCGTAATGAAGCGTGTGGGTCAGCACGTGAATGGTGGCATCGTCCCAGTCGACGAGCTCACCATTCATCCAGATCTTGTCTGCCTTCTCGATCGGCATGTCCTGCTACCTCTCCTGCTCTGTTCTCTTTGGTAGATGTTCTCTCATAGTTCGTGCTTAGCCCCGCACGCGTTCAGCTATCGCATCGCCGGTCTCCGCTGTTGTGCCACCTTGTACGCCTGGGTCGGAACAAGCCCTTCGGATCTTGTCGGCTACAGCCTCCTCACCTAGGAAGTCCAGCATCATGGCTCCCGACAGAATCGCAGCTGTCGGATTGGCCAGCCCCTTTCCGGCAATGTCTGGGGCAGAGCCGTGCACGGGCTCAAACATTGACGGTCCGGTCCGGTCCGGGTTCAGGTTTGCCGAAGAAGCCATGCCTATGCCACCCGAAACCGCTCCGCCGAGGTCGGTGAGAATGTCACCAAACAGGTTGTCCGTAACGATCACGTCGTAGCGGTTGGGAGAATCAACGAAGTAGATGCAGGCAGCGTCGACATGATTGTAGGCAGTCTCGACATCCGAATATTCGGTAGCAACTTCTTTGAATGCGCGCTCCCAGAGGTCCCCGGAAAAGGTCAAGACATTGGTCTTGTGAACGAGCGTCAGGTGGTTATTTCTGCTACGTGCGAGCTCAAAGGCATAGCGAATGACTCGCTCTACACCCATACGGGTATTGACCGAACCCTGAGTTGCTATCTCGTTTGGAGTTCCCCTTCGAAGAAAGCCTCCTTCGCCGGCATAGGCGCCCTCAGTGTTTTCCCTGACGACCATGAAGTCAATGCCCGAAGGTGGGTGGAGGAAGGGCCTCAGGTTCACATAGAGGTCAAGATCAAAGCGCATCTTCAACAAAAGACCACGCTCGATAACTCCGGGGGGAACCTCTGGCGTTCCAACCGCACCCAAGAACAGGGCGTCCAGACCGCTCCACTCCTCAACCACCTCATCGGGCAGCACAACTCCATCGCGCAGGTAACGAGAGCCACCCAGGTCGTAGTCGATGGTCTCAATGGCAACACCCGCAGCAGCAAACACCTTGAGGCCCTCGGCAATTACCTCAGGGCCGATTCCGTCGCCACCGATGACGCCGATTCGATATGCCACGCCTGTGTTCTCCTTGTCAGTTCTGTCCGAAGCTGGATGTCGAGTGTGGATTGGATCAACTGAAATGCTGCCTGAAAGCAACCTGTAATCAAAAAACCGTCCACCGAGGTGGACGGTCCGGGCGCACACCAATCTGGTGTGCGCTACGTAATGGCAACTACCAGAGACCTGCTACCCATGGAAATGAGCCTACCAAGCCTCCCCTGAGCATTATCAACCGACTTTCGGCGGACCGCTGGATACGCTCCGGTAATGGCCGAGGAACAGCAGTTGTCGCAAGTTGCGCATGATCGGTTGGTAGCGGAGTTGACAGATCTGACTACCCGTGGCCGCATCGAGATCGCTCGTAAAATTGAGGTTGCCCGCGAGATGGGTGACCTCTCAGAGAATGGTGACTACCACGCCGCCAAGGAGGAGAAGGGCAAGATGGAGGGACGCATCATGCACCTTGAGCACCTCCTCGAGAAGGCAACGATTCTCGACGATGCCCCGGTTGCAACGGACACGGTTGTCCCCGGTTGCATAGTCTCGCTCGTCTATGGCGGTGACGATGAGCCTGAAAGGATGCTGTTCGGCTCCATCGAGGAGCAGCATGCCGACGTAGGTGTGGTCTCCCCTGGCTCTCCACTCGGCGAAGTCTTATTCGGTCGATCGGTAGGTGACGAGGTCTCCTTTGAAGCACCCGGCGGCCAGTTGACCGTTCGGGTGACCGGCATCGAGAACTAGGTGCCGGCGCGGATTCAGTTGGAAATTCCCGGTTGAACACCTCACCGTTTGCCCGGACTGGGAAAGAACCCCCACCGTGGCGGATTGTGGATCTGCCGGGTCGCGGACCACTCCGGCTCCGCGACTCAGGCCAGCCAGATGAAGAGGGATCAACGAAGCCAGCATTGCTACTTATTCACGGCTGGACAGTTAGTGCAGATCTCAACTGGGGTTGGATCTATCCCGAGTTGACTAGACGTTTTCGGGTGCTTGCCTGGGACCAGCGGGGTCACGGCACAAACGGCATAAGGTCGTAT
The DNA here is from genome assembly GCA_002726315.1 of Acidimicrobiaceae bacterium. Taxonomy (GTDB): domain Bacteria; phylum Actinomycetota; class Acidimicrobiia; order Acidimicrobiales; family MedAcidi-G1; genus UBA3125. The sequence continues at coordinate 6,444 of PBSS01000035.1, forward strand.
AGGCAATTCCGCCTTGAAGATTGTGCAGACGATGCCGCCGCCGTGATCGATGCCCTCGGAGTCGAGGGGGCGATCGCCGTCGGATACTCAATGGGAGGTGCCATCGCACAACTCCTATGGGCCCGCCACCCACACATGGTTTCCGGTCTTCTCCTGTGTGCCAGCGCCACGAGGTTCCGTCAGACCATTATCGAGTACCGGGACTTTGCCCTCATCCGGCTGGCTTGTGGGCCCGCTGCACTGCTTCCTGAGACGGCGTGGGTCTTGGCAGAAAGGGTGGCAGCAGCCAGATCAGGAAGGAAAGAATTGATCAATCCAGATTTTGACAAATGGGCAACCAAAGAGATCAGGGCCGGTGACCTCGGCCAGATTCTCCAAGCCGGCGTGGCCCTGGGTGGATTCGACTCCAGTGATTGGGCATGTGACATCGACGTTCCGACAGTCGTACTCATAGGCGTGGGTGACAACGTCGTTCCAACAGCCCGACAGCGACAGTTAGCAGCTTCGCTTCCCAAACCCTTTGTCGTTGAGTTCTCCGGAAACCATGCGGCGCCAGTTGTCCAGGCCGATCACTTCTCAACACAACTGATAACCGGAATCGACTGGCTGGAAGGGAGATAAATAGGTGGAGATAGCCGTGTCAGGATCCTCTGGTCTGGTCGGGAGCGCCCTGTGTGACCGACTTGAGGATCGTGGCGACACAGTGAGGCGCCTGGTGCGCCGGCCACCACGCACACATCAAGAGATCCACTGGGATCCAGATCGCGGGCTGCTTGATCCGGAGTCCTTTGCAGGTGTCGATGCGGTGGTCCACCTAGCTGGTGCTGGAATCGCTACCCGCCGGTGGACCCGGTCGCGGATGGATCTCATCCACAGCAGTCGCACCCGTGGCACTCACCTGATCTCTTCGGCTATGGCAGAGTCAAACCGTGCCGGTGTTGGACCTGGCGTCATGGTAAGCGGTTCAGCAATCGGCTTCTACGGCGACCGAACCGACGAGCCGCTTACCGAGGCAAGTGCCCGGGGGGGTGGGTTTCTGGCCGACGTCTGCGCCGCATGGGAGGCCGCTACCAGAACTGCTGAGTCAGCAGGTATCCGGGTCGTCCATGCCCGGACCGGAATAGTCCTGTCGCCCCGGGGCGGGTTATTGGCAAAACAGTTGCCGTTGTTTCGACTCGGACTGGGTGGCCCCCTGGGTTCGGGGACACAGTGGATGAGCTGGATCTCCCTAGAAGACGAGGTCTCTGGCCTGTGTTGGCTGATCGACAACGAGGTCACAGGTCCTGCCAACCTGGTCTCTCCCACTCCGGTAGAGAACGCTGAGTTCGCCGCCTCGCTTGGCAGAGCCGTCGGACGGCCCGCCCGCATCCAGACCCCAGCACTCCTGCCTGCAATCCCGTTTGGGTGGCAGTTGGTCAAGGAGTTGATGCTATCCAGCGCAGTTGTTCTCCCTACCGTGCTCCTGGAGGGCAACTTCTGCTTTACAGGCGTCTCTCTTGACGAGGTGCTGAAGTCGGCGTTGGGCCTTTCCTCAGAGATCTAGGTCAGTTGGGCCAGCGCTCACAGCCTTCACCGGCCCAGATTTGCAGTACTCGCCCGATGTCACTGGTATGGGTCGTCACTCCCCACATTCCGTCGCTGACTCCCAGTTCACCAATACTGAACAGGCCAGCAGTGTCACCCTCGACCGGGCTAGTCAACACGAGCCCTTCTCCATAGACCTCGACTAGGTCAGCGACCGATGAGCCCACTCCGATCCTGTCGAATGTCCAAAGTGAGGTCAGCAGTGCGTCGGTTCCCTCAGCAAACCACTGCGTGAAGGTGGCGTTGGCTCCTGCCTCTCCGTCGGTCGTGTCAACATCGCTCAACACCACTTCGAGGTGGCCAAAGGTGACCCGTCTCACAAGTTCACCCTCACAATCTCCATCTTGCACCCAGTCGGTATCTGCCGCAGGTGGGCCCATCACTGCTGTCAGGACTGCAACGACGGTGTCTGAGTCGTCACCGAGTCCGACCAGGCCCTCTGCTCCGGTTGCAGCACTCGTCACCACGCCGACAGGCGACAGCGTCAACATGCCCAACGGAGGCCTCGTGGTCGTGGTGGCAACCAAGGTTGTAGTGGTCGTCGTGGAGAAGAGGGTGGTCGTTGTGAGGGCAGGAGGAAGGGTGGTCGAGACAATGGCCCCCGGAACCACCGTTGCGGGAGTGGTTGCTGTAGTCGGAGCAGGCGGCACTGTGGTCGTCGAAGCAGGCGGCGCTGTGGTCGCCTGGAGTGTCGTGGGTGGATTGGGCATTGTCGAAAGAGCCACGACTTCGGATTCCTGTACCTGATCAGGTCCGGCGTCTTCGCTGCCGGAAAGGAGGAAACCTGCTCCTGCTGCGAGAACGGCGAGCATGACAACGGCCATAATTCGACCGGGTCTGAACCACCTGCGTTTAAGGTCAGGGATCGATGATTCATCAAATACTGAGCGGGATCCGATTGACATGACCGAAGGTTCCGTCGGAATCCTGACAGGTTCTTTTGATGCGACGCCGAGGTCCTCACTGGTGACGATCGGTTTGGGTCCGCGTGGACCATCACCGTGTCGGTGCCAAAACAGGGCTCCCAGGGCACCGGCAAGGTCCGGGTCCATGCCAGTGGGTCCGTGGGCGCCCATCGCTGACCAGGAACGGGTTTCCTCAACCAGCGTGAACTCGCCCAGACGCGCCCGCTCGGCTGCCCCTGCATAGACCGCTGCTTCAGGACCTCCGGCCGTACATACGACCAGCACCTCGTCGGGTACGCGATCAAGGATGACCAGACAGCGTGCGTAAATATGGGCCAGAAGGTGGGCGATAACCGTCTCGGCGGGGAGCACACGGCCCATCGCCTCAACGGTGTCAGCCTCAAGAAGGCGTCCGACCACATTGTCCACAGTCCCCTCAGGCTCGAACTTCGACTTTTGGCGAGCCTCTAACCCGACCGTGACCGAGCCACCGGTGGATACGTGGAGCACGACAGGCATGTGTACCGAAACCTCGCCGAGGGCGAGCAGGTCGATGCGATCACCGCTATCGACGGCGGCGTGGGCCAGATTTGGCCCTAGGTGGATGGAGAGAACGGTTGTCATGATGGTTCGGATCAGATTGGACGGGATCGAGAGTGACCGTCGTGGTTCTCGACAATAGGGCCTTATCAGTTGTACCGGCATGACGATGGGGGATGTGTCTGACTTGGGTCCTTCAGCCTCGCGGTCATTCCCCGTACATATGGCTGCTACCCATGGCATCCTTATTGTCGATGGACTTGCGCCAACTCAACCACCTGCTCGCCGTGGCTGACCACCACAGTTTCTCAGCTGCCGCTAGGGCACTACACACTGTGCAGTCGAACGTCTCGACCCACGTGGCCAAGCTTGAAAAGGAACTGGGTGTCACACTCATGGACAGGTCCACGATGCAACCCACACCAGAGGGCCTCGCTGTGATCGAGCGGGCTCGTAGGATCAGAACCGAGATGCAGTCCATCTCCGACGACATCAACTCGATGCACGACATGGTGGCAGGATCTGTGAGGATCGGCTGTATCGGTACCACAGCCCGCTGGATCGCCACACCCCTTCTTCGTCGCCTGAAAGAGACCGCCCCTGCCCTCCATCCGATCCTCGTCGACGCCACCACGGCCTCACTTACGCCACGGGTCAGCACAGGCGAGTTGGACCTAGCGGTAGTCAACACTCCGGTACTTGACGCCGGCCTCACCACCGAGCCCCTCTTCGATGAAGAGCGCATTGTCGTGGCACCCCATGGTCACCCACTCGCCAAATACGACACGGTCAGCATCAACGATCTCGTGGACCATGCAATAATGCTCACGCCGGTAGGAACGGCCTTTCGCGATGCCGTCGACCAGGAACTGGCCGGATCTGGCCTGCGCTTGCAGGCAGCCGCCGAGATCGACGGCCTACGGCTTCTCACATCACTCGCCTACCAAGGTTACGCACCCGCCCTGTTGCCCGCCAGCGCGGCCTCCGGCTATCCAGATGAGCCCTGGGCGATCATTAGGGTTGAAGGGCTGGCTCGGCGATCGGTCGGCGTGGCCCGGAGTCTCCGGACCACGCCATCCACCCCAGCGAGAGCCGCCCACGATGTGCTTCTAGAAGTTATTCGTGAGATCGGACCCCAGCAGCCAGGTATCCATGTAACTCTGGGGACCGCATGATGGCCGTTGAACCCATACGGATACCGGAGAACCTGCCATGACCAACACTATTAGTCGGGTCGGCCTGCGCTCACGCACTGGAGGCACCGTCTCGTTCGGGGTTGACCATATCCACGGTCGACGTGTCCTCCTCGTGGAGATCTCAGGCGATGATCGGGGTTCCCTCCGTCCTGCAGATGGTGAGAACCTCTCTGTCGCAGCCCGCACAGCACGCGAACAGCGGCTTCCGCTGGTCTGCTTTGTGGCCTCCAGCGGGGCAGCTATCGACGAAGGTGTCGGTGCTGTCCACGGCTGGGGAACGGCCGCCCGGGAGTTCGTTGCCTGCTCCGGTGTCATCCCAACCATTTTCTGTGTCACCGGACCAACCGTCTCCGGACCGGCTCTGCTCCTGGGACTTGCCGACATCGTCATGATGGTCGACGAAACCTTCGCCTTCGTGAGCGGACCTCGAATGGTCAGCCAGTTCACCGGGGAGGACTTCTCCAATGAAGGCCTGGGGGGTGCCACTATGCACGCCCGTACAACCGGCGTCGCTCACTTCACCTGCACTGACCGTGAGGGTGCTGTGGACCTGATCGCCGAACTGCTCTCCTACCTGCCGGACCACACTGACGCTGTGGCACAGCACTGGCCGTGCGGGGACCCTGTCGACCGCCCTACTCCAGAAGCCGCTGACTTGATGCCAACCACGGCCACCGGCAGTTACGACGTGCGAGACGTGGTGTCATGTGTGGTTGATGAAAACCATCTGCTGGAACCACGCGAAGGGTGGGCCACGAACCTGATCACTGCCTTCGCTACGATCGCTGGGAACCCGGTTGGGTTGGTTGCCAATCAGCCCCAGTCCATGGCCGGCACGCTGGACATCCCAGCATCGCAAAAGGGAGCGCGGTTCGTGTCGTTCTGCGACTCCTTCAACTTGCCGCTCGTGACCTTCGTGGACACATCGGGCTTCTACCCCGGCAAGGACCTCGAGTGGAGAGGCATGATCCGCTACGGCGCTCAGTTGGCATTCGCCTACGCCAGGGCCACGGTGCCGAGAATATGTGTAACCCTCCGAAAGTCGTATGGGGGTGCCTACATAGTCATGGATTCACGCTACATGGGTAACGATTTGATGCTTGCCTGGCCGACAGCCGAGATAGCTGTCATGGGAGCCAAGGGAGCAGTCGAGATCCTCCATCGCAACGCCGACCCGGAGGAGCGGGCCGAACTAGAATCGGCATACGAGGACCGGCTCTTGAACCCTTACATGGCTGCCGAGCGTGGGTCAGTCGACAGGGTAATAGACCCGGCTGACACCAGGTCGGAGTTGGTGTCAGCTCTTGAACTGCTCGCCGGGAAACGGGAGAGAATTCCGCGTCGTCGACACGACAACAGCCCGCTTTGAGGCTCAGATCCCAGACATTTTGCATCGAAACACAAACAATCGGCAATCTTCGCCTTCGTCCGGCTGCACAGGCGACCCCCTCCGCAGGTACATTCAAGGGGTCAGTGGGGCCCAGTGCCCCGAACCTCAAAAGGGGCCGACGTGGGCGAGAGCATCACCATCACCGACAACCGCACAGGCGAGTCGATTGAGATCCCCATCGAAAGGGGAGGTATCGACGCCCGGGCGTGGGGTTCACTGCTGCCGGGGATTTGGTTTGACGACCCCTCCTTCACCGCCACCTCAGGTGCTGACAGCGCCATCACCTACCTTGACGGTGGCAAGGGCCTGCTCCGGTACCGCGGCTACCCGATAGAGCAACTGGCTGGAGCGACAAGTTTCCTCGAAGTAGCACACCTGATTGTGTTCGGCGAGTTGCCGAACAGGGTTCAACTGGCCTCTTGGTCCGACGAGATCTCAAATGAGGCCCGGATCCACGAGAACTTCCACAAG
>PBSS01000036.1 GCA_002726315.1 Acidimicrobiaceae bacterium
GGCACTGCATGGAAGCCCCTTGCCGGTGGTGGCTATGGTGAGGAGGCAGATGAGGTTCGCTACGTTGCGAGCTTTGCCGGTTTCTTACCAGCTGAGGCACCGGAATTGGTGATTCTCGTGGTTGTAGATGAACCGGCCCGACAGACCTATTCAGGTGGACGAGCGGCCGCACCGATATTTGCCGATTATGCACAGTTTGCTGTCAGGCAGCTGAGAATTCCATCTGAGTTCGAACGGGCCGCCGTTGATCAGGTCGGAAGGGTCATGGCCACCACGCCGGCCAAGGCACTTGATCTGCTTGCTGTCCAGGAGGCTGCCCTGCCGGGCATCGGGTGAGATGCTGCTATCAGCGCTGCTGGAGACCACTGAACCGTCCGCTATAGCCTTGTCCGCGGGAAGTGGCGATCCCGATGTATTGCGGGTGGTCCACGATTCCCGTCAAGTCAGACCTGGTGACCTTTTCTGTTGTATTCCTGGGCAGAGCAGTGACGGTCATGAGCATGCCACTGAGGCAGTCGCTGCTGGAGCCGTTGCAGTTTTGGCTGAGCGAGTGCTTGACGTAGACGTTCCACTACTCGTCGTGAACTCGGTACGGATCCTGATGCCGTTACTAGCTACCGAAGTAGCGGGGAGGCCTTCTGAGAAACTTGAGGTGATCGGGATAACGGGAACGAACGGAAAAACGAGTGTGACGCACCTGCTTGGTGGCGTTTTTGAATACGCGGGTCGGAAGCCGGCCATCATCGGGACCCTCGCTGGTGGTCTGACCACCCCGGAGGCCCCCGATCTCCAGGGTCAACTCGCCTCTTTGGTGAGCGAAGGGGTAGGTGCTGTGGTGATGGAGGTTTCTTCTCACGCGCTCGACCAGTACCGAGTGGATGGCACCCACTTCTCAACTGCAGCCTTCACCAACCTGTCACGCGACCATCTTGATTATCACCAGACAATGGAGTCCTACGCGGCAGCAAAAGGTCGCCTGTTCACACCTGTTTTCACCGACCGGGCCGTGATTGTTGTGGACAGTCGGATCGGCGCGAGGCTGGCAAAGAGCGCGTCACGAATGGGACTAGAAGTTGTAGAGGTGTCAGTGTCAGGGATCGACCGGGAGGTCCAAGTCGATCAAGTCGCCTTTCGCTGGAGGAACCTGGACGTGCATGTACCCGTCGGGGGTGACTTCACAGTGGCCAACTCGGTAGTGGCTGCAGAACTGGCGTACCTGGCTGGCGTTGCCCCATTGGCAATAGTCGATGGACTGGCGAGGATCTCCGGAATCCCCGGCAGGTTTGAGCAGGTTGAGGTTCAGGATGGGCCAACTGTGATCGTCGACTATGCCCATTCGCCCGACTCGCTCACAGCGTTACTCGCATCGGTTCGCTCCATTGCAGCCGGTGGCCGTGTCATTTCTGTGTTTGGATGTGGTGGAGAGCGAGATACTGGCAAGCGTCCAGAGATGGGTCGTGCCGCCGAAGAAGGTGCTGATCTTGTTGTCCTTACCTCAGATAATCCGAGGGGTGAACCACCCGAGGGGGTGATAGCGGACATTCTTGAGGGGATGGCAGGTCGACCAGAAGAAGTAGTCGTTGATAGGCGTCAGGCGATTGGCGCTGCTCTTGGCATGGCGCATTCCGAGGACGTGGTTGTCATTTCTGGCAAAGGGCATGAGAAGTTTCAGGAAGTCGACGGTCAGCAATTGCCGTTTGATGACCGGATCGTGGTCCGCGAGGAGGCGAAAAACTTGGCCGACGGCCATGCACGTGATGCTGGGATCGAAACATGATCAGGATCCTCATTGCAGCCGCAGTGGCGATGACTGTCTCCCTCTTAGGAACACATCTTCTTATCAGGGCCCTGACCCACTATCGAATCGGTCAACCAATTCGTGACGACGGTCCCGAGGGTCATAACACCAAGGCCGGGACACCCACCATGGGAGGCCTAGCTGTTGTGTCGGGAGCTGTGCTGGGTTACGTCATCAGTGACTTCTACAACGGCATCTATACGACATCGGGGATCTTTGTGATGCTGGCTATCGTCGGCGGTGGAGCGGTTGGCCTATTGGATGACTGGATAAAGGTTGTTAGGGAACGCAACCTGGGCCTCAACAAGCGAGCCAAGATATTTGGACTATTGGCAGTGGGGCTCATTTTCGCGGTTCTCATGGTTGAACACACTCCGACACATTCAGTGGTCTCCTTCACCCGCTTCAACCAACCCGGTATTCAGATCGGCAGCGTCCTCTGGGTGATCTGGGCTGTGATCCTCATAGTCGGATCATCAAATGCTGTGAATCTAACCGACGGCCTTGATGGCCTAGCTGCTGGTGCCGGAGTATTCACATTTGGAGCTTTCACGGTCGTTGCCTTCTGGCAATTCCGCCTTCCCGAAATTTACGAAGTCAGACACGCATTGGACCTCGCCGTGGTTGCAGCGGCAATGGCCGGAGGGTGTCTCGGATTTCTGTGGTGGAATGCAGCTCCGGCAAGGATCTTCATGGGTGACACGGGTTCGCTTGCCATCGGTAGTGGGCTGGCGGCCCTCGCTCTCGCTACAAGCACCACGCTGCTATTGCCTATCGTTGCGGGCCTGTTTGTGTTTGAAACCATCTCTGTCATGGTCCAAGTTGCCGGTTTTCGAATGTTCGGGGGTCGACGTGTATTCCGCATGGCGCCGATCCACCACCACTTCGAACTGAGAGGTTGGCCGGAGACGACAGTTATCGTCCGTTTCTGGATCTTGGCGGGTGTGTGTACTGCAGCTGGTTTGGGTCTCTTCTACGCCGATTCGATAAATGTTGGTCTAACCGATGGCATGGGGGCCTCCACACCGTGAGTTCTGCCATGCTGGTCTTGGGCCTAGGTGTCACTGGTCGGGCGGTAGCCAGATCCCTTCGCGCAAGAGGGCACGATGTGGTGGCTGTAGACGATAATCCCGAGTTGGCAACGATCGAATATGCCAAAAGCCTGGGTATTGAACTGGTCATTGCACCGGAACTCTCGGATTGGAGTTACTTGCTTGAGGGCTGCGAGGAAGCCGTAGTCAGCCCAGGCATTTCTGATGACCATCCGTTCTTTGCCGCTGCTGGAAGGACCGAAGTAACCCTGCTTGACGAGTATGACCTGGCGACACGATGGGATGTGCGTCGACGGTGTGCTGTTACGGGAACTAACGGCAAGACCACTGTTGTCACCTTGATAGTCGCGATGCTGGAACAGTCTGGAGTCCGTGCAGCGGCGGCTGCCAATACAGATACGCCCATGGTCGCGGCGATTGATGATGTGGAGATCGAAGTGTTCGTAGTGGAGGCCTCCTCATTCAGGTTGGCTCATGTCCACAGGTTCTCGGCCTCACCATCGGCATGGATCAACTTCAGTCCCGACCACCTCGATATTCACTCATGCCTTGATTCCTATGAAGCGGCCAAGGCGCGGATCTGGGAGGGGATCGACAGTCCTGCCGACGCGGTCGCAAACCTGGCGGACCCAGTGGTCGCTGGCCATACCCCCGCCGGCTCTACTGGCTTTGGCCTGCCTGACTCGTATTGCCGGATCCATGAAGGGCGACTGCTGCACGGTGATGATGAGGTGATTGAAATCGCATCCATGCCACGACAATTGCCCCACGATCTCCTGAACGCCCAAGCTGCTACGGCGGTAGCCATGCGTTCTGGTGCAAACCTTGAGGCATGTACGAAGGTTCTCAACGACTTCAGTGGTCTCGCTCACCGCATGAGTCTGATAGCTGAATACGACGGGGTTCGCTATGTGGATGACAGCAAGGCCACGACCCCCCATGCGACCCTTGCTGCATTGGCAGGCTTGCCTGGATCGGTGTTGATAGCCGGAGGTCGCAACAAGGGGCTTGACCTGACAGTGCTCGGCAGTTCCAGTCCAAGTTGTGTGGTGGCGATCGGCGAGGCAGCTGGAGAGATTGAGGAGGCATTCGGAGGTCGGGTCCCGTTGCAGTTCGCCGACTCCATGGCAGCGGCCGTGGCCATCGCAGGAGAGTGTGCAGCCGGTGGGGGAACAGTGCTTCTCTCACCTGCCTGTGCATCATTTGACTGGTATGCCTCCTACACCGAGAGGGGTCTCGACTTCGCTCGTGTCGTCGCTGCGATTGGGGAAACGCGATGAGTGATACTCGAGTACGAGGTAAACTTGGAGCACGTTCAAGGCATCCCGCACGGGATGTCCGGCGGAGCCCGCGAAAGCCACCTGGCAGACGCTCGACACGGTTCGTACTGCTCGGTGCAATGGCAGTGCTGCTAGGCCTCCTGGGCGTCGTGATGGTCCTTTCGTCGTCATCTGTAAACGACCTGCGTTCCTATGGTGACGCCTGGTACCACCTGAAACGACAGATCGTATGGTTTGCCCTCGGACTGCTGGCTTTGATGATGATGATGAGGGTCGACTACAGACGCCTTCGGCTACTGGCACAGCCAGCGATAGTCCTGGCCGTGGGGCTGTTGGTTATGGTTCTGATACCAGGAATAGGAATCAGCGCAAACGGTTCCGCCCGCTGGATTGGCATCGGATCTTTCACATTCCAGCCCTCCGAACTAGCCAAGCTAGGAGTGTTGCTTTACAGCGCCGACTTGCTCTCGCGACCTGGCCGTCCGAGCAGTCAACTCGGTTTGACTCTGCGACCTGTGCTCTTGGTCACGGTAACGATCGGCGCTCTCCTCATGCTTGAACCTGACCTTGGAACCGTGGTCATCGTGGTGGCCATTGTCGCCTCGTTGCTGTTCTTCTCAGGAACACGCCTCGATGTTTTGGTGGGTTTGGGAGCGCTTGGTATAGCTGGTATCGGATGGCTGAGTCTCAGCGCCGACTACCGTCGACAGCGGATTCTTGGGATGCTGGACCCATGGACCGATCCGCTCAATACGGGTTGGCAGACGATTCAGGCGGGTGTGGCGGTATCAAGTGGTGGAATCACCGGAATCGGCCTTGGTGCCAGTCGTGCCAAGTGGGGCTTCCTTCCCTTTGCCCACACTGATTTCATTTTTGCGATTGTGGCTGAGGAGTGGGGGCTGGTCGGAGCAGGGATGGTGATCTTGGCCTTCCTGGTGATCGGATTTGTTGGTCTATCGACTGCCTTGAAGGCACCAGACCAATTCGGTCAGTTGCTTGCCGCTGGGGTGACCTGTTGGATTCTCGTCCAGGCATTCGTGAACATTGGCGCGGTGCTTGGTGTGGTTCCGATTACAGGAGTTCCGCTTCCATTTGTCTCATCAGGTGGGACTGCCCTGGTCGTGACGATGGCGGCCTACGGGATACTCCTGAACATTGCACGACAGGCCTGATGATCACGGGAAGGGGGGGCTTCGACTCAGGCGCCATGTCTCCTCGACGGGGTGGTGTGGTCATCGCGGGTGGAGGTACCGCTGGCCACGTTCTCCCCGGACTTGCAATTGCCATTGCGCTTGTGGAGCGATCGATTGTGTCCGGGCCAGAGTGCGTGCACTTGGTTGGTACCCGTAGAGGAATTGAGGCAGATCTGGTTCCCGAAGCTGGTTTCGGGCTAACCATGCTCCCCGGTCGCGGGATCCAACGTCGCCTCACCCCAGCTAATCTTGTGGCTCTGTCGGGCCTTTTGGCTGCGTTATTTAAAGCCAGTTACCTGCTCATCAGGTACCGACCCATGGTGGTCCTAGCAACTGGCGGCTATGCAAGTATCCCCTGTGGTTTGGCAGCGGCCATGCTCCGCATCCCTCTGTTGGTGGCCGAACAGAATGCCGTGGCCGGGGCAGCAAACAGGCTGTTAGGGCGCTTCGCTGTGGCTTCGAGTGTGGCCTTTCGGGAGACTGGCCTGCCACGTGAGGTACTTACCGGCAATCCAGTTCGCAGCAGGGTGCGGGATCTCTCACATCTGAGTTCGCGTGCAGTGCAGCGAGAACGGTTAGGCCTGAGCGATATTCCGGTCCTTCTCGCTTTCGGCGGTTCCCTAGGAGCACGACGACTCAACAACGCCGTTGCAGACATGGTCAGTCAATGGGATGGCGAAGGCATCGTGGTCTATCACGTGGTTGGTCATCGAGACTGGCCGGACTATGTCACGAAACAGCCTGACGTAGCGCGGCTAGTGGAGTATCGGCCCATCGAATACGAGACCGAATTGCCTGAAGTGATGGCAGCATCAGATCTAGTCATCTGCAGAGCCGGCGCTACCACGGTCGCCGAGTTAACTGTTATTGGAAGAGCGGCAGTTCTTGTCCCACTGCCTGGTGCCCCCCGAGATCACCAGGCCCGCAATGCCAGTATTCTCGTTGATGCTGGAGCCGCCGTCGTCGTGAACGACGTCGACCTAGATGGAGGCAGCCTGGAGAAGATGATCCGGGAACTTCTTGAAGACAGCACTGCCCTAGAGGGAATGGGTGAAAGGTCGCGTGGAATGGGCCGTGGGGATGCCGCTGACTTGGTTGCCGATCTAGTCGGCCGTGTGGCTTCTGGAAAGTCTGTCTGTTCAGAGGATGACCATGCATGACACAGCGCCGGTGATCTCTGATCACCAGCGGATTCACGTGGTCGGAGTGGGTGGCGCTGGTATGAGTGCCATTGCCGAGGTCCTAGCAGCCATGGGGCATACGGTAACCGGATCAGATCTCAAGGCTTCCGCTGGCCTTGACCGCCTAGCTGCCCTCGGCATTGAAGTAACGGTCGGTCACGACGCATGCAACATAAACAGTGCTGATCTCGTCACTCGCTCAACAGCTGTACCCGACCACAACCCAGAGTGTTCAGCTGCATGGAACGCAGGAGTGCCGGTGGTTAGCCGGGCAACGATCCTGGCGGCGATTTGTGGTGAGCGTGAGACCATCGCGGTGGCAGGTACACATGGAAAAACCACGACCTCCTCAATGCTCGCGCTGGTCCTCCGGGAGGCCGGCCTGCAGCCGTCATTTATCATTGGTGGCGATGTTAACGAAATCGGTACGGGAGCTGCCTGGGATCGTGGTCGCTTGTTCGTGGTCGAAGCTGATGAAAGCGATGGCTCCTTCTTGCTTCTTCCGCGGAAGTACGGCGTGGTAACCAACCTGGAACCTGATCACCTTGAGCACCATGGCAGCTTTGTTGAACTAAGGGAGGCATTTAGGCGGTTCGCGCTTGAGACGGATGGCCCTGTTTTGGTTGGGATTGACGACAAGGAGAGTCGAAACCTGGCTGATGAAATTGACGCCCTGAGTATCGGAACTGACATCCGAGCCGACTGGCAGATCCAGGAGTTGGAGGAGTCATGGGAGGGTGTCCGTTTCTCCATTCGGGGGCCAGATGGTTCTACTTTGCCCATTGAACTTCCCCTTCCCGGTGCCCATAATGCTGCGAACGCGGCGACAGCCGCAGCTGCGGGAATGATGGCGGGCGCCGATCCTGAATCAGTAGCGAGTGCACTAGCTAGATTTGGTGGGGTTGCACGACGCTTTGAGCAGAGAGGCAGGAGCGATGGTGTTGTCTTCGTTGATGACTACGCCCACCTCCCCAGCGAGGTGGCAGCAACTATCCAAGCCGCTAGCAGCGGAACCTGGAATCGCCTTGTGGCGGTATTCCAGCCCCATCGATATAGCCGAACACAGGAACTCTGGAAGAGCTTCACCCACGTATTTGATGGGGCCGACATCTTGTACGTTACTGATGTATATCCAGCCGGAGAAGTCCCCCGGGCTGGAGTCTCAGGCCGACTGATTGTTGATGTCGTGGCTGATGCCCACCCAGAGATGGACATCCGGTATGTCACACGCAGGGATGAACTCATCTCGCAATTGGCTTGCGAACTGGGCAAGGGAGACCTTTGTCTCACGATGGGTGCTGGTGACTTGACATCTGTTCCTGATGAGGTTCGGACGTTGCTTAAAGGGAGCAGCGGTGCCTGAAGCGGAGACCTTGGGACGTCTCAAGGAAAGTTTGGTAGAAATCTGTTTGACTGAGGGCGTCCGGGTCGATCACAGATTGGCGCAACTCACCACCTACCGAGTCGGTGGTCCGGCGGCGCTGTTTGTCCGCCCGTGCGATATGACCGAATTGCTTGGAATAGCGGAGGCCCTTGCAGACACCGAGGTGCCAAGTTTGATCGTGGGCCGAGGGTCGAACATGCTCGTTGCTGAGGCCGGCTTTAAGGGCGTAGTGATCCAACTCGGCCCAAGTTTTGAGAACTCTTTGGTCCGTGGAACCCGACTCACGGCAGGGGGAGCGGCGAGCCTTCCAGGTGTAGCGAGATTCTCGGTGGCAGAGGGACTGACAGGATTTGAGTGGGCGGTAGGAGTTCCGGGAAGTATCGGCGGAGCGGTTCGAATGAATGCAGGGGGCCACGGTTCTGAGATGGCTGAGGTGTTGATTGAGGCAACAGTCCTGGACTTGGAACTCGCGACCTCCTCTACATTCTCGGCTGCCCAACTCCATCTTGGATATCGCTGCTCGTCTGTGTCGCCTAGGCAGGTAGTCACCTCGGCAACGCTGGCCCTCAAGGAAGGGGATAGAGCACAAGGGAGCGAACTCATGGCAGAGATTGTGAGATGGCGAAGGGAGAACCAGCCGGGTGGACAGAACTCAGGCTCGGTATTTGCCAACCCGCCTGGTGACTCAGCGGGCCGTTTAGCTGAGTTGGCCGGAGTCAAGGGTCTCCGCATAGGCACCGCGGTGGTATCAGAACGTCACGCCAACTTCATCCAGGTGGATCAGGGAGGCTCCGCAGATGATGTGTTCGTCCTGATGTTTGAAGTCAGGCGACGCGTTCTTGAGGTCCACGGAGTCGAACTCCATCCCGAGACCGTACTCGTCGGTTTCGACGGAGCACCGTGATCGGCGAAGCGGCTGAAATCAAGACAGAGAGGAGCCTCTTGTGGGCTTGGATCTTATTGTTCGTTCTGGTTGTGAGTGCAGGGGGCTTTGCCGCGACGCGAAGTGGTTTCCTAGATGTTGACAGGGTCGAGTTGCTCGGAGATCCTGGCCACCTGAGTGATGCGCAGATCTTGAAAGTGGCAGCCATTCGCCTTGGAGAACCGATGATCGGGATCGATACGGGCGCAGTCGATAGGAGGCTCACTGCCGAGCCTTGGATTGAGGCGGTTGAAGTTGTGCGGGAGTGGCCCGGTTCAGTCAGAATGTCGGTGTTGCAAAGGGCGGCGGTAGTCAACGCAGTTGATCCGATCGGTCGAACTGCACTGTTGGATAGCAGCGGGATTCTGTTGGATGCAACAACCGAAGCGGATCCGATGTTGCCAACCATCCGCGTCGATGCCCTCGTCCAACCCGGAGCAGTTGTACCCGAAGTTGACCTGTTGCTGCGGGCTGCGGCTGATGTGACCCCTGACCTAGGGCGTTGGATCACGGCTCTTGTTCCGACTGGAAATGGTGTTCGGGCAGAGTTGGTGGGTGGGGCAGATGTCGAACTGGGCGTGGGCGATGACTACCAGGATGAGATGAGGTCCCTTGCCACTGTGCTGACATGGGTCGTCCTGGCTTGCATTGTGAGCATCGATGTGTCCATCCACCATAATCCCGTTCTGGTGCGCGACGAAGCAAGGTGCTGATCACCGGGCCCTGTTTCCTCACGGGTTGACGTTTGATGACTACTCCCCGTAGTCTCACCACCACTAATAGAGGTTGATTCGTCAAACTCTCAAGGTGAACCTGAGGGTAGAAGAGGCGGTGTTGGCCGTACGCGATCGTCACCTATATGTGACAGGAGATCAGGAGAAATCGATGGTGGGTAATCCACAGAACTATCTGGCCGTTATCAAAGTCATCGGCATCGGCGGCGGCGGAGTAAACGCCATTAACAGGATGATTGATGCAGGTCTGCGCGGTGTGGAGTTCATAGCGATCAACACCGATGCCCAGGCTCTACTAATGAGCGATGCAGACGTGAAACTTGACATCGGACGCGAGCTCACCCGTGGCCTCGGAGCAGGTTCTGATCCCGAGTTAGGCCGCCAGGCCGCCGAGGAACATCGTGATGACATCCAGGAGGCACTTGATGGTGCTGACATGGTGTTCATCACTGCTGGCGAGGGCGGAGGCACGGGAACGGGAGCAGCCCCAATAGTTGCCGAGGTAGCCAAGGCAGTTGGCGCCTTGACGATCGGTGTTGTAACCCGGCCTTTCGCCTTCGAGGGTAGGCGAAGGGCAGTGCAGGCTGAACACGGAATCGTGCAGCTGAAGGACAAGGTCGACACTCAGATAGTGATTCCCAACGACAGACTTCTGTCGATTTCCGATGAGACGACACCCTTGCTGGAGGCATTTCAACTTGCAGACGAGGTGCTCCTCCACGGCGTGCAGGGAATCACATCGCTTATCACGACACCGGGTCTCATCAACACTGACTTCGCCGACGTCAAGACCGTCATGGAGGATGCTGGATCGGCACTCATGGGTGTCGGGCAGGCCACCGGTGAGAGCCGGGCGCTCAACGCTGCCCGTAAGGCAATCTCCAGTTCTTTGTTAGAGGCCTCTATTGAGGGGGCCAGAGGAATCCTGCTGAACATCTCGGGCCCCAGCGACGTTGGCCTCTTCGAGATAAATGAAGCCGCCGAGGTGATCCACGGCGTTGCGCACCCCGACGCCAACATCATCTTTGGCGCCGTCGTCGATGACGAGATGGGTAGCGACGTGCGGGTCACCGTTATTGCAGCGGGATTCGACCGCTGGGATGGTGACCGTCCCAGCGGCGGCCCTCACAGTACGGCCGAAACGCCGATCGTCGACGTGTTTGCCGATCTCGGCCCTTCTGACGATGATGATGACCTGGATGTTCCCAGTTTTTTGAGGTAAAGCCGAATGTCGAGGGTGCTTACCCGACGGTTGCTTCCGACCGGTCTCGTAGCACTTGTGCAAATGTCGGAAATTGCAGACGGTGACTTTGCAGTTGCCGATAGCGACGGCCTCCTGAGCGAGCGACGCTGCGTGTTAACGGGCACTGACGGCGCAGAGAGTGTTTGGACTTGGTTGACGCAGACTCACGGGACCACCGTGGTCGCCGTGGAGAAGCCTGGTGGTGGCGCCGGCTCAGTAGGTGATGCTGCCGTAACGATGCAGCACGGATGCATCCTGAGTGTCCAAGTAGCCGACTGCGCTCCCGTGGCGCTGATAGCAGACGAAGGTGGGCTGGCGGTGGTGCATGCGGGTTGGCGGGGCTTGGCCGAGGGGGTCCTCGAGTCGGCTTCAGGAGCACTCAGGAATCTGGTCGATGGTCCACAGCGTGCTGTGGTCGGGCCTTGTATCCACCCCTGTTGCTACGAGTTCGACAGCCGAGATCTAGCAGAATTGATTGAACAACTGGGCTGGGATGCCCGGAAAAAAACGAGGGGCGGCCGCCCGGCACTAGACCTGCCGGGGGCTGTAGTTGCTGCGCTAGAAAGGATAGGCGTGGTCGACTTAGAGGTGGATGAGGTGTGCACTTATTGTGATGATCGGTACTGGTCTTACAGGGCTACGGGCACGACCAGTCGTCAGGCGATGGTGGTCGAACTGCAAGCGGGGAAGGTTCAATTTGTCTCCTGAGAAACCGCTTGATCAACTGATCCCACCTCCGGACCTAGTACTGGAGCGAATCGAATCCATGCGCGAGAACCTGAAGGCTCGGAGCGGAGGTCGTACAAAGCTGCTTCCCGTTACCAAGGCATTTCCGATCGAGGCCGTCTCCGCTGCACTAGCAGCTGGAATCGAAGAGGTAGGTGAGAACTACGCACAGGAACTGCTTGAAAAGAATCGTCAACTACCGGAAGGAAGGGTCATTTGGCACATGATTGGGAGGCTTCAGAGGAACAAGGTCAGGCGGCTAGCCGGGGTCGTGGGGCTCTGGCAGACGGTCGATCGGAGCTCGCTTATCGATGAGATTGCCAAATGGAACGCGGGGACGAAGATCTTGGTGCAGGTTGACCCTCTCGAAAGCGCAGGAAAGGGGGGATGTCCACCCTCTGAAGTGGAAGCCCTCGTAACAAGGGGGGTTGAAGCCGGTCTTAACGTGGTGGGCTTGATGACGGTAGGCGCTGCTGGGGATCCGACAGGAACTGCTTACTCTTTTAAGGTACTTGCCGGGCTTGCGGACAGACTGGGTCTTCCTGAACGCTCTATGGGAATGACCGATGATGTGGAGATGGCTGTTGACATGGGTTCGACCCTGGTGAGGGTGGGTAGGGCAATCTTCGGCGAAAGGCGTGCGTTGTGAATCCTGGACGATGCAGACCGCTTTGGGACCTGCGGCTCATTGGAGGAAGGGGTGTCCACACGAAGGGTGCCTCTACAGGTACGATCCACGTCAGGTCACGGGGTTCCGTGACGCAAGTCGCCCGGGATGGAAGTCGAAGCCAATGGCCATCATGAGAAAAGTCCTTCTGTGGCTGGGTCTAGGACCAGACGATGCCTACGAGGAGTACAGCACCGAGTCCTGGATGAACCGCGGACCACTTTCATCAAGTGAGTTTGTTGAGGCACGTGCAGCCGCAGACACCTCTGGCAACGTCCACCAACTGAGAGCGAGTGACGACTCGTCTACCTCAGTACGGGCCCTGCCCCTGGAACCCAGTGGCACGGTTCGCCCGCTTCAGCCAGCGGTAGCTGTCACACCTCGCACGGTTTCACCATCTTCATTCAATGAGGCCCCGGAACTAGCAGACAGTTTTATGGCCAACCAGCCGGTGGTAGTTAACTTGCAGGGAGTGGAAGGAAAGGTAGCCCGCCGGATCATTGATTTCGCCAGTGGCCTCTGTTATGGCAAAGAGGGGCAGATGGAGCGCGTCACCAGTCAGGTGTACCTGCTCACACCCTCTGACGTAGAGGTTTCCGCAGAGGACCGTAGGCGACTGGAGGACACGGGCTCCATCAGCTGAACCATCAGCTTCTCGCCTACTGAAACCATGGCATCTCTGGTCACCCTTGTTTGCTGGTTCCTTAACTGGTACCTCCTAGTACTACTTGTAAGGATTGTGTTGTCCTGGTTTCCAATCTCGCCGCACGGTGCCATGGCGACTATCGCTGGCTTCCTCTATAGGGTCACAGATCCAGTTCTGTTGCCCTTGCGGAGCTTTTTGCCCCCTGTCCGAATGGGGGCAATGGCACTTGATCTTTCCCCCCTGGTCGCATTCTTCGGAATCACATTCTTGCGGGGAGTCATCTGTTCCTGAGATCCAGCCGGGGTGCAACTCCCGTTGCAGGTCCAAGGTTACGATTCGTGAATGGAAACTGGTGACATCTTGCACGTGTTGGACGAGGCTGACTTCAGTACCAAGATGCGCGGCTACGACCCGTTCGAGGTCGATGAACTTCTTGACAGGGCAGGCCAGGAGATCAACTCACTGAGGGCAGCACTGAAGTCGGCTGCGAACCGGGCCGATATGGCTGAAGCGCGACTTGAAGCAGAACTCGGACCGGCAAGGGAGGCCCGAACAGAGACCGAGGCTGCATTGGTGGATGCAGAGGCAGAGTCAGATCGGATCCGTCAGGAGGCTACCTCCGAAGCAGGACGCATCAGGGATGCAGCAGAGGTCGAACTAAGAAAGGCGGTCGAGGATAGGCGTCAGCAGCTCATAACCGAGACAGAGGAGCTACTTAGGGCTCGAGATGCAGCGCGCGATGATATCGACATGGATCAACAGCACGTAAGGGCCTACTGTGATCGGATTCTAGCCGCAGTGGCCGACTTGACGAGGTTGGCTGAGTCAATGGGAACTAGATCCCCTGAGCAGGTCGATGCCTTGGGTGAAACAGACCATGTGGCACAGAAGGATTCTGGTTCGTACATGAGACCTAACTCCTGACCCCTCATCCAACAGGTTGTCCCTACCTCCCGATACGATGCGCGCCCGCACCTGCCGGGTTGCTGGGCCGCAAATGTCCTAACTGCTGGCGATGTCCTGTAGGTGCGGGTCCCTTAACCGGACTGAACGGGTGATCGGAGAGGTCGATGGCTGCTGAGAAAACGAAGAAGAAGGCTGTTGCGAAGAAGGCGCCAGCAAACAAGAAGGCTGTTGCGAAGAAGGCGCCAGCAAAGAAGAAGGCTGTTGCGAAGAAGGCGCCAGCAAAGAAGAAGGCTGTTGCGAAGA
>PBSS01000037.1 GCA_002726315.1 Acidimicrobiaceae bacterium
CCTCTCTAGCTGGCGGAAACATCGTGCTTGTGCCCCTTGCAGAAGCAGTTGATGAGGTCAAGAAACTGGCCCCAGATCTGTGGCAGACAGCAAAGGTGTTCTTTGCCTGACCCAACCATTAAGGGGTGCTAGCTCCATCTGTAGTGAAACTCCCATAATTGGAACAGTTCACGGGTTGGCCAGCCGTTGGAGGATCGCCATCGCTGACAGGAATGCTGATGGGGTTTAGGGCTCCATCGCTTTGGACAAGAATCCTGACATCATCGATGTCGGCGCCCACAATCAGTTCTGTCGCCGTGCACACAAGCATTGCGTAGGCAAGGCGATTGCCGATTGAGTCGTCCTGGGGGAATCCGTCGAGGCTATCGAGGTGAACTTCAAGGACGGTTCCAGTAAGGATCGTACCAATCACGGAGCTGCCCTCGGCGAAAGGTGAAACTAAGTCCGATTCCTGCTCGACAGCTGTAGGACCGGCGAACACTCGGTCCAGGATCACGTTCACCGAACCGTCAGAGGCGATTTCACGACTCACGGCCTCGAGTTGAATCGGGCCGTCAGTGATCGCCCGAGCTAGATAGATCTCGACTGATTCGCTTGGCGTTGGTGCCTCAGTCGTGGTTGACCCTGCTGGCAAGAGCGCATCCGACAGTTCGGCAGAAAGTTCCTGTGGGTTCGCATCGAGTGGAATGCTGCATGCGGAGATCAGAACAAGGATGATTCCGAGCGCAATAATGCCGAAGCGTGGCCGGGACAGCTGGCTGTTCACTGGGCTTTCTCCCCGTCCATAGGCAACTCGATGACAAAGCGTGCACCAGATGCACCATCGGGACGGTCCTCAACCCAGACCCTTCCCTTGTGAAGCTTGACGTCCTCGATGACGAGGCTGAGCCCCAGTCCAGTTCCACTGTCACCACTACGCCGACCACCTGCAGATCCTCGGGAGAAGCGTTCGAAGATTGCCGTACGCTCCTCCGGGGGGACTCCTGGCCCTTGGTCCTCAACGGCGATTCTGAGAGCCGAGATGTCACTCTCGACAATGATCGACGTCGCTCCACCCCCGTAGCGGTCGGCATTATCAAGGAGGTTAGAGATGAGTCTTGCCAAGCGTCGCTTGTCAGCCCGGATCATCAGATCTCCGGCACGGAGGGGTAGCTGCAGTGGCACGGATACGGTTCCACGGGTGGCTGCGGTCAGGAACTGAGCTACCTGGACCTCAGAAAGTTCTAGGGCCGCTGCACCTGCGTCGTATCCCGAGATCTCGAGCAGATCGACAACAAGCCTAGTGAATCTCTCGAGATCATCAGACAGAAGGGTCAGCGCTGTCTGGGAACGTTCCGATAGTTCCTCACGGCGTGCCTCCAGAACACCTACGCTGGCCTTCAAGGTTGTAAGCGGGCTCCGCAACTCGTGACTCACGTCCGATGCGAACCGGGCATCCCTGAGGATGCGTTCTTCGAGTGCACGTGCCATCTCATTGAACGAGTCGGCGAGGCGATCCAGGTCGGGGTCAGTCTGTGGCTCCAGACGAGTATCAAGGCGTCCACCGGCGATTGCCTCGGCGGCACTGCGCACCCTGCGCAAAGGAAGGAGAGTTCGCTGGCTCACCCACGCGCCGAAAATAGCGGCGACAAGGGTTGCGAAGATGCTGGCTCCAAACAGGACGATCTGTAGATTCCCCAGAGTGTCCTCAACATCAGCGAGGTCGACGACAGCGAAGTAGTCAGCATCGAATGCGGTGAGGGGGATGCCCACAACCAGGTGCGTCTGCCCTGAAAGTATAGATCGTTGTTGGCCTGCCTTCCTGTCGGCCAACTGCTTGAGGAGGAGCGGTGGAAGATCCTCCCGGTCCAACTCGGGTGTGGGTAGCCACGCGGTCTCTAGACGGATTAGACGCTGGAAACCTTCGATCTTGGTGAGGGAATCTGCGATGGCGGGAAGGTCTTCAATGGTGGCATCGGGGGTCAGCTGGTTGCTGAGCCGGGTTGCATTGCTTACCGCTACAGCTGCAGCGGCGCTCTCCCGGCTATCGATGAGTTGTCGGCGGGTGAGAACGAGGGTCGCTCCTGCCAGCACCACCGATACTAGGAGCCCACCGACGGCAAAGGACAGGGAAATCCTGGCCCGAAGACCCAAGGGTCTCGGACGGGAGTCATCGGAGGCGAGAATGACGAACTCCGTGGCTTTGTCATCAAGCCCGATGTCAGTTGCCATCAGGTCTGTAGCTTGTATCCCATGCCCCGCACTGTCAGCACGTATCGCGGATTGGCCGGGTCCATTTCGACCTTGGTGCGGAGGCGTCTGATATGGACATCGACCAGCCGGCCATCCCCCAGATAGTCGTAGTCCCAAACCGTTTCCAGGAGATCCTCTCTACTGAAGACCTTGTTTGGGTTGGATGCCAACTCAACTAGAAGGCGAAACTCGGTATGGGTCAGGTGGACCTCCTTGCCAGCAACCCGGACCGTGCCCTCGTCAGCGAGCAGTTCCAACTGGTCGATGACCAGATGAGAATGGGGAGTTTCGGAGGGGCGTGCTCTTCGGAGGAGTGCCCTGATACGGGCTGACAACACCTTGGGGTCAAAGGGCTTACTCAGGTAGTCGTCAGCTCCAGCCTCTAGCCCGGCAACGATGTCGTGGCTGTCGTCACGCGCTGTGACCATGATGATCGGCACATCGCTGAGGCGCCGAACCCTACGGCAGACTTCAAACCCGTCGATGCCCGGGAGCATTATGTCGATCAAGACGACATTGCTGGGATCATGGGCAAAGACCTCCAGGGCTGCTTCGCCACTCTCGGTCTCGATGACGAGGTGCCCCTCTTCTTCGAGAACCAACCTGACGGCTGTGCGGATGCGTTCGTCGTCCTCGACGATGAGAATGTTTGTACCCGTCATTGTGGAATCCTGTTCCGGGTCTGCTAGTGATGGAACTGATCCTAGGAGTCGTTGGGCCGCGGTGCCCACAGTGGGTGAGTTCAGGGTCCGGCCGCATCGACATTCCGAAGAAGCGATAGCAGTTCGGAAAGGATTCCTTCAGGTGAGGCCACCACGAAATCTCCAGTCGG
The DNA here is from genome assembly GCA_002726315.1 of Acidimicrobiaceae bacterium. Taxonomy (GTDB): domain Bacteria; phylum Actinomycetota; class Acidimicrobiia; order Acidimicrobiales; family MedAcidi-G1; genus UBA3125. The sequence goes on from PBSS01000037.1 coordinate 3,065, forward strand.
GTTTTCGCCAGAAAGGTCACAAACCCGGCCTCCTGCTTCGCTTACGATCACAGAACCGGCGGCAATGTCCCATGGAGCGAGTCCTCGTTCGAAGAAAGCATCCACCCGGCCACAGGCGACGGATGCAAGGTCCAGTGCCGCCCCTCCCATTCTTCGAATGTCACGGACCCGGGGGAGGATTTCTACTAGTTCTTTTGCTTGTTTGCGGCGGTGTGCTGGCTGATACCCAAAACCGGTGGCGAGAAGTGCCTCTGAGAGGACAGTCACGGTGTTGACCTGGATGCTGTCCCCGTTGCGGGTCGCCCCGTGGCCAAGGGCGGCTACAAACTCGTCACCCAAGATTGGGTCTACTACCACCCCGATTACCGGTTCACCATCAAGTTCGGCGCCAATCGACACTGAAAAGCCCGGATGGCCGTAGACGAAGTTGGTTGTTCCATCGATCGGGTCGATAATCCACCGGATTCCAGATGTCCCCGTAATGGTGGTTCCTTCCTCGCCTTGAATCGAGTCGTTGGGGCGGGCCTCGTGGAGAATTTCGGCAATTCGAGTTTCGGACCACAGGTCGGCATCGGTTACCAGATCGGTTGCTGAACTCTTTGAGTTCTTTTCAATCGGCCTGCCCGTCCGGATTGCGAGTTCAGGTACGACCGAGCGGGCAGTGCGGACTGCCAAATCGCGAAGAGACAGGAGGTCTGGCATGTTCAGTTAGCGAACAGGGTGACGGTCGCGGACATCCTGTTGAGCTTGGCTGGTGCGCCACTCGGCCATCGCACGAAGCGTCAGCGTCACCACGATTCCGACACCCGCGGCAGCTAGACCAGCACCCAAAACACCCATCCAACCGGCCAGGGTGGGACAACTGGATTCACACTGGAGCTTGACTACTGCGTGTCCGACGAAACCCCCTGAGGCTCCGGCGGTCAACACAGCGGCCAACGCCAGCAGTCGGGCGGTTAGTGATGGTGCCGCCGACCGCATTCCGGGATTCACCTTTGCAGGGCCGTTGCCTTTCACGAGGGTTGAGGCTATCGCCCACCCCCATCTCCAGTGAGGGTGCCAGACTGTGGTCATGGTTGGCAGGCAAGAACGGGAATGGAGGGTCGCTGGGGCCCTCATCGAACAAGATGGACTCCTCTTGCTTGTAGCAAACCGCAGGCGAGGTGGGAAGTTGGAGTGGACACCTCCTGGAGGGGTTATCGATTGTGGCGAGACAAGCACGGGAGCGTTGGCACGTGAGGTGCGTGAAGAGACCGGCCTGATTGTGGACTCTTGGACAGCGGCCGTCTATGAGGTATCTGTGGACTTTCCCGACCGTGGCATGCGGCTTGGGGTAGAGGTGTTCAGGGCAGAGTCGTGGCACGGGTCGATGGTTTTTGAAGATCCGGACGGCATCGTAGAAGATGGCCGCTTTGTTGAACCCGACGAGGGTGAAGCTCTTTTGGCATCTGCTCCTACATGGGTGAGAGAGCCTGTAGGCATCTGGCTCGGCGGTACAACTGAACCTGGACTCAGATTTGAGTATCTGGTTTCAGGAACCGAGCCGGGGAGCATGACCGTTAAGCGGAGTTGAAGATGGATACCCCGATCCTGCATGTTGATATGGATGCGTTCTTTGCTTCCATAGAGGTTGTACGGAATCCAAAGCTGATCGACAGGCCCGTGGTCGTCGGTGGAAGCGGTAAACGGGGAGTTGTTGCTGCTGCTTCGTATGAGGCACGGGTGTTTGGAATCCATTCTGCCATGCCGTCCTTACGTGCTCGGAGTCTCTGCCCTGACCTCGTGTTCTTGTCGGGTGACCATGCCTACTACCGTGAGGTAAGCAGACGCGTCATGGCCATCTTCCACCGGTTCACGCCGCTCGTGGAACCGCTCTCCCTAGATGAAGCCTTCTTGGATGTTGGTGGAGCAGAGCGTACCGTCGGAGTGCCAACGGCCATAGCTTCTGAGATCCGACGACTGGTTTCTGCAGAGGAGGGCCTCAGTTGTTCAGTGGGTGTGGCTCCCAATAAGTTTCTCGCCAAATTGGCCAGTGAACAGGCCAAGCCGAGAGTGTCGATGACTGGGTGTGAGCAGGGTTCTGGCATCTGCGTTGTCGAGCCCGGAGCCGTCGAGGCGTTTCTTGCTCCACTCCCCGCAGAGGCAGTGTGGGGTGTTGGCCCCCGGACGATGGAACGCCTCAGGAGGCTGGGTGTTACAACTGTTTCCGACCTCGCCGTCATACCCAAGATGACCTTGGTATCGCTTCTGGGTGATGCTGCTGGTGGTCAACTCTGGCGCCTTGCAAGAGGGCTAGACGATCGCCCGGTTGAACCCGGGCAGTTTGTCAAGTCCATAGGCCATGAAGAGACCTTCCCAGTGGATCTGGTGGATCCTGCATCCTTGGCCCATGAGTTGATCGGGATGGTTGATGCAGTCGCCACAAGGGCGCGAGCGGCCGGGGTAACGGGAAGAACCGTGAACATCAAGGTGCGCTTTGCCGATTTCACGACCATCACCCGTGCATCAACTCTGGCCGACGGAACCGATAGCAGCATTGAAATGGCTGATGTGGCAGGTGAAATGTTGGACAGGATCGATCCGAGTCCGGGGGTAAGGCTCCTTGGGGTATCGCTAAGTGGCTTGCGGGAGGGATCGGTTCGTCAACTCCGGCTTGATGAATTACCCGGCATCGGTTGGGACGCTGACGAGAGACGGGATCGTTTGCCAAGGTGGCGGGAGGCAGAGAGCGTCGTCGACCGGATCCGAGGGCGCTTCGGATTTCGGGCCATCGGCCACGATGTTGCAAGAAGCGGCAGGCTGCGGGAGGATCCGGTCGACAGGCAGCGATGGGGTCCAGACACGTAATTCAGGAACTTCCGTGGCTGTAGGTACTGTTCCACGCTCGTACTCGTTGTATGTGGTTGACGGCAAATTGCTGCGCGCGTTGTTGCGCGGGTGCTGCTGTGCGATGCTTTAAGGGTTATTCGGCCGACCCGGTAGTGGGTCTTTGAACTGGTGAGGAGAGGTGAGAACTCGGTGCCGCTGTCCGATGAAGAGGAGCGGATCCTCAGCGAAATCGAAGAACAGCTAAACGAAACTGACCCCAGTCTTGTGCGTGAGGTCTCGCAAACGACGGTTTACACACAGTCGATCCAGCACCTCAAGTGGTCAGTCCTCGGTTTCCTGCTGGGTGTGACCATCATGGTTGCGAGCCTCTCAACTTCCTTTTTGCTTTCTTTCCTAGGCTTCCTAGTGATGCTTGCATCTGCCTTGGCACTTGAGCGCAATGCACGTCACTTGGGTAGGACGGGAATGCAGCAAGCAGCACAGTCTGCCCGGGGGGCGGCTCTTAAGGCTGCGGTAGGAGACAGCCGTCAGCGGATGCGAGAACGCTTCCGCCGGGGGGAAGAACGCCGCCCCGGCGGAATCTGACCAACGGCGTAGGCGACAGACGTTGGCCAACGCCCTTGCCATTGATATCGGTGGTACAAAGTTGGCAGCCGCACGGGTGGATTCAACAGGGGAGATCCTTGATCACCGGCGTGTGCCAACCACGGGCGCTGATGCTGAGGCACTTTTCGGCCAGTTGGAGGAACTGGTGTCTCCGTTTTTGGCCGAGGGCGACTTTGAGGTATGTGGCGTCGGATCTGGTGGTCCGATGGAGGCCGATGGTGAGACGGTTTCACCGCTGAACATCCCCCAGTGGCGGGGGTTCCCGCTTAGGGCACGGTTGATGGATCTACTGGGAATGCGTGTAGCAGTGGATAACGATGCAAAGGCTCTAGCCCTGGGTGAGGGTTGGTGTGGTGCTGCAGTCGGGTATAGGAACTACATGGCGATGGTCGTTTCCACGGGGGTGGGTGGAGGCCTTGTCATTGATGGCCAACTCCTCAATGGGGATGCGGGCAACGCGGGGCACATCGGACACATCATCGTTGACCCGGAAGGTACGAGGTGCGCTTGTGGAAACAGGGGTTGTCTTGAGGCGATGACATCGGGGCCAGCCATTACCAGGCAATTGGGACATCCTGTAGAGGATGCCCCTGTGGAGGTACGCAGGCGAACAGGCCAGCTCGTTGGTCGTGCAGTGGCGTCGGTCGTGAATCTCTTGGATATTTCCCTCACGGTGGTGGCTGGATCGGTTGCGCTTGGCTTCGGGGAGGTATTTTTCGATGCGGCACAGGCTGAACTGAGCGGACACTGCGGTCTGGAATTCACCCATGAAGCAAAGATTATTCCGGCAGGGCTCGGTCCGGATGGCCCGCTTGTCGGGGCGGCGGCGGTGGGGTGGGCGTCGCTGGGCGTGGTGCTCTTATCGTCATGAAAGCTCGATGGCTGGTAGCGCTCTGTCTCGCCCTGTTGCGTAGGCCAACTCTGTGGCCTGTCGCTGCCCGTCAGATCTGCCGCCTCGCTGCTCATGGCTGGTGGAGGCGCCCACCTTTCATGCCGCTGCCAGATCATCTTTATGCGGAGTTCCGTTCCTTGACTCAGTACGGGGATCCTGGCTACGAGCCGGAGATAGGGGATGTACTCGTCTGGTTGGAGTGGTGTAGGAAGACGGAGCGGGGTGCCTGATGCCGGCCGATTGGATGGTAGAGAGGGTGGCGGGAAGTGTCGCCGAACTACATGGGATTGAGCCATCCCTGTTTTCCCGTCGGGTAATGATCTATGACGTTTGCGATGTTGCAGTGGTGGTCGGCAGTGGTCAAAAGAAGATGCCATCGACAGATGGAACTCGGGTGGTACGACGTAGGTCCGGTGGCGGGGCGGTTTTGGTGGGCCCAGGCGAGGTCCTTTGGATAGATATTCTCTTGCCGCGTAGCGACCCGCTCTGGAATGACGACATATCCGTATCAGTCAGGTGGCTCGGTTATGCGTGGTGTGCAGCTCTTGCCGAAATGGAGATCGGAGCGATTGTCCACCCAGGTCCGATGCTCACGACGAAGTGGTCTGCAACAGTCTGCTTCGGGGGCCTTGGCCCAGGCGAAGTCCTGCTGGGTGGGCGGAAGGTCGTCGGCATCAGCCAGCGACGGAACAGGAACGGCGTCCGCTTCCAGTGTGCGGCCCTACTCCGCTGGAGGCCCCGCGAGATGGTCAAGTTGTTCGACCTCACGCCGCCAGATGCGGCGGTTGCCGACCTAGAAAAAGCCGCCGTTTCTTTGGATGTCAACGCTAGTGACCTGTCTGATGCCCTCTTGAATCAGCTTCCCTGAGGGCCGCTGGTCAGAGTCGAAGGAATACCCACTTCACGCTTATTGCCACAGTGGAGCTTTCCAGATCTCTAGTTTCCTTTGAATCGGGGTAACCGGGCTCACTGGGTTTGCTATATGGGTCAAAATCCCATAAAGTGGAACGTTATGGAGGGAATGGGAGGAGTGGTGATGCCGTTCGTCGGGACGCATGATCACACCCTTGACGATAAGGGTCGCCTAGTAATGCCGGCGAAGTTCCGCAGCCATTTCAGTGGGCCTGCCTATCTCTCACCCTGGGCTGGTTGCGTCGCTCTTTGGACCGCTGGCCGCTTCGAGTCCATGGTCCGTCGTCTCGAAGAAGAGGTACGTGCCGGAGAGACGGACCCAGGAGTTCTCCGGGGACTCGCTGCTCGTTCCGAGGAGGTCAGGTTGGACCCCCAGGGGCGGATCATCGTGCCTCCCAGGCTCCGCGAGTTTGCTGCACTCGAACGCGATGTCGTCGTTTGCGGTGCCATCGACTGGATCGAGATATGGAACAGCCTCGACTGGGAGGGAATGGCCGGCGAACTGGATCGCTCAGTTGCCGAGGCTTTCCGTCGGGGGAGTGGGATTTGAGTCCACGAGTGGAGGGGCAATGAAGAGGACGGCCGTGCGCAACAGGAGCGCGGCACGTCTATGCGGTGACGACAGGATCGTGGAAGAAGACGACCAGATGAACGAGTACAGACCAGTTCCAGCAGAGAGCTTCCAGCACCAGTCTGTAATGTTGGACGAGGTTCTTGAGGCTCTTTCAGATGTGCCGGTGGGTCCAATCCTCGATGCGACCCTTGGAGGAGGGGGCCACGCAGCAGCCCTGCTAGAGGGTTTCCCGACCCACAGCCTCATTGGGCTGGACAGAGACACCGACGCCATCGCAGCTGCAGGCAGGCGACTCAAATTGTTTGGAAATCGTGTAACACTCGATCACTCGGACTTTGGGGACCTCAGCCTGGCACTTGACAAAATCGGCTCCCCGCAGATCTCAGCGTTCCTGTTCGACCTCGGGGTCTCTTCGCCGCAACTGGATCGTGTCGAGCGTGGATTCAGTTACCGCGATGCCGGCCCCCTTGACATGCGAATGGACCGGACCCAGAGACGAACGGCTTCAGAGATCGTGAACGGCTATGGGGAGAGTGAGTTGGCCGATGTGCTTTACCGAAATTCGGACGAACGCTACGCCCGTCGGATCGCCGAGGCAATCGTGGCTGCTAGGCCGGTTGGCGACACCGCGGAGTTGGCCGAACTGGTCCGCTTGGCGATACCTGCTCCTGCTCGGCGTAGCGGTGGACATCCGGCCAAGCGCACCTTCCAGGCCATTCGTATTGAAGTGAACTCAGAGCTGGAACAGTTGGCAATCGGCCTCGACGCTGCAATTAGATGTCTTACGCCCGGAGGTCGGGGTGTCGTCATCTCCTACCATTCGGGTGAGGATCGGCTCGTCAAGGTTCGTTTTGACCGAGCTGTGACCGGCGGCTGTACTTGTCCGCCTCTGTTGCCGTGTGGATGTGGTTCCATACCTGAGGCAGTGCCACTCAGAAGGAGGGCCCTTCGTCCCGGAGAGGCTGAAGTTGAGCGCAATCCTAGGGCCGCCAGTGCCCGGTTGAGAATCCTGGAACGGGCATGACTGCGGTAGTCCGCCCTCCGGGCCCTGTCGAAGTGCACTCGCGACAAAAAGGATTGGAGTCCACAGGGCTGAAGTCCAAATTCAGGGACAGGTCGGCGGTCGGCACCATGGGGATCCTCTGCATCTTCGGTTTCTTCGCCACCCTCCTCGCCATGGCTTCGCTTCATAGCGTGCTTGTCAATGGTCAGTTCGAGTTTGATCGTCTTCAAGATCGTCTGGAACTTGGCCAGGAACGCTCCCAGGTGTTGCGTGAAGAAGTGGCGCGGCTCGAGAGTCCTTCCCGGATTTTGAACGCTGCGACTGGCCGCCTAGGAATGACCCCACCACCGAACCGCCTCTACTTGCCTTCGGTTGTGCCCGGTGACCCACTTCGCCCACTTCCATTTCCACCTGAAAATCCCTTCTCACTGCAAGTCCGATGAGTACAGGTCCGGCCGCAGCAACCGGCACTGGCCGGGGCTCAAGTCGTGACCTTTTGCGCCTTAAGACCCAACGACGCTTGAAGCGACGGATTCTGCTCATTGGTTTTCTCTTCGCCCTGTTGGCAGGTCTCCTTGGATGGAGGCTTGTCACGCTTCAAGTGTTGGAACCTGACCGCTACTTGGCACAAGGTGTGGCCCAGCGAATTCAGACCGTGTCTCTTCCTGCCGCTAGGGGAGCGATTGTCGATCGCAATGGAGTCGATCTGGCTCTCTCTGTACCACGTCGATCGGTGGTCGCAAATCCTGGGTTAGTCGAAGATCCTGTGAGTGCGGCTATGGCGCTAGCCGGGATCCTGAACACGGACATAGAGACATTAGAGGAACGTCTCTCAAGCCAGCGATCTTTCGTGTACCTGGATCGACAGGTTGAAGATGAGGTGGCAGACATGGCTATGACCCTTGACCTCTCAGGTATCTACACCGAACCTGAGAGGGCTCGGTTGCGACCTGGCGACAAATCGGCACTGGCGCTCCTCGGCAGGACTGACATCGACAGCAACGGGATCAGTGGGCTGGAACTTGTTTACGACGATCTGTTGTCTGGGATAGACGGGGAAATGATTGTGGAAGAAGGCTTGGGTGGGTACACCATTCCAGGTGGTGAGTACAGGGTCGAGCCGGCAGAACAGGGCCTGACGCTTGTGTTGACTATTGATCGCGCCCTCCAGTTTGAAGCAGAGCGATTGCTTACAGAAGGCGTTGAAGTTGCGGGCGGTGAGGGCGGTGTTCTTGTGGCCATGAGACCAAAAACAGGAGAGGTACTGGCATCGGCGACTGTCACACGTGGCGATGATGGACTACTTCGACCCTCTACTGAGCACAAGGTTGCAACTTGGACATTCGAACCTGGTTCAATAATGAAGCCACTAACCATGTCGGCCGTTCTTGAGGCTGGGCTCGCTGCTCCTGAAACGATACGAGAGGTTCCCGGGACTGTGTTCGTACATGACGCAGACTTTAAGGATTCCTTCCCGCATGGGACTGAGCAGTGGTCAGTGGCAGACATACTTCGCCAGTCTTCGAATGTGGGCACCATCTTGTGGGCACAGGACCTTGGGGAGGAGATGCTCTACCAGCAACTCCTCGACTATGGCCTCGGCTCGATAACTGAATTGAGTTTCCCCGGCGAGGCCCAAGGACTCCTTGCTCCGGTTGGCAAGTGGTCTGGTACATCCCTTCCTACGATCGCGATTGGGCAGGGGATTTCAGCCACGCCGATGCAGATGATCACCGCATTCGCTACCTTGGCAAATGACGGGCGACGGCCCGCGCCCACTCTGGTGCGCGGTTCGGTGGATGATGAGGGGGTGTTTGCCTCATTCCAAGTTGACGAACAGACAGAGGTCATCGCGCCGGGTATCGCAAGCAGCATTGTCTCGATGATGGAGGCAGTTGTCTCCGATGGAACAGGGACACGTGGTCAGGTGCCGGGCTACAAGGTTGCCGGGAAGACTGGCACTGCATGGAAGCCCCTTGCCGGTGGTGGCTATGGTGAGGAAGCAGACGAGGTTCGCTACGTTGCCAGCTTTGCTGGTTTCTTGCCAGCTGAGGCACCGGAATTGGTGATTCTCGTGGTTGTAGATGAACCGGCTCGACAGACCTATTCAGGTGGGCGAGCGGCCGCGCCGATATTCGCCGACTACGCACAGTTCGCTGTCAGACAGTTGAGAATCCCATCTAGGTTTGAACGGACCGCCGTTGATCAGGTTGGAAGGGTCATGGCCACTACCCCGGCCAAGGCACTGGACCTACTTGCTGTCC
>PBSS01000038.1 GCA_002726315.1 Acidimicrobiaceae bacterium
CCCATGACGTTGCGGTTGCCGATCGTCGCTGCACGCTGAACCAGGGGATCGTTGAGGTCCTCTGGCTTCGTTCCGGGTGCACCCATGGTGGTCTTCCTTCCCTCAGGAGCGCATCCGCGTTCCAGCCGGATCGAACAGTGGCTCACTTTGGCGGGTTGCTGCCCTTCGGGCTCCGACAATCTCGATCTCAAAACCCTCGTCGGTCTCAGCGAGGTGTGCTGGTACGTAGCCGAGGGCACAAGAGGCCTGTGACCAGTGTGCGTAGCCACCCGAGGTAACCCAGCCAACAACCTCACCATCGTGCCAGATGGGCTCATTGCCGATCACGTCAGCACCGTCCACATCGACGGTGAAGGCTGTCAACAGACGATCTGGGCCGGCTTCATTGGAGGTGGCAACTGCTTCTCGGCCGATGAAGTCGCCTTTGTCGAGCTTCACGAACCTGCCCATGCGGGCCTCCCAGGGTGTGTAGATCGGCCGGTACTCGGTAGCCCATCCGCCGAAGTTTTTGTCGAAACGCATGCTGTTGAGTGCGTTCAGACCGAAGAGGCGGATGCCATGTTCTTCACCTACTTCCATGAGCATGTCAAACAACTGGAGCTGCAGGGATGCCGGTACCCAGATCTCGTAGCCCAGGTCGGCCGTGAACGTGATACGGCCGACGAGTGCTGGGATCATGCCAAGTGACATTGGACGGATTTCAAGGAACCTGAATGCATCACCCGATACGTCCTCTTCGGCAACAGATGCGAGCAGGTTACGAGAGGCAGGGCCTGCGATTGAGAGACCTGTCAGTTCATGGCCAAGCGAGCGGTAGGCCGTACCAGCACCAAAATCTTCTAAGTGCTCTCTAAACCATCTCTCGTGGTAAGCGTCGGCCACCCCGGATCCCAGAACCAAGAACTGCTCGTCTTCGCCGAACGTGGTGGGAAGCGCCGCAATGGTGAAGTCTCCAATGAGCATGCCCTGGTGGTTCAGCATCGGAGTCAGGGCAATTCGGCCCTCAGTTGGTATGTGGTTGGTCATCACGCGGTCCAAGAAGGCCCGTGCATTGGGGCCAGCAAACTCGTGCTTGGCAAAGCCGGTGGTCTCGATCATGCCGACACCCTCACGGACGGCCCTGACCTCCTCGGCTACCACGTCAAATGCGTTGGAGCGTCGGAAGGTGACATCCTCGACCGGCTCCTCACCAGGCCTCTGGAACCACATGGCCGTCTCCAGGCCGTAGTAGGCACCCCACACGGCGTTTGCCTCCGTCAGTCGTCCGTGGATGGGGGAGGTAAACAGCGGTCGACCCGCAGGTAGTTCCTCGTTGGGAAAGGAGATACGGAAGCGACGGCTGTAGTTCTCCTGCACCTTGGAGCGCGTGTATGCCGGGGTCGTCCAGTCGCCATAGCGAGCTACGTCCATTCCCCAAACGTCAAAGCCCGGGTCGCCGGTGGTCATCCAGTTGGCCATCGCCAGACCGACACCGCCACCTTGGCTGAGGCCGGCCATCACGCCACAGGCCACCCAGTGGCCACGCTGACCGCTGATTGGTCCGATAAGTGGGTTGCCGTCGGAGGCAAACGTGAATGGCCCATTGATGACCTGCTTGATACCGACCTCATTGAAAATCGGGAAGTGGGCGAAGCCGACTTCGAGAGAGGGTGCGATCCGATCCAGGTCGGGAGCGAGCAACTGGGATCCGAAGTCCCACGGGGTCTCTTTAGTCTGCCAAGGAACACCGGCCTGCTCATAGGTGCCCAGTAGGAGGCCGCCACCCTCGGCCCTCAAGTAGATCTCACCTCCAAAGTCGACGGCCCCGCGGCCATGCCCTTCAGTGGCTTCCAGCCATGGTCTCAGAGCGGGAATCTCCTCGGTCAGGAGGTACTGGTGCTCCATGGCGAGGATCGGTAGTTCTATCCCACACATGCGACCTACCTCGCGGGCCCATAGGCCGCCGCAGTTCACGATGTGTTCGGCGTTGATCGTTCCCTGCTTGGTAACGACATCCCAGGTTCCGTCAGAACATTGGAGAATTTCCTCAGCCCAGGTGTTCCTGTAGATCTCGGCACCAGCCATGCGGGCACACGCAGCGTAGGCATGCGTCACTCCGGAGGGATCCACGTGGCCACCCACAGGGTCGAACATGGCGCCCACGAAGTGGCGTTCTTCCATGAACGGAACATGTTCTTTGGCCTCGGCCACCGAGATCAACTCAGTGTCCATTCCCAGATAGCGGCTGCGTGCATGGACCATCCTGAGCCAATCCATGCGCTCTTCTGTCTCGGCCAGCATCAACTCCCCAGTCAGGTGAGTCCCGCACGGCTGGCCTGATCTTTCCTCTAGGTCCTTGTAAAGCTGGATCGTGTAGCGCTGAAGGGCAGCCACGTTGGGGTCACCGTTGATGGTGTGCATGCCACCCGCAGCGTGCCATGTTGAGCCGGCAGTGAGCTCTTTGCGCTCTACTAGGACGACATCAGTCCACCCTGTTTCGGTTAGGTGGTAGAGCACACTGCACCCGACAACACCGCCGCCGATGACAACCACCTGTGCCTGCTGTTTCATCTTCCTAGCTCCTTACGGGCTCACACTTTTCAGTAGTCGGTCTCCACTCCACCCTCGGCCACTCTTCGGGCGACGAACTCGTCGAGTTCACTGCGGATTGAGGATTCCATAGGTGGGTCCTGGTGAGAATCCAGAAGTTGGTGGGCCAACTTCTCGGCCCGCTGGTGGGCCTCAACACGACCACTCTCGTCCCAACTCTCAAAGTTGCGCCAATCCGAGACCATGGGCCGGAAGTGCTCGGTGGTATAGCGTTCCCGGGTGTGTGAAGTACCGAAAAAATGACCGGCCGGCCCCACCTCGGTGATTGCCTCGATAGCAAGTGTGGCATCATCGACCGTTATTGGCTTCAGCATTGCTGCAACCATGTTCAAGTTGTCGGCGTCTATGACAAACTTCTCATAGGAGGTCAATAGGCCGCCTTCAAGCCAGCCAGCTCCATGGAGCAGCAAATTGACACCGCCCATGACTGCTCCCCACAGGGAGAACACACTCTCGTAGGTCGCTTGGGCATCCACACTGTTTGCGGCATTGACATTCGAGGATCGGTAGGGAAGCCCGTAGCGTCGAGCCAACTGGCCTCCGATGAGGCATGCCTGCCAGTATTCGGGGGTACCGAATGCGGGGGCACCCGAGCGCATGTCAACGTTAGATGTGAAACCCCCGTAGATCACCGGTGCGCCTGGTCTGACGACCTGCGTGTAGGCGATACCGGCCAGGGCCTCGGCATTTTGGAGAACCAGTGAGCCGGCAACGGTTATCGGCGCCATTGCACCGGCCAGAGTGAACGGGGTGACGACGATGACCTGATTCCTCGCCGACATCTCCTGGATGCCGTGGAGCATGACTTTGTCATAGCGCAGCGGCGTGTTTGCGTTGATCACGGAGATGATCGATGCCTGTTCGCCAATGGTGGTGTCATCTACATCCCTGGCTATACGGGTCATCTCAATGGCATCGATGTTCCGCTGTCTACTTAGGCTGTAGACGAAAGGTGGCTTGTCCGAAAGCGTGAGCATGTCGTGGGTGGCGTGGAGGTGTCGGACCGAGGGATGCAGATCCATGGGTTCCACCGGGTAACCGGCTGACGTGTGGATGATGTTGAGCACTTGGCCCAGCTTGAGCAAGTTCCGATAGTCCTCACGATTACCGTCGCGCCGATCGCGACCGAGCCCAGTGACGAACGGCGGGCTGGCGACTGAGGTATTGGTGATGAAGTTTCCACCAATCGTCAGATTTCTCTCGGGTCGTACCCCATGGAGGATGAACTCTGTGGGTGCCGTATCGACTAGGTCAAGGACCAGTTCCGGATCGAAGTGGACCCTATTTCCATCCACGTCGGCTCCAGCCTCAGCCAATTGCCAGAGCGCCGTCTCATCTAGAAAGTCGATTCCCGTCTCGGAAAGGACCTGGAGAGATGCCTGGTGAATCGACTCCAACTCGTCGTCGGAAACCGCCCTGATCGGATCGAACCGCATGCGGGGTTGTTCCCACGGTGGCTGTTCGGAAACGACATCTCGGATCTTGGATCGGCCACTCCGGAGACCGCGGCGTGACTGGCTCATGTTTGTCTCGGAAGATCCCACCAGCGTTCGTGGCTGGATACGAGCCCCTCGGACGGGGGCATGGGCTTGTACACGGGAGTTAGGTGCAGTTCGTCGCCTTCGTAAGGGTGCGCCCGGGCCACCTCGACGTCCAGTACCACACCCAGTCCGGGTTCACTCGAGGGGATGACCTGTCCGTCCTCCCAACGGATTGGGGTCTCTAGGAGGTCAGCGTGAAAACCGTCCCACCGGTCGATGGACTCCAGGATCAGGAAGTTGGGTGAGCAGGTGGCCAGTGCGATGTTGGCGGCGGCTACCACCGGTCCGCAGTAGCAGTGGGGAGCTAGCAGCGCCTGGTGGACCTCGGCCACCGAGGCAATCTTCTTGCCCTGGAGGATCCCACCGCTTCGGCCCAAGTCAGGCTGTAGGATCGACGCGGCACCAGCCCGGAGGACGGCGGCGAACTCGGACACCGTGGTCAGGCGCTCGCCGGTGGCCACCGGGATAGTGGTGCCGGCAGCCACCCGGGCCATACCCTCTATGTCATCGGGAGGTACTGGTTCTTCGAACCAGAGCGGGTCGTAGGCCTCGAGGCGGCGGGCCAACCGCAGGGCACCGGACGGTGTGAACTGCCCATGGGTTCCGAACAACAGGTCGGCCCGATCGCCGACCGCTTCACGGATGGCTCGAGTGTAGCGCTCGGATAGATCCAGCCTTTCCAATGACGGCTGGCGGCCGTCGTAGACCGAGTAGGGGCCGGCCGGGTCGAATTTGACAGCGGTGAAGCCCACTTCCACCGCACGGACAGCGGCCTTAGCGGCTAGGTCGGGGTCGGTGTAGAGGTTGGGTCCGTCCAGGGGGTCATAGGCGTCGCCATCCTCGGGATACAGGTAGGTGTAGGAGCGGAGTCCCTCATGGACCCGGCCTCCCAGCAGGTCGTAGACTGGTCGCCCAGTGGCCTTACCAATGATGTCCCAGCAGGCTATTTCCAAGGCGCTGACAACCCCGCACAGCGTTGGGTCAGGGCGCAGGGCGTAGCCGCTGCCGTAGGCCCGACGCCAGAAAGCTTCCACCTCAAAGGGGCTATTCCCGACAAGGAACCGCTCGGCGACGTCTTCGATCATGCGGGCTACTAGGTGAGGGCCAAAGGTGGCCACGTAGGCTTCGCCGACACCGACGATCCCGTCATCGGTGGTCAGCTGCACAAAAATGAAATACCGGCCACCTCGCCGGGGCGGCGGGTTGGCCACCACGAAAGTTTCGATGTCGACGATTCTCATCGGGTGCCAACCCCGTTATTACCGGTGTGATCAAAGACAACAACAGTCCGGATCACCTCGCCACTTCGGGCTTCGGCAAAGGCCGTGTCGATGTTGTCGAGGCTGTGAAGAGACGTGACCATACCGTCCAGGTCCAAGAGGCCGGCGAGATACTGGTCGACTAGGCGGGGTACATCCACTGCCAGACGGGCGGTACCCATTTTTGAACCCAGGATCTTCTGGTTCGCAGAGGCCAGTAGGCCCGGGTCTATGTCGACGGTCACGCCCTCGGCAGGAATACCCACCAACACCAGGGAGCCCATCCGGTCGAGTAGGGCTGCTGCGCCGGTGAAGGCCCCCGGTGTCGCCGTCGTGACGAATACCTGGTCTGCCAGGCGCCCACCCGTTGCCTCCGCCAACATGGCGGTGAGTCCGTCGGGCCCGGTTGCATGGGTGGCACCTAGCCGGAGCGCTACCTCCTGTTTGCCCACTAGAGGGTCGACGGCAACAATCGGATTGGCTCCCGCCAACCGGGCTCCCTGGACCACGCTCAGACCCACACCCCCACATCCGATAACAACAACCGCATCATCATCCTCGACCTGAGCTGTGTTGGTAACGGCCCCGACTCCGGTTAGGACCCCACAGCCAAGGAGAGCTGCCACCTCGGCGGGGACATTATCTCTGTGCGGAACCACTTGGGAGCGGTGGACAACCACCTGCTCTGCAAATGCAGCGGTTCCAAGGCCCTGAGTCACTGGTTCTCCATCGAAGTCCGACAAAGGACTCCTGTGGGAAAGGGCGTAATCACCTGTGCAGGCCACGTCATTCCCACGCCTGCAGGCACGACAGTTGCCACATGAACGGATCAACGAGACGACAACTCGGTCACCGACAGTGATGTCATCGACGCCTTTACCAAGTTCCAGAACACGGCCGGCTGCCTCGTGGCCCAGAACCACAGGAAATTCAACCGGCCAACCACCATCTAGGAACATGAGGTCTGAGTGGCATACGGCGCAGGCGTCTATGGCCACACGTACCTCGTCAGTACCGGGTTCCGTTAGGAGGAGTTCCTCGATTGACGTGGCCATGCCCACGCCACGACTGACCGCCGCACGAACCGTCACTTGTCCATTGCCTGACACGGCGCGCACGCTAGTCAACCGTGGGTGGCCAGGCCGGCAGGGACTGTCTCAGCCCAGGACGATTTCGGCGACCTGACGAAGATCGTCGGGGCTGCGGGTCGAGACGTTGAGCATCGTGACCGGGCTGTCCTTCCAAGCCTGCAGGCGGTCACGGATCCGCTCAGGTGGTCCGACCAGACTGATTTCATCAGCGAACTCGGTAGGGACCGCTGCTACAGCCTCTTCACGTTTCCCTGCCAAGAAGAGGTCTTGGATTTGGTGTGCCTCATCTTCAAACCCCATCCTGGCCATTAGGCGGGTGTGGTAGTTCTGCCCCTTGGCGCCCATGCCACCTATGTAGAGAGCGATATTGGCCTTCACCGGGATGAGCCCTGCCTCGACGTCATCAGTCACCTGGAGAACCACGTAGACAGCGATCTCAAATCCCTCAGGCCGCCCTGCGATGTCGTTGGCATAGACCTCAGGCCGGTACGGCGAGTAGTAGAGGGGCAACCAGCCATCAGCTATCTCACAGGTCTGAGCTACGTTCTTTGGGCCTTCAGCACCTATGAAGATAGGAATGTCTGCGCGCAATGGATGCGTCATTACCTTGAGTGGCTTGCCCAGACCCTGAGAACCCTCACCGGTATAGGGGTGCTGGTAGAACTCTCCGTCGAAGGCAAGGTGATTCTCGCGGTTGAATGCTGACCGGAGAACCTCGACGTACTCGCGTGTGCGGGCCAGAGGCCTCCTAGATGGTTGTCCATACCAGCCTTCGACCACCTGTGGTCCTGAAACACCTAGACCCAGGATCAGCCTTCCATTGGAGAGGTGATCCAGGGTGACAGCGTGCATGACTGTGGCGGTGGGGGTACGTGCGGCCATCTGGATAATGCCGGTGCCAAGCCTGATCCGCTCGGTGTGGGCGGCCAGGTAGACGAGTGGCGAGAACGCATCCGAACCCCAGGACTCGGCGCTCCACACCGTGTCATAGCCGAGCCGCTCCGCCTCCTGGGTTAGCGACACCAGGTCGGAAGGGGGCCTGGCACCCCAGTAGCCCCATACGAGCCCGAGTTGCATGGCTGGATTCTGGTGCACACCGCACTCCAGATCCAATCCGGCCCTGTACCGTTCGCCCTGGTGGGGCCCAAATAGGGAGAACAGCAGTGGGTGAGCGACCGATCATCGAGCCATTCCGGATCCATACCGTCCAGGCGGTCGCGATGCCGTCCAAGGATGTGCGCGAGGAAGCCCTTAGGAGGTCTCACTACAACCTTTTCGGCTTAAGGGCCGACGAGGTCACCATCGACCTCCTCACGGACTCCGGTACGGGTGCAATGTCGACCAGACAGTGGGCCGGCATGATGCTTGGTGATGAGTCCTATGCCGGAAGTAGTTCGTTCTTCCGCTTTGAGGAGGTGGTTCGCGACCTCACCGGGTTCAGCCAGGTGATACCGACCCATCAGGGCCGGGCAGCAGAAAAGATCCTCTTCACCACGCTCGTTCAAGAGGGTCAGGTCGTACTCAACAACAACCACTTTGACACCACCAGAGCCAACGTTGAATACAGGGGAGCAGAGGCCAGGGACCTGGTTGCTGCTGAGGGGAGCGATCCGGCCCTGATAGCACCATTCAAAGGGAACATGGACATTGATTCACTACGGTCCTCATTGGAGGCCGATGGTGACAGGGTTCCACTGGTGATGATGACCGTAACCAACAATGCCGGCGGGGGTCAGCCGGTTTCCATGGCGAACCTGAGAGCGGTTCGCCAGGTGTGTGACGACTACCACGTTCCGTTCTTCTTGGATGCCTGCCGGTTCGCTGAGAACGCCTGGTTCATCAAGACCCGTGAGGAGGGCTACGCCGACATGACCCCGAAGCAAATTGCAGAGGAGATGTTCTCTTTGGCTGACGGCTGCACCATGTCGGCCAAGAAGGATGGTCTGGCCAACATCGGTGGATTTCTGGCTCTCAATGATGAGTGGGTGGCGTCGGAGTGTCGCAACTTGTTAATCCTCACGGAGGGCTTTCCCACCTACGGTGGCCTCGCTGGGTATGACCTTGAGGCCATTGCACAGGGCCTTGTTGAAGTGCTTGATGAGGACTATCTGCGTTACCGCACCCGGTCAGTGGAGTACCTGGCCGACAAGGTGTCTGCTGGGGGGGTGCCGATAGTGCAGCCACCTGGTGGTCATGCCGTCTTCGTCGATGCCAGGTCATTGTTGCCCCACATCCCACCCTGGGAGTACCCGGCTCACTCGTTAGCTGTCGAGTTCTACCGAGAGGGCGGAGTCCGTGGAGTTGAGCTCGGATCGCTGGCCTTTGGTGTTCCACAGGCAGATGGCACTGAGGCCCCAGCGGCTATGGAATTGGTGCGCCTAGCAGTCCCTAGGCGCACGTACACCCAGAGCCATGTTGACTACGTGGCTGAGGTAGTGCTGGAGGTGGCAGCTCGAGCCGGGTCAATCAGCGGATACCGCATCGTCGAGCAGGCATCCTGGTTGAGACACTTCACAGCCAAGCTAGAGCCGGTCACTGCGGGTTCAGGTGGCTGACAATTTTCCACGACAGTTGGCACGGACACGCCGCTTCACCTGCGGGAAGCCGCGCAGCGTCTCGATAGCCGACGACGGTGGCCGGGCTCTGTTCCTTCGCTCGGGTGGTGGTGATGATCCAGTCAACTGTCTCTGGTTGTTAGACGTGACCACTGGCGAAGAACGCCTTGTCGCTGACCCGGCCACTCTTTTGCCACTGACTCAGGGAGGTGTTGCTTCTGCTGAACGGGCGCGTCGGGAACGAGTGCGTGAATTGGGCTCTGGGATTGTCGCCTACGACGCCCTACCGGATCTTGCACGTGCTTGCTTTGTGCTTGACGGTCGCGTGTTCCTTGTTGACCTGACAGGTGATGGTCGGGTGGTCGAGATGTCGTCTTCAGGCAATGCATTTGACCAACGCATCTCACCTGATGGCATGTCGGTTGCCTATGTGTCCGAGAGAGGTATTCGGATCACCGGACCTGCGGGCGACCATCGCCTAATCAGTGGAGCTGCCGACACGGTCTCATGGGGGTCGGCAGAGTTTGTGGCTGCCGAGGAGATGGGGCGTAGTCGCGGGCACTGGTGGTCACCGGATGGTGAGTTGCTCCTAGCGGCGCGTGTCGATGTCGGCGAGGTTGAGGAGTGGTGGATTTCTTCGCCTGTAGAACCAGGTGCAGTGCCGCAGTCCATCCGTTATCCCGCGGCGGGGACTGCCAACGCCGAGGTAGGACTCGCGTTATTTTCTCTGGACGGAGTCGCTACCGACATCGACTGGGGCGGGGGTCCCGGGGGCGAGTTCGAGTACCTAGCAGGGGTGCGCTGGATCGCTGGTGAGCCTCTGACGCTCACAGTGCAGACCCGCGACCAGCGGACGCTGGCTGTCCTGACCGTCGCCCCCGATTCAGGTGAGACAACGGAGTGTTACCGGATATCCGACGAACACTGGATAGATCTGGTTCCCGGGGTTCCACGGTGGTGGCAAGGAGCGCTTCTGACTGCTGAACATCGTGGAGACAGTTGCCGCCTTGTCCTTGATGGCGAGGCACTGTCCCCCGATGGGCTCCAAGTCCGGTCAGTTCTAGGTGTCATAGCGGACGGGGTGCTGGTGCAGGCATCAACTGACCCGTTGGATGTGGATGTCGTTTTGGTGGGCCGCGACGGTTCGATCAAAGCGGTGTCTTCAGGAGGTGGTATCCGTTCTGCCGTTACCGGAGGTGGCGTAGTGGCTGTGTCGGTTTCGGGCATGGAGGGTTCGGTGCTCACGGTTGCCGGTAACACGGTCATCTCCCACGCTGAGGAACCATTGGTCTCGCCAAGGCCCACTTTTCACGTGATAGGAGAACGTGACATCAGGGCAGCAACACTCTTCCCGACTGACCATGATGGATCACCTCTACCGGTGCTGCTCGACCCCTACGGTGGTCCCCATTCCCAACGGGTGCAGCGCAACCGGGTCCAGTACCTGACTTCGCAATGGTTCGCTGAACAGGGCTTTGCCGTTGTCGTAGCCGACGGACGTGGCACACCCGGTCGGGGCCCGGTCTGGGAGCACGCCATAGCTGGAGATATGGCAGGGCCCGTGTTGGAAGACCAGGTGGAGTCTCTGCACGCCTTGGCTGTTACCGATGACCGTCTAGACCTAACACGCGTTGCGATAAGGGGATGGTCGTTCGGTGGCTATCTGGCGGCACTAGCAGTACTCCGGCGACCAGATGTATTTGACGCAGCGGTGGCAGGGGCACCGGTGACTGATTGGCGCCTATATGACACCCACTACACCGAGCGCTACCTGGGTCATCCCGTTGCTAATCCTGAGGCATATGAGCGATCTGATCTTTGTTCCGAAGCGGCTGCACTCACCAGGCCTCTGCTCCTCATCCACGGCCTCGCCGACGACAATGTGGTTGCCGCTCACACCTTCTCCCTGTCCCGTGCCCTACTTGGAGCCGGTAGGCCACACAGCGTCTTGCCCCTTTCGGGGGTGACCCACATGATCACCCAAGAAGAAGTTGCTGAGAGCCTCCTGCTCACCCAACTGGTCTTTCTCAAGAATGCATTGGGCTTTTGAACTGGATGGTGCTCAACTGTGCCCGCGGCCCTGGACCGTGGCCAGTACCCGGCACCAGCTATTTCAAGGCTCAAGACCACCACCCCAACCAGCGGACCCCTGGGTGACTCTGCCATCTCACAAGAACGAGTTTCCTTTAGGAGAAGCCAGTGCCGGGTTTGTATGGGGAACAAGGCCTAGTGCTGGGCCTCTGTGACGTTGCAGTTGACGTGGGAAGGAGGGCCGATTAGACGCTTGTCCAGCCCCCGTCCACTAACAGTATGTGGCCTGTCATGTAAGAGCCTGCGTCAGAGGCCAATAACAGCAATGCTCCGTCTAGTTCGTGAGCCATGCCTCCCCGACCCATTGGAGTTCCGGATTCGACGTACGCGATGCCCGAATCGTTGTGGAACATAGCGTCACTGTTCATTTCGGTTTCGAACCATGCGGGTGCTAGAGCATTTACTCTGATGCCCTTTCTGGCCCACTGCGCGGCTAACTCGCGAGTGAGGTTGTGGAGGCCACCCTTGGCGGCTGCGTACCCGGGGAGGCGGAGCCTGCCTCCGGAACCCTCACCTAGGACCGAGCCTAGGTTCACGACCACCCCGGGATGGTTATTGACGATCCACCATCGCGCAGCTCGACGTGCCAGTTCATAGGGAGCTATTAGGTCGACCTCTAATTCGTGGCGAAAGCCAACGATGTCATCGTCAACCGCAGGGAGTACGCGCGATATGCCGGCATTGTTGACCAGCACGTCGAGTTGGCCGAAGTGATCGATCGTTTTGTCAATGAGGTGTTGTGGCCCTTCGGGGTCGGTCACGTCGACAGTTACGACCAGTGCATCAGGAAGGTCGGAGGCGAGGGCCTCGAGTCGGTCTGCACGACGTGCGGCCAAGACGACTTTCGCCCCGACCCCTGCAAGAACTCTGGAGAAGCGTTCGCCCAGACCCGAACTAGCACCGGTGACTATGACGATCTTTTCGTCGAGCCTGAATCTTTCAAGGGCTGCACCTGGGGTGGTATTGGCTGCCATGAGGTCCGAGGCTACGCCGGGTGGACTGTGATTTCAGTGGCCTTGACGGCTGCCCAGACCCTCGCCCCGGGAACCAGGCCCAGAACCTCAGCGGCCGCTGGAGTCACTTCGGCCACTATGGGTAGGGGGCCGTCCAGTACCACCCGGACCCGTCCAAAGGCTGGTTGGAGTTCGGCGACTGTTGCTTCCCAGACATTGCGAGGGCTGCCATCAGGGACGGTGCGGTGGAGGGCGATGGCGACAGGTGGCACGACCAAGTGAACCGGTCCTGTTGCCGGTTCCCCGAGCACCACAAGGGCACCATCGGATGTCGTAGCAGTTGCGTTGTCGGCTACAGCGGCGATTGTGTTCAATCCGGCTAGGGATGCCGCGTAACGCGTGCGGGGCCTGGTCCGCACATCCACAGGACTCCCAGAATGAGTTACGTGGCCGCTTTCGAGGACAATGATCCGATCCGCGGTCGTAGCTGCTTCTACCGGATCATGGGTCACTAGCAGGGTTGCCCGGTCTCCACGGTCCTCCAGTAGTTGGCCGATCAGATGCCTCGAGTCGATATCGAGAGCTGCTGAAGGCTCATCTAACAGGAGGACATCGGGGTTGGCAGCAACCGCTCTAGCCAGTGCTACTCGTTGAGCTTGGCCACCCGAGCACACGTCCGGCTTTTTGTCAGCCAGGTCGCCGATGCCTAGGACCTCGAGTAGTTGGTCGACGTGCTTTCGTGTGGTCCGAGGACTGAAGCCGACGTTCTGTCTCACGGTCAGGTGGGGAAACAACAGTCGATCCTGGGGCACCCATCCGATGGGTCGCCTGTGGGGTTCTACGAACACCCCTGCTCTTGGCACATCTACGGCACAGTTGGACAGGTCTAGACGTCCTCCGGTCAGCGGGAGCAGTCCCGTGAAGATACGTAGGAGGCTAGTTTTTCCGGCACCGTTGGGGCCGAGCAGAGCGACAGTTTCGCCAGGTTCGATGCTCAGGTCTACGTCCAGTTTCAGATTGCCGGCGTGTGCTGTGCCGATCATGTGGAGGGCACTCATTGCTCTGTCCGACGGCCAGGTAGCCATCGGCTACGCATCGGGACGAGTACTGCCAGAGACACGGCCAACATCACAAGGCTGAGGGCCAGGGCCTCTTCAGTGTCAGACTCAAGTGCTAGGAAGGTGGCAAGGGGGAGGGTCTGTGTGCGACCTGGCAGGTTGCCGGCGAAGGTGATGGTTGCACCGAACTCCCCCAGTGCTCGGGCCCAGGCCAGTGCCGTTCCAGCACCCACGGCTGGGAGGAGTCGGGGAAGTGTGATCCGCCGTAGTACCCCCGTCGGTTTAGCTCCCAGGGTGCTGGCCATTTGTTCCAGTTCGTCTGAGCCCGATTCGAGTGTCCCTTCGACGGTGATTACGTAGAACGGGAGCGCAACGAAGACAGCTGCCACGATGGCGCCGAGGGTCGTGAACGGCAGGGTCAGGCCGAACCACCGATCCAGCCACTGGCCGATCAGGCCCCGCCGACCCAGGGCGAAAAGCAAGGCGGTTCCACCTACAACCGGAGGAAGGACCATTGGTAGGAGAACCAGTGCCCTGATCACCCGGCGGCCCGGCATGTCAACCCGGGCCAGAGTCCAGGCCAGTGGAGTTCCCAGAACGATCACCACCAGTGCGGCGATGACGCTCACTAGCAGCGACAGCAGCAGGGGCCTAATGACGCTTTCACTACTGAGCAGTTCGTCAAGCGATGACCACGGTGTGCGTTGGAGCAGCCCGATCACGGGCAACGAGATGAAGAGGGTGGCTACAGCAGCAACTGCCAGAATCGGGCGTGGGGGTTGCATCAGCCGGAGGTTTCAGTGGAGAAGCCGTGGGCAGACAGGATTTCTGCAGCTGCCGATGAACCCATGAACTTTATGAACGGTGTAGCACTGTCGGTAATCGCCACGCCTACGTAGGCGATGCACGGGCAGGCCCGGGGCTGGGGCCAGGCTTCTTCGACCTGTGGTACTGCCAATACATCCGAGGCGTAGACGATTCCCACGTCGGCTTCACCCAGAGAGAGTCGAGAGAGCACTGCTCTGACACTGGGTTCCCTTGAGTCGGCCTCAATCCTGATTCCCATGTGTGAGGTTGCTGCACCGCATGGAACACTCTCGGCACAGACCACGACGCGCAGCTCGCTGCGGGCTAGGTCTGCGACGCTTGCTAGTCCGGCAGGGTTGCCGGAGGGAACCGCCACGACAAGGTGGTTCGTTGCGAAGCTAATGGATTGCCCGGTGAGTCCCTTGGTGCCGAGGAAGCGTGCATCGGCCGTTAGGAAGGTGTCGGCGGGGGCGCCGTCGCGGAGTTGGGCAGCCAAGTGGTTTGAGCCGCCGAACACGGCTGTGATGGTGGTTCCAGTCTGCTCTTCGAATGCTTCTGCCAGGTCGGGAAGTACGTCTGTCAGTGATGAGGCAGCGAAGACTGTCAAGTTGTCAGTGTCGGATCCGCTGCAGGCAAGCAAGGAAGTGAGCAGGGCACTCATCAGGAGCCTCCTCACTGGGGTCGTTCCACGACCACGTTGGTGGCCTTCACGACAGCAACGGCCAATATGCCGGGTTCAAGGCCGAGTTCGTCAACGGCTTCGGCAGAAATAAGTGATACGACGCGGTGTGGTCCAGCCTGGATCTCGACTTGTGCCATTACATCGTCTCTTAGGACCCTCGTGACGAGGCCGGTGAAGCGGTTTCGCGCCGAAAGGACAGTGCCGTCTTGGTTGGATTGGTTGGCCAGTTCCTGGGCTAGGCGCGCGAGATCGGGTCCATCTACTAGACGGTGGCCACCGCCTGTTCTCTTGGCACTCAGGCGTCCTGCATTGATCCAACGCCTGATGGTGTCAGGACTAACACCAAGCAAATACGCTGCTTCTCCCATTTTGAACGTGCTCATGCCTGAAAAACTATCTGAATATCTGGCATACTGCTCTACCTCCACCTTCCCTAACACCTGCAGTCTGCGGTTATGGTTTGGTCATGAGCCATCCAGTCGACACAGAAGAACTGTCCGAACGACTCGACGAGTACGGCAACGCGGCGTTCGTCATTACTGTTGGAACCGATGGTTGTCCCAAGGTCGTTCATGTTCCCATCATCTGGGACGGTGAGGCACTGCGTTGCACACCCGGTGGAGGCACGTTGGCCAACTTGGCGTCACTGGCGCCAGTGACCCTCGTGTTTCCACCACCCAGGCCCGGTGCCTACAGCATGCTCCTTGACGGTGAGGGGATTGCCGACGATGTGTTTGCCGTCATCAGGCCCTCCGGTGGGGTGCTCCATCGCCCCGCGCCGGGCCATCCCGGTGATGACGGACCGTGCTGAGCGGTAGACCTGCTGCAGTGA
Source organism: Acidimicrobiaceae bacterium (assembly GCA_002726315.1). Taxonomy (GTDB): domain Bacteria; phylum Actinomycetota; class Acidimicrobiia; order Acidimicrobiales; family MedAcidi-G1; genus UBA3125. The sequence goes on from PBSS01000038.1 coordinate 15,459, forward strand.
GGCTGGTCGAGCTGGGGGTCTTGGGCACAGTGTTAATGAAGATGCTGCCCGTGGCTGACGAGGACCCTCTATTCTCTCAGGAACGCTTGTTACGGATCTTCTCTAGGTAAGCGACTTGGGCTATTTGGGCCTCAGGATCTCTCAGCGCATTGCCCAGACTGTCGGCATCGGACCACGCCCGGCTGGTACCGACCATTTGGCTGGTAACTGCATTGACGTGTGCCTTGGTCGCAAGGACCGCTAGACGTGGACGTGAAACAATTTCCTCAGCCAGTTTCCCGACCGCAGCATCCAAATCGGCCATCGGTACCACCCGGTTGATGAAGCCAGCCGCCTTCGCCTCGGCTGAGCCAAACGGCCGACATGTCATGACCAACTCCTTGGTTAGGGCCGGTCCGATCTCGCGCACCAGTCTGGGAATGCCTCCCCAAGCCAGTGGGATGCCCAAGTCAACCTCTGGGATGAAGAAACTGGTGTTGTCGGCCGCAACGCGTAGATCACAGGCTGCTGCCAACACGAGACCTCCACCCACGACGTGCCCGTGGAGGCGGGCGATCAGGACCGGCGCTATGCGTTCCAGAGTGTCGGCCATGAGGCGGCCCGTGTCTGCCGGAGTCCGGCCACCGGCAGGCGAGTGGGGCATGTCCGCGGTGAAGGAGCCCACGTTGAAACCGGAACAGAATGCTCGTCCAGCACCCTCCACTACCACCACTCGAAGATCTGGTTGGTGATCGAACCAGTCAGCTGCAGCGATAATCTCGGCCATCACCTCGTTGGTGAGGGAGTTCAGGCTGTCAGGGCGGTTCAGGGTGAGCGTGCCCATACGACCTTCGCATGCGATCAACAGGTGCTCGAATGTCGGCGTGTCCATGATGCCAGTCTGTCAGTGGGTCACCCGGTCCGGACTACTCGGGCGCTTCTTCCAGCTCCACCTCAGAGGACAGAACATCACCTTCTGATAAAACGATGTGCTTTGCCCGAGCGGCAGCGGCTACGTCAGCGAGCACCGGTCGAAGCAGGCTCAGCCTCTCGGGCGTGTCGGTGATTGTGGCGGTGACAACGGGGGTAACGAGGGACCGCTTGGCGTTGGTCTTGTGCCTACGAAGTTCTGCGAGGGCGTCAGCTGCTACATCGGCTACCTTCGGATCGCCGGCACCGGCGGCAGAGCTGATCTCGTCGGCGCTGGGCCAGGCCTGTCGGTGGACTGAGCCATCCTGCCACCAGGACCAGACCTCCTCGGTAACGAACGGCAGGATTGGGGCGAAAAGGCGCAGCATGGTGGAGAGGGCCATCCGCAGAGCATTTCGAGCTGATGCGGCACCCGCCTCGTCACCCTCGTAGGCACGGTTTTTCACTAGTTCCACGTAGTCGTCAGTAAATGACCAAAAGAAGGTTTCGGTGCGCTCGAGGGACCGGGCGTAGTCGAAGCCTTCGAAGGCGGAGGTGGCCTCGTTGACCAGGCTGGCCAGACGGGCCAGCATCGCTTGGTCAAGCGGGTTGGTGATTGTGGCGGTGTCAATGCTGCCGGCCTGGTCCGAATCATCACCGAAGCCCAGCACAAACCGGCTGGCGTTGAGAATCTTGATTGCCAGGCGCCGCCCGATCTTCATCTTCCCATCGTCAAAGGCCGTATCAGTACCGGGACGACCGCTGGCTGCCCAGTAACGCACCGCGTCGGAGCCGTACTGCTCGAGCAAGCCCATAGGGGTTACCACGTTCCCTTTGGACTTGGACATCTTCTTGCGGTCTGGGTCGAGCACCCAACCACTAAGGGCGCAGTGGCGCCAGGGGGCGACACCCTCTTCGAGGTGCGACCGTACGGCGGTCGAGAACAACCATGTCCTGATGATGTCATGGGCCTGGGGCCGCATGTCCATTGGGTAGGTCCGTGCGAAGAGGTCGTCATCACCGTCCCAGCCACAGGCAATCTGGGGGGAGAGTGACGAGGTGGCCCAGGTGTCCATGACGTCGGGATCACCTATGAAGCCACTTGGAAGCCCTCGCTGGTCTTCGGTGTAACCCGGAGCGGTATCGCTGGAGGGATCGATGGGGAGGTCGGCTGGGTCGGGGGTGATCGGGTCGTCGTAAACAGGCTCGCCGGTGTCGTCAAGGGCGTACCAGAGCGGTAGCGGTACACCAAAGAACCGCTGTCTGCTTATCAGCCAGTCGCCGTTTAGGCCTTCTACCCAGTTTGTGTAGCGGGCCTGCATGTAAGGCGGATGCCAGGTCATCTCGTCGCCCCTGGCGATGAGATCGGCTTGCAGATCCAGATCGCGGCCGCCGTTCGTGATGTACCACTGGCGGCTGGAAACAATCTCAAGTGGCTTGTCACCCTTTTCAAAAAACTTCACAGGGTGTGTGATTGGTTCGGGGTCGCCAACCACTTCACCGGTCTCCCCAAGGATGGTCACCATTTCCTCCTGCGCGGAGAAGACGGTCTTTCCGGCAAGGCGCCGGTAGGCGGTGAGGCCTGTTTCGGTACAGATGCAGGCAGGGGCCTCCTGAGCGAAACGCCCTGACCTGTCGATGACTGCCCTCACCGGCAAGTCCAGCTCACGCCACCAGGTCACATCTGTGGTATCACCGAACGTACAGATCATGGCAATGCCCGTACCCTTTTCTGGATCGGCCAACTCGTGGGCGAGCACGGGCACTTCCACGCCGAACACTGGTGTCGTCACGAACTGACCAAACATCGGCCTGTAGCGCTCGTCATCGGGGTGGGCGACAAGGGCTACACACGAGACAAGTAGTTCTGGACGCGTTGTTGCAATTTGCACGTCTGAGCCATCGGGAGCGTGGAAGATGAGCCTGTAGTAAGCGCCAGGCCTATCACGGTCTTCAAGTTCAGCTTGGGCAACAGCTGTGCGAAAGGTGACGTCCCAGAGCGATGGTGCCTCCATCTGGTAGGCCTCACCGCGGGCCAAGTTCCCCAGGAAGGCTCGCTGCGCTAGGCGACGACTGCGCTCGTCGATCGTGGTGTAGGTCTGGGTCCAGTCCACCGATAGGCCCAGGTGACGCCAGAGGGCCTCAAAGGCCTTTTCGTCCTCTGTGGTGAGTCGGCGGCATAGGTCCACGAAGTTGCGGCGGCTGATGTTGACGTCGCCTCGCTTCTTAATGGACTTCGGGTCGCCGGCGTCGGCTGGTGGTTCAAAGGTCGGGTCATGGGGGAGTGATGGGTCGCAGCGGACGCCGTAGTAGTTCTGGACCCGACGTTCGGTCGGAAGGCCGTTGTCGTCCCAACCCATCGGGTAGAAGACCTCACTACCGCGCATCCGCTGGTAGCGGGCGACGGTGTCTGTGTGGGTGTAGGAGAACACGTGGCCCACGTGGAGGGATCCACTGACCGTAGGCGGCGGCGTGTCGATTGAGAACACCTCATCACGTGCCCGGGTGCGGTCGAACCGGTAGGTGCCGTGTTCCTCCCACACCGTACCCCAGCGGCCTTCAAGGCCCTCGAGGGTGGGTTTATCAGGAATGGCTGACCGGCGCGGGCCTGCGCTGGATTCTCGGTCGTTCATGAGGCTCTGAGGCTAGCGGTATGCCCCAAAGCTGTTGCAGATCATGTCAACACATGGTCCGGGGGCGAGCAGCCACCTGCCGGTAGCCTGCGCCGCCGTGGGGACGTACGCCGACCGTCGACGGAGGCGGCCAACAGGATATTGGGTCATCTGGACGACGGTTGCCCTCGACCTGGTTGGCTTCGGAATTGTGATTCCGGTCCTTCCGCTTTATGCAGAGGACTTCGGGGCTTCTCCCGCGGTTGCCACAGCGGTTGTGGCCACGTTTTCGGCTGCCCAGATGCTTGCCGCTCCACTCTGGGGACGTCTTTCAGATCGGGTGGGTCGCAAGCCAGTCCTCGTTGTCGCTCTCATCGGATCAGCGGCCGGCAGTCTCGTGACCGGCATTGCCGGAACTTTGTGGATCCTGTTCCTTGGAAGGGCACTGGATGGGGCATCAGGCTCGTCGTACGCGGTTGGTCAAGCGGCTGTGGTTGACATGGCCGAGCCCGCCGACCGCCCTCGCCTATTGGGCCTGTTGGCTGCTTCATTCGGGCTGGGCTTCGTGGTGGGCCCACTCATTGGGTCCCTAGCTGTTCTAGGTGGTAGGCAATTGCCCTTCTACGTGGCAGCAGGCATAGCTGGTGTGAATGCACTGGTTGCCCTTGTGCGACTCCCGTCAGGTTCGCGAGTCGGTTCATTGCCGAACCTCCGCCGTCCAGGTTCGTTGGCTGCCCTAGGGGGAGTGGGTCATGGTATGAGGCGCTTGGCAGTTCTGGCATTCGTTGGGATGGCTGGCTTTGCTGGTTTCGAATCGACCTTCGCGATGCTGCTCGAACGCCGTTTCCCTCAGTTGGAGGACTCTTCGATCTACGGACTGTTTGCGTCCGTCGGTCTGGTAATGGTGCTAGTAAATACGAGGCTCGTCGGTCCCGCCAACGATCGGATGGGAACAAGGCGAGCGCTGCGAACTTCCCTTGCGCTGGTCGCTGCTGGCATGATCATTTTGGCTGTAGGGGGAGCTTGGGTTGGGCTGGGCCTCGCCCTACTCTTACTCGTCGTGGGACAGGGCCTGTTTGGCCCAACTCTCTCTGCCACCACGGTTGAAACTGTCGGGGATGATGCTCGTGGCACCGCCCTAGGCCTTCAGCAGAGTGCAGGTGCTCTTGGAAGGATCATCGGACCACTTGTTGCCGGGATCCTGTTTGGCCAGGTGGCTACCGGTGCACCCTATTTTGTCGGAGCAGTGCTGGCTATGGCAGCCATGCTCCTTGTCGGGAGGAGTCCCGGTGAGGAAGCCAGGGTTACCAATCGGTAATGTCATCGATCTGACGATCTCCTATTGAGAGGATTCTGGAATGGCCGGCTTCTCCCTCGAACTGAGCGACGACCAGGTGCAACTGCGCGACTGGGTACATGAATTCGCAGTTGATGTGATTCGCCCAGCTGCCGAAGAGTGGGATCGTCGGGAGGAGGTCCCCTGGCCCATTATCGAGGAGGCGGCCAAGATCGGCCTCTACGGGTGGGAGTTCCTGGCCGATGGGATGTTCAACGATGACACCGGGTTGAACCTGGTCGTGGCCATCGAGGAGCTCTTCTGGGGTGATGCAGGAATCGGAATGGCCATCATGGGTTCTGCCTTGGCCGCTGCCGGAATAGCCGCTGCCGGGACCCAGGAACAGATCATGGAATGGGTGCCTCAGTGCTACGGCAGCACTGATGACATCAAGCTCGGGGCGTTCGCCGCTTCGGAGCCGGATGCGGGGTCAGACGTTTCGGCTATACGAACCCGGGCCATCTACAACGAAGCAAGTGAAGAGTGGGTGCTCAACGGGGTCAAGACGTGGATAAGTAACGGCGGGATAGCCGATGTGCACGTTGTGACAGCGGTGGTCGATCCGGAACTAAAAAGTCGTGGCCATGCATCCTTCGTAGTTCCTCCCGGCACACCCGGGCTCTCCCAAGGCCAGAAGTTCTCCAAGCACGGCATCAGGGCTAGCCACACCGCTGAGGTTGTCCTAGACGATGTGAGGGTTCCAGGTAGTTGCCTGCTCGGCGGCAAGGAGAAACTCGATGGTCGCTTGGCCCGGGTGAGGGAGGGTAAGCCTGGCAATACCCAGGCCGCCATGCAGACCTTTGAGTCAACCCGGCCATCCGTAGGCGCCCAGGCTCTGGGTGTGGCGAGGGCAGCATTTGAGTACTCGCGTGACTACGCCAAGGAGCGAGTGCAGTTCGGTCGGCCGATCATCACCAACCAGGCAATCGCATTCATGCTGGCCGACATGGCCACCGAGATCGATGCGGCCAGACTCCTCGTGTGGAGAGCGGCTTGGTTGGCCAAGCATGGTGGTTTCATTGAAGCCGAGGGGTCAAAGGCCAAGTTAAAGGCAGGCCGTGTGGCGGTCTGGACAACCGAACGGGCCATGCAGATTCTGGGTGGCGCAGGCTACGTGACCGACCATCCGGTCGAGCGTTGGCACCGTGATTCCAAGATCTACGACATCTTTGAAGGCACTGAGCAGATTCAGCAGTTGGTAGTTGCCCGGGCGCTGTCAGGCATGCGCATCGACTAGCACCCCTGGTCGGGGCGCAGTGCCAGGGCTACGGCTTCTGTTCTGCTGTGTACATTCAGCCGGTTGAGGATGTGTTGGATGTGGTTTCGTACGGTTGCCGGCGAGAGGACCAATCGTTCGGCGATGGCTGAACCGTCGAGCCCTTCGGTGAGAAGTTGTAGCACCTCTCGTTCACGGTTGGTGAGTACGTTCAGGCGACTGTCTCCAACATTTGTGGCGGGGCTCCAGCCCCTCAGCCTCTCAACGATCACGCGTTCCAACTCGGGTGGAACTGCAACCTCCCTCACCAGGTGGACCAGGCGGCACTGTTCCCGTAACTCGGTTGGTGGAGTGATCGTTGAAGCGCTCAACCATAGAGTCCTACCACTAGCAGAGTGGCCCAGTACCTCCTTGGTCTCGACCACCTCATCTGGTTCACCGATCGCTGCCGCAGGACAATGGCCGTCACACACAGCGTCTCCGCAACGGTCCCTCCAGCAGAGGACCTCGTGGCAGGGTCTCCCTAACACCTCATCGGGGGAGTAACCCAGCAACTCTGTTGCCGCTTCGTTCCAGGCGATGATCCTTGACCCACCGTCGATGGCGAGCATCGCATCAGCGGTCCGGCCGAGCACGTCAAGCAGGTCCGTGAGCAGGTCATTAATACGCGGCTCTGTGGATGTCACACTGGTCATCGGTGGGACCGGATGTAGGTTATGGCCCGGTGCCGGTCAACGTAGCTAAGACTGGTCAGGCTTCCACCTGGTTCCTCAACACGGCCAAGATCCCGCCGGAGGCGAGGATCCTGCGCATCTCCTCCGGCAGCGGGTCAGCCGGGATTTCGACACCATTGGTGGTGTTGATGACCCTGCCTGCTGCTAGGTCCACCAAGATGTCGTCACCATCATCGAATGCTATGTGGGCGCCGGTGCAGATCAGTGCTGGCAAGCCAACGGCTATGGCGTTGCGCATGAACAGCCGCGACAGAGACTCAGCGACCACGCAGGCCACTCCAAGGGCCTTCAGGTTCTCGGCAGCAGTCTCCCTGCTAGACCCACAACCGAAGTTGCGGCCCGCCACGATGATGTCGCCGACCTCCACCTCCGAGGCGAACTCCGGGATGATGGACTCCAGTACGTGCAGTTTCCTTATCTCAACCGGGTCGACGGCATACGCACCTGGTGACAACACGTCCGTGCTGACGTCGTGGCCGAGCCTCCAGGTCCTACCGCGGAGCACGTCGCTTGCCATCGGGTTAGCTCAATTCCCGCGGATCGGTGATTTTCCCGGTGAGGGCCGACGCTGCCACGGTTGCGGGGGATGCCAGGAAGATTTCGGCCTCGGCACTCCCCATGCGCCCGATGAAGTTGCGGTTGTGGGTACCGATACAGCGCTCACCTGGCGCTAGCAGCCCGCCGTGACCCCCGAAGCAGGGACCACAACCGGGGGCGAGGATCGACGCACCGGCCTCCACGAGCGATGCCACTACACCCGTGTCCAGCGCCTCACCGAGGACGGTTCGCGACGCTGGAGCCACAAGGAGTCTTACCCCCGGAGCAACATGGTGTCCGTCCAGGATCTCTGCCGCTACCAACAGGTCCTCGATCCGACCGTTGGTACAGGAACCGATAAATGCCTGGTTGATGGTGATGCCTTCGACTTCTCCCACCGGACTCACCCGGTCTACCTCGTGGGGCAGTGAAATTTGTGGTTGGAGTTCAGACAACGGCACCTCGTGAACAGCCTCGTAGGTGGCATCGACGTCCGGTTTGAAAGGGTCGCAGCCAGAACCACCGTGGTCACGTAGGTAGGCATCGGTGACTTCGTCGGCTGCGAACAGCCCGAATTTGGCTCCCATCTCAAGGGCCATGTTGGCAACGGTGAGTCGGCTGGACATGTCAGTATCGGTCACCGCTGATCCGGTGAATTCGATTGCCCGGTACTGTGCACCGTCCGCTCCGAAGCGCCCGGTGAGGTGCAGGATCACATCCTTCCAGGAGACCCCGGTAGTCAGTTCACCGGTCATTTCGAAGCGGATGGTCTCGGGAACGCGGAACCAAAGATTCCCCGTTGCCAGTGCATAGACCATGTCGGAGGTGCCGATGCCGGTTCCACCAGCGCCAAATGCCCCATAGGTCGTGGTGTGGGAATCAGTTCCGACGATCAGGTCTCCCGGACGGATGTGGCCCTGTTCGGGTAACAGCTGGTGGCAGATCCCTTGGCCAGCATCGTAGAAGGCAGTGATGTCGAGCCGGGAGACGTGCTCCCTGATCCTCTGGTGGATGGCCGCAGCTGCTGTTGAAGGAGCGGGCACCAAGTGGTCGATGACGACCACTGTCCGATCTGGATCTGACACCCCGTTAACACCCACCTCCCCGAGGAGGTCGAATACCTGGGCCGCGAAGATGTCATGAAGCAGGGCTAGGTCAATCTCGGCCATGACAAACTCGCCTGCGGCAACCTGGTCACGGCCGGAGGCACGGGCCAGAATGCTCTCGGCCAGGTTCATCCCCACTGTGTCGAACCCATCCTCAACCCGCTCCCAGACTCCGGCCACCACAGACGTAGAGTGTCTGCCCCGTTACATAGGAGGACTCGTCCGATGCTAGGAACAAGGCGGCGTTGCCAATGTCATCTGGGGTGCCGATCCGGCGGGCTGGAATGGTCTTGATGAGCCGCTCCTGTACCTCATCCTTCAACCCCCGGAAGAGAGGAGTGTCAACGAGGGCTGGGGCGATGCAGTTGGCGGTCACTCCATAGCGGGCCATCTCGAGTGCTAGTGAACGGGTCAGACTCACTACGGCACCCTTGGATGCCGCGTAGTTGGTCTGGCCCGCTCCCCCCAGCCACGCCCGTGAGGTGATGTTTACGATCCGACCTGACTCCTGTTCCATCATGTGGGGTACCACCGCCCGGCAGCAGAGGAATTGTGACCTCAGGTTGACGTCTATGACTGCGTCCCAGTCGTCCTCACTCATCTTGGCCAGCCATCCGTCCCTGGCTATTCCAACGTTGTTCACGAGGATGTCGACGCGACCGTAAGCATCCAGCGCCGCTGCTATGAGGCCTTCCGCCCCTTCGGCGGTTGCCACGTTGGCGCAGTGTCCGACGGCCTGCAGGCCGTCGGCAGTGAAGTCTCCTACCAAAGCATCGACCTTCTCGCATATCAGGTCGTTCAACACGACTTTCGCCCCGGCTGTGCCGAGCACCCTGGCGATGCCCTCACCGATGCCCTGACCCGAGCCTGTGACCACCGCAACCCGATCAACCACACCCATTTCCGTTACCTCCTGGTCCGTCTCAACATCCTTTGAACTCTGGTGGGCGCTTCTCTACGAAGGCCTGGATTCCTTCATTTCGGTCTTCGCTGGCACGTAGTACGGCATGGCTCGTCGCCTCCAGTTCGAGACCGGTCTCGAGGTCGGTCTCGGTCGCCCGGTTGACTAGTGCCTTGACCCGATCGTGAGACAGCGGAGCGCGACTGGCGATCCGCATAGCCAGCGCCATGGCCTCTTCCATGAGACCGTCATCTGGAACCACGCGGTTAACAAGCCCCATGCTGAGAGCATCTGTGGCACTTATATGGTCCGCGGTGAACATGAGTTCCTTGGTGAAGGCGGGTCCTATCAGCCGGGTGGCCCGCTGTGTTCCACCGGCACCGGGCAGGCTTCCCACCTTGGCTTCGGGG
>PBSS01000039.1 GCA_002726315.1 Acidimicrobiaceae bacterium
CAATCTGAATCACCAACGGAGCAAACGGACCAGACAAATCAGCAATCGCACCAATCCGCACCACATCCTCAGTCACACCAAAGTCATAAGCAACCGGCGGGGCTGCATATACGCCATCGGTGATGTCGTCATAGGTAATGGTGAACGAATCGGTGAAGTAGCGCTGTGCCAACTCCGTCATCGTGCCGTCGTCAATCATTGCAGTGATAGCGGCGTTGAAGGGTTCTACCAGATCACTGCCCTTGGGGAAGATGAAGGCCAACGGATCGGCCTTGAGCACCTCGTCAACAAGGTCCACGGCGTCGGGGTTCTCTCCCTTGTAGCCGTTACCTGCGACGTCGTCCATGATTACGGCACACACGTCACCGGCAATCATTGCCTGGACAGCGAAGCCGAACTGCTCAAATGCAACCACCCGGCTCTCACCAACAACCTCTAGGGCCACGTCGTAGTTGGTCGTACCGGTCTGGGATCCGACACTGCAGTCGGAAGCTTCCAGATCCGCTCTGGAGGTGATCTCAGTGCTTCCTTTAGCTACCAGGATCTTCTGGTCAGTGCTGATGTAACTGACCGAGTAGTCCACGATCTTGGCGCGCTCTTCGGTAACAGAGATTCCGTCAGCAGCCATGTCGAACTGGCCCTCCGAGACAGCAACAATCATGCCGTCCCACGCAAATTCCTGGTATTCGGGGACACAACTAATGCGGGCGCAGATCTCGTCGATTGCGTCGTAGTCCCAGCCACCGGCTTCGCCTGTTGTGGCATCGATGTAGTTGAACGGCAGGTAGGCGTTCTCAATGGCGACTGTAACCGTTCGACCGCCTAGATCAGGCATCACTACAGCCCTCTCACCCGGGGTGGTAGGCACAGAGATTGCACCCGACACGATCTTGGCTTTGAGGTCCTCGAGTTCGCCTACGATGTCGTCGATGAAGCCACCGGTCGTGGAGTAGCCGACACCGTCGACAGACAGATCAAAGGTCTGGCCACCGGCAGCGAAGTTGCCTTCGGCGACTGCCTTGATGGTGTTGAATACAGCTACATCGACACGCTTGAGCATCGACGTGAGGATGTACTCGCGCACCCCTTCGTCGGCAGTGGTGTACTGGTCTTGGTCGACACCGATAGCCCAGACCTTCGAGCCCGACTCTTCGGAGAACGACTTAGCAGCCTCAAAGAGGCCAGCGCCAGAGCCACCAGCAGCGTGGTAGATGATGTCGGCGCCCTTTTCAAACATGGACAGGGCGATTTCGCGGCCTCGGTCGGGAGCGTTGAACCCATCGAAGTCAGGTGGCTCAGTGATGTATTCAGAATGAACCACCGCATCCGGGTTGGTAGCGGCCACACCGGCCAAGAAGCCGGCTTCGAACTTTGTGATCAGGTCTATGTTTACACCACCGATGAAGCCGATCGTGTCAACCTGGGTCTTGAGGCCGGCAGCCGCTCCGACAAGGAAGGAACCCTCATGTTCAGCAAAGCCCAGTGAGGCTACGTTTGGTGCCTCGACCCAGCCGTCGATGATGCCGAAACTGGTATCGGGATACTCGGCCGCAACCTCGGTCATCGTATCGGCGAACAGGAAGCCAACACCGATCACTAGGTCATTGTCATCAGCTTGAAGTCGCAACAACTCCGCGCGGTTTGATCCGTCGCTATTGGGTGAGGCATCAGAGATGGTTGCTCCCAGCTCGTTCTTGCCTTGGTCAAGACCCATATAAGCGGAGTCGTTGAAGCCTCCGTCGCCACGGCCTCCAATGTCATACACCATGCCGACGCTTACCGGTTCAGCCGGTGCCTCCGTTGCCGCTGGTGCCGCTGGTGCCGCTGTTGTAGCTGGTGTCTTGGCTTCTTCCGCGTCACTACCGCAGGCCGAGAAGACCAGGGTTGACCCCAGTACGACGGCGAGCAGTCGATGCATTCGCTTATTCATGAACCCCTCCGATATCTCTTCTGTGGAACTGCCGCGGTTGGGCTGGCCCAGCCGCGGGAAGAGAACGGTATCGCGCATCCGTTGACAGCGCACAATTTGATGTTGAGTCAGTAAGCCTCTAACAACACCCAATAGGCAGGTAAGGAGACGAAACGTAGACGCAAAGCAGGGAGTCGAAACTAGCTGTTGCGACCTACGTTTGGCTTACGCCCGTGGTTTGCCTTCTTGCGCCGTGCGTTGACGCGCTTCTTGGAAGTGTGCTTCGACATGGGGGTGAGGTTACCGGCTGCACCGCCCGGGACCCCCGGATAGCCCCTAGCCTGCTGGTTTCGGGCGGCTCCGGAAGGCCGCCCTTAATAGTCGATCGGCCTGTGTGAACCGGCAAGTATTGGAGAGTCAGTGGAGAGGTTCGGTTTCGTAGGACTCCCTAATGCGGGTAAGTCATCGCTATACAACGCCTTGGCAGGCGGGGGGGCTCTTGCTGCTCCCTACGCCTTTGCTACGACCGATCCAAACATAGGGATCGCCCGTGTGCCCGACTCACGGCTGTGCAGGCTCGCAAAGATGAGCAGTTCCACATCTGTGGTGCCGGCAACGGTCCACTTTGCAGATATCGGCGGTCTCGTAGAGGGCGCTTCACAGGGGGAGGGGCTGGGTAACAAGTTCTTGGCAGGGATCCGGGAGGTGGATGCCATTGTCTTTGTCCTGCGGGCGTTTCGAGACGGTGAGGTTCCAGGCGACTCTGATCCGGTCGCGAATCTGGGAATCGTTGAGGTGGAGCTGGCGCTTGCAGATCTGGAAACTGCTGAAAGGCAATTGGACAAGTTGCAGCGGGTGTCGAAGGGTGACCCTTCCGTCAACTCCATGGTGGCTGTTCTTTCGGATGCAGTTGCCCTGCTGGAATCCGGAGTTCCGCTCTACCGTGAAAGGCTTTTTGAGGATGCTCGGGATGAACTTCAGCAGTTCTCCCTGCTCACCAACAAGCCGGTCCTGGCGATCGTGAATATGGATGAAGAACAGGTGACCGATCCCGAGCCGGTGTTGGCACCGGTACGAGCCGAGTTGGAAGGTTCTGACGTAATTGGCATGTGTGTGCAGTTGGAGGCCGAGGCTGCCCTCCTAGACGAGGATGACAGGGCTGAGATGCTTGATGGCCTCGGTCTGGGGGAGGGGGCGCTGCCCAGGTTCGTGCAGGCTGCCTACCACCAACTTGGTCTAAGGACCTTTTTCACTACGGGAGAAAAGGAGACTCGCGCATGGACATTCCGTGCCGGATCGTCAGCACCCGATTGTGCTGGACGCATCCACACCGACTTTCAACGCGGGTTCATAAGGGCCGAGACCATCAGGTGGGACACACTCATTGAGCAGGGATCGTGGTCAGTCGCTCGCGAGGCCGGGCTGGTCAAGAGCGAGGGCAAGGACTACCGCCCTGTCGACGGAGATGTGATGGAGTTCCGTTTCAACGTCTGAGTCAGAGCCGCGTTTCAGTACATGATGGTGCGGGTCAGGTGGTGTGGTCTAAGGGTTGGGAATGCGGTGTGGTAGATGCTCCACAACCGGAAGTCAACCTGGGGTATGACCACTTGCCTGTCAGCGGGACGGATCGCGTTGATTGCATCGGTTAACATTGCAGTGGCAAAAAGGGTGTGTGCACGGATCTCGATCTCCTCGTCGGAGTCCCTGGGGATGAGCACCTGATCTGCGATTCGGTTCTCTAGTTCTTCACTGAATTCGAGAATGCTCATGGCGTCAAGGGCGATAGGCAAGATGTAGTCGGCGAAGGCACTCATGTTGTCAAGGTCGCGGATCGACAGGGCCCCGGTCTCTGAGAGGGCCACGTGAAGAGACCAGAGGCAGAGTTGGCCCAGTTTGTAGAAGATGACAGGTTCATCGTTGTAGCTACTTGTGTCAGCAAACCTAGGAAACTCGGTCGTAAGCCTCTCCAGTAGCCCGTTCCCGCCGGCATAGGCGGCGGGTTCACAGGATTGGACGAAGTTGTGGAACCGACCGTCGTACCTCTCAACTAGCACCTTGCCGATCTCGTTGAGAATCTGTGAACGTTCCTCAAGCATCGGCATCTCGATATTGCCCTCGAATATCACAGCAAGGTCGGCTGCCGTTACGTCGGCGAGGAAACCTCCCTCGAAGATGGGTGTGCCGTTCCGGTGAGACTGGTGGATCCTGGCAAACATTGCCTCGGCGTCAGCCCACGTTTTTCCCATGTAGTTGGTCTCGAACCGCTCACCGGACTCGAAGTCTGTGTACGCGAAGTTGAGCGACGATGTCAACAGGGTGGCATCGATGATGGTGCAGGGGTCAGGTCCGAAGTTGAATGGCCCCTCCACCGACCCGCTGGGTGGGGCGAATTCTTCATAGGCCATCCAAAGTGCTACCCGGTTAACTGCCTCCTCTGATGTATGGACGTGCGCAGACGATTTGACCACCCCCAGGACGGACTGGAGTACTGGCCTATCCCAGGCACTGATTCGGTTCATTCTGATTCTCCTTGTGTTCTGGTTCTGTTGGAGTGCCTGGAGGTCTGTACTCGTTGCCTCATACTTCTTGCCGGTATTCTCCGATTGGAAGTTCTGTCTAGTTCAGGAGTAACTGACAATGCTGGTTGGAGAGGTTGATTCCGTTGGCCATGTATTGGTGGTCGGATCCACGATGATCGATCTGGTTGCCTACACGCAGCGGGTTCCGGAAGCCGGCGAGACGATTGTGGGTGACAGTTTCCAGATGGGCTTCGGTGGAAAGGGGGCAAACCAGGCGGCAATGGCGGCTCTGGTCGGTGCCAGGGTCACGATGGTCAATGCTGTCGGCGATGATTCCTACGGGGAGATGACTATTCAGAATCTCGGCTCCTTTGGAGTCGACACTGGATTCGTCCATGTCGTTCCTGGTGCGAGCGGTGTAGCCCCTATCTGGGTTGAACGCGATGGGGCCAACAGGATCGTTATTGTTCCCGGTGCAAACAACGGTTTGACTGCCGAGATGGCTGCCGATGCTGTCGGTTCATTTGATGACTTGTCGGTGGTGGTCGGGCAACTCGAGGTTCCTCAGGCTGCCACTACAGCAGGTTTTGGTGAGGCCCGCTCTCGAGGAGTGTTGACTGTTCTGAACCCGGCACCTGCAACTGAACTGGACCCGGATCTTCTGGCAGTGACTGATTGGCTCATTCCCAACGAGATCGAGTTTGGGTTCTTGGCCGGGGGTGTACAACCTGAGGATGCCTTCCTTGTGGAATACGCTGATCGGACCGGTACTCGGTTGTTGGTGACTCTGGGAGGGGACGGTGTCGCAATGGTGGGAGTAGATGGCTCCGTATCCAGATTTCCAGCCGACATGGTTGAGCCAGTCGATACAACGGGAGCCGGTGACGCGTTCGTGGGTTCGTTTGTAGCGGGTCTGGCAGTAGGCCTCGATGAAGTGTCCGCCATCAGGCTGGGGATGAAGTGTGCCGGTGAGAGTGTTACCCGTCCCGGAACCCAGGCGTCGTTTCCTTCAAGAGAGCGCTGCGCGGAGATCTTGGCTTCCGGTTCCTGAGTAGTGTCGATGGCATCTACGCTGCCAACATGGCTTGGTTGGTCTGTGGTGATCAGGTGATGGCCAGCTTGGAATTGGTTGAATCTCGAGTAGAGCGTTGTAGAGCCCTTCTAGGCCGCGATGGTATCGAGGGAGCGCTCCTTGTGAAGCCAGCTGGTCATGCCCACACCGTCGGAATGAGGTTCTCCATAGATGTCGCATATCTAGATTCCGACATGAGGGTGCTGCGTGTGACGACCATGGGCCCCAACCGCGTCGGACGACATGTCAGAGGAGCACGCTCCATCCTTGAGGCTGAGTCTGGTTCCTTCGAGCGGTGGGGCCTGCAGGTTGGTGATGAACTGACGGTACGGACGTGAGTGCCTCGCTGGGGGCTGGGTTACTCACCCTCGTAGCTACCCCTATAGGCAACCTAGGCGATCTATCACCGAGGGCCGTTGAGGTGTTGTCCGGAGCGAATCTCGTTGCCTGTGAAGACACCCGCCGGACAGGCCGCTTGCTGAGTCACGCCGGGATCACGGGATCTGACTTGTTGAGAGTCGATCAACATACTGAGGAGAGAGCGGCCGACACGGTCATTGGCCGCCTTGCTGAAGGAGCGGCCGTGGCAGTCGTGACCGATGCCGGAACGCCGGGGATCTCTGATCCCGGCGAGAGGTTGGTGCAGAGGGTCCTGGAGGCGGGCTTTGAGGTGTCTGTGGTTCCCGGACCGTCGGCACCCGTGGCGGCCCTGGTTGTCAGTGGTTTGTCGACCACGCGATGGTGCATGGAGGGGTTCTTGCCACGGGGCGGTGCTGCCCGCGCTGGGAGGTTGGCCGAGTTGGCCATCGAAGAGCGCACGATGGTGCTATTCGAATCACCACACCGTCTAGAGGGGACCCTCAGCGACCTAACTGAGGCTTTTGGTGGCCAACGGCCAATCGCTGTGGTACGTGAAGTCACAAAGCTCCATGAGGAGGTCTGGAGGGGGACCCTGTCAGAAGCATTGGACTGGATCGCGACACCCGTGAAGGGTGAGATTGTCTTGGTTGTTGGCGGTGCCCCACCGACTGATGGGGCCGATGACGAACGCATTTGCACCTTGCTAGCTGAGGCGAAAAGCACCGGTGCATCAACGCGCGATGCAGCCGAGGAAGTTGCCAGACGGCTCGGGGTCTCCCGCAGGCGTGCTTACAGATTGGCCCTGGAGCTGTAGGTCTACTGGACGCTTGTTCAGGAGAATGTGCCCAGCGGTAGCCTCGTAGGCCATGTCCGTGCCAATTCTCGTCGCAGTTGCCTGGCCCTATGCTTCTGGCTCGCGTCATCTTGGCCATCTCGCTGGCGCGTATCTGCCTGCCGATGTATTTGCTCGGTATCACCGGCTTGTTGGAAACCAGGTATTGATGGTCAGTGGCTCAGATGTGCACGGCACACCAATTACGGTTCGTGCCGATGCTGAGGGTGTCACTCCTGCTGACATAGTCGGTAGGTACCACGCCGAGTTCGTGAGCGACTGGGATCGCCTCGGAATTAGTTGGGACCTCTACACCTCCACTGGCACGGAGAACCACTCGGAGGTGACCCATGACATTTTCCTGCGGTTGCTCCAGAACGGGCATATCGACAAGCGCTCCAGTGAGCAACACTTTGACGTGGAGGCCGACCGGTTCCTTCCTGACCGCTACATCGAGGGAACCTGTCCCTACTGCAACTATCCCGAGGCCAGAGGAGACCAGTGCGAAGACTGCGGGCGCACCCTTGACCCAGAGGAATTGCTCAACCCGTGTTCCAAGATCACGGGCACTACACCCGTATTGCGGGAGACTGAACACTTCTTTCTCAGGTTGTCCGACTTCGGGCAGGATCTCAGCGAGTGGTTGGAAGCCCGTGAGGACTGGCGTCCCCACGTTCTCAACTTTTCGAGGAGCTGGATCGACGAAGGCCTGCAAGACCGGGCTATCACCCGAGACCTGGAGTGGGGTGTAGAGGTACCCGTCGACGATCTGGGTCCTGGCAAACGGATCTATGTCTGGTTTGAGGCCGTGATTGGCTACCTGTCTGCTTCCAAGGAGTGGGCAGCCAACCAGGGAGATCCTGATTCTTGGCGTAACTGGTGGGAGAACGACAATGCTCGCTCGTTCTACTTCATCGGCAAGGACAACATCCCGTTCCACACGATCATCTGGCCGGGGATGCTGCTGGGATACGGAGGTTTGAACCTGCCGACCGATGTGCCTGCCAACAACTACGTCACGTTCAGCGGAGGTAAGGCGTCTGCAAGCCGTGGGGTGGGCTTAACCATATCTGAGGCCCTCGACATGTTTGAGGCTGATGCGATTAGGTATGCGCTCGCAGCCTCATTCCCCGAACAAAGCGACACGGACCTTTCTGTCGAGGAGATCGTAAGGCGGGTAAACGACGAGTTGGTGGCCACCTGGGGCAACCTGGTCAACCGGGTGCTCTCCATGGTGCACAGGATTTGCGACGCCGAAGTACCCGCTCCCGACGGCCGTACCGCAGATGACCTTGCTCTGCTTGCCGTTGTCGACGAGGCCATCGAACACGTTGGAGGTCAGATCAACAGAGTGGAGTTGAGGGCAGGCATTCGAACGGGTATTGAAACCGCAGCAGCCGTGAACGCGTATCTGAATGCCACCGAACCGTGGAAGTTGGCGAAGAGTGACCCCGATCGGGCCCGTGTCGTGCTCGCTACGGCGCTTGCGGCGGTTGGTGGGGTAAGGGTTGCCCTGTCCCCGTACCTGCCCTTTTCGACAGATCTCCTTGAGGGAGTATTTGGTGAGGTCGAGAGTTGGGCAAGGGTTGAGCCGGTTCCAGGCACTCCCGTCGATAAGCCCAGCCCGATGTTCGTGAAGGTCGATCTTGCCGAACTACTGGCCGATGAGCCAGCTGACGATGCTTGACCCCGGAGGCTCCCATGGATACGGCTAACCAGTGGCTCGACAACCACTGCCACCTCGGCCCTGATGCCGAGGCAGTCCTTGCGCGTGCACGTAGTAGTGGTGTCCTGGGATTTGTCAACGTTGGAACCGATCTGGAGAACAGCTATGCCGCTATTAAGGTGGCCAGGTCCCACCCGGACGTCTGGGCAACTGCCGGCATCCATCCACACGAGGCCCGCAAAGGAATCACCGGACTCGCAGAACTGCTCAGCGAGGAAGAGGTTGTGGCCGTTGGGGAGACCGGACTGGACCACCATTACGACCATTCTCCGAGACAGGCACAAGCTGATGCGTTTGCCGCACATATAGCCCTGGCAAATGAATGGGAAATGCCGATCGTGATCCACACGCGTGAGGCATGGGATGAGACCTTCTCGCTGCTGGACGCTGAGGGCGTTCCCGAGCGGACCGTTTTCCACTGCTTTACCGGAGGCCCTCAGGAGGCTGCCGAATGCATTGAACGCAATGCGATGCTCTCGTTCAGTGGGATAATCACTTTCGCAACGGCCGACGACGTTCGTGCAGCTGCGGCGCGGAGCCCTCTCGAGTGCGTCATGGTGGAGACCGACTCTCCCTACCTGGCACCGGTTCCGCATAGAGGGAGCAGCAATCAGCCGGCCTATGTCTCCCTTGTCGGTGTTGCGCTAGCCGACGCCATGGGCTTGGATTCTGGTGAGGTCGCACTTGCGACAACCACGAACGCCCGGCGCTTTTACGGTCTAGAGGCCGGTTCTGATGGGACCTGAAGTCAGTTCGCGCCAGCCGTGGCGGGGTGCCCGCTGGCACAGGTTGCAGAGTTGCGAAGCGAACGGTTATTACGTAACTTTCGTTGATTGCCCTGTGGTTTAGCGCGTGCCTTATTCAAACGGAGGGGCACGCGGGAGGGCGTGGCTCAAGACAGGAGTAGAGGGAAGTGGCTGAATTCGCCATTGAGCGCTGGCGTTTGTTCGTCGTGGCATTGGCCACGATCGCCGCTCTTCCCCTGTTCGTAATGGAGAACCCTAGTTCGACTGGTTCGCTTATCGGTGTCGCAGATGCCTCCCGTCCCTTGGATAACGCTCCTGTTGTGGATTCCACATCTGACTGGACCACACTTACGTCAACTGCAGACATAGTGAACCTGGCAGATCGCGCCGAGGCATGGCACGTCGCCCATTCGAACCTGCCGACGGTCAAAAGGCTTGCCGAGGCCGCCCGGATCCACGAGGCTGAGGCCATTGTGATGGCCCGGGAGATAGTGCTGGCAGAGTTTGCCGAGAGGGAGGCCCTTGAGGCGGTCCTTGCTGCTAAGCGGAAAGAGGCCAACCGGGAGGCTGAGAGAGTGAGGCTTCGGGCAGAAGAGGATGACCGGAGGGCGACAGCGATCAGCACCCCCGGTCCGACGACAACCATTCCCTGGGATACGAAACCGGCTGACGGTGGACCGTCTGCCGCCCAGTGGGAGGCACTTCGCTACTGCGAGGCGACTGGTGACTACACGGCGGTCAACCCGACAGGCCGATATCGCGGCGCTTACCAGTTCAGCACGACGACGTGGGACTGGATCGCCGGCCTGTACCACGAGCACTTGGTGGGTGTAGACCCCGCCGCTGCGGCACCGGCTGACCAGGACGCCATGGCCAACTCCCTTTACAACCTGCGGGGCCGCGGCCAGTGGCCTGTGTGTGGCCGCTACCTGCCGTAATCTTGTCCGAGTGACACTCACCCGGACTCAAGTCCGGTCGTTGCTGGATCGCCACGGTGTAAGGCCCAAGCGCTCGCTTGGACAGAACTTCGTCGTAGAGCCCAACACCGTCCGGCGGATCGTCGAGCTAGCCGAAATCGGTCAGGGCGACAGGGTCGTTGAGATCGGACCGGGAGTTGGTTCGCTGACACTTGCGCTGCTTGAGGAGGGAGCCAGCGTCACCGCTGTCGAGGTCGATGATGTGCTAATTGGCCTACTGGCTGAAGTTACCAAGGCATTCACCCCCGATCAGGTCCGGATTGTCCATGCCGATGCCATGGAGGTCGATTGGGCCGGGCTGCTTAGTCGGGGATCGTGGAGCCTGGTTGCAAATCTTCCATACAACATCTCGGTACCGCTCATCTGTGACCTTCTCGACGACGTACCAGTCATTGAAAAGATGGTCGTGATGGTGCAACGGGAGGTGGCGGATCGCCTGGTGGCGCGGCCTGGAGACGATGCCTACGGTCTTCCATCCGTGAAGGTGGCGTATCATGCGGAGGCACGCCTCCTCGGTCGTGTCCCCCCATCGGTATTCTTGCCCCGTCCGCGGGTCGACTCGGCCCTCATTGGACTCTGGCGTCGGTTGGATCCGGCGACAACCGTTGACAGGGAGGTCCTGTTTGGGTTGGTGCGGGCAGGGTTCGGCCAGCGTCGAAAGATGTTGCGCCGCTCTCTGAAGGGCCTGCTTGATGAGGTGGCGATCGTGGAATCAGGTGTTGACCCGACAGCACGGGCTGAGGAGTTGGGCCTTGACCAGTGGGCATCGCTTGCCTCGCGTGTAGTGGGCCACGGACCGTGAACCTCGTACTCGTGGCCCCAGCCAAACTGACACTTTCGCTCCGGATTACAGATGTGCGTGACGACGGCCTTCATGTCCTTGATGCTGAGATGGTCAGCTTGGATCTTGTGGACCGACTCACGATTGGGGCGGGAAGCGGCCTTGAGATATATGGCACTGAAGGTGGTCTGGAGGTGGCGGCCGACGATGGCAACCTAGTCAGTCGGGCCTTGACACTGGTCGGAAGGGATGCATCGGTGGTAATTGAAAAGGAGATACCGGCTGGAGCAGGCCTGGGTGGCGGATCAGCTGATGCTGCTGCGATATTGAGGTGGGCTGGTTTCAGAGACCTCATAGCTGCGTCCAGAATCGGTGCAGATGTGGCCTATTGCGTGGTCGGGGGCCATGCCCGGGTTTCTGGAATTGGCGAGGTAGTTGAGCCACTCCCATTTGAGGAACGAGTGTTCACGCTGCTGATCCCACCGGTCGGCTGTCCAACCGGAGCGGTCTACCAGAGGTGGGATGAGTTGGGAGGGCCAACCGGTGAGGTGGGAAACGATTTGGAACCTGCCCTTTTGGACCTTGCTCCCGAGGTGGCTAGGTGGCGGGACTCACTTGGGGACGCGACTGGTATACGGCCAAGGTTGGCCGGAAGTGGAGGCACCTGGTTCGTAGAGGGGGAGTATCCGGGCGACGGGCGACGGGTAGTGCGGACAGTTCCGCCAAGCATGTCGCCGGTCTGAGACCTGGCTACTTGCCCCGCATCCGCTTGGCCCGGGTGCGCTTGAGCATCTTGCGGTGCTTCTTCTTTCGCATGCGCTTGCGACGCTTCTTGATGAGAGATCCCATGACGGCAAGCAGGGTACAGCGCGGAGAGTGACTAGCGGTCGAGTCACTGGTATGTGGCCTGCTAGTACGCTCAGTTGATACTGACGGCATTCCGGTGTGCGCCAGTGGCCGGTAGTTCAACTGGCAGAACGCCTGACTTTGGATCAGGAGGTTGCAGGTTCGAGACCTGCCCGGCCAGCCAGCGCCTTACGGACGATCGTCATTCGAGTGTGGCGTACTGGCCGGCTTCGCCGGCAGTCACGCCCCGGACTTGTTCGGCAACTGCTGATAAGTCAGTGAGAAACTCATCCACCACCTTGGCGTTGCCGGCACTGACTGTCATGTGCAGGCTGGGCGGTGGGCCTTGGCGGTCAAGGTGCCAGCCGAGGTTGGCTAAGGCTTCACCTAGGGCGAAGATGTCGATTCGTCGGGTCTCATCTTCCCCCGTTGGTTCAGTGGACATGGCCAGCAGGTGGTGCACTGGATCGCCCAGGACCCTCAGACCCTCGATCGCCCGGATACCAGCACGGATGCTGTCTGCTGTCTCAAGCGTGGTGTTGACCAGGCGGCGGTAGCCATCGATACCCAGGTACTGCATTACCGCCCATGCCGCAGCCATTGGCAGCCCGGACCGGGTGCCCTGCATGTTCGGGGTTATGTATCGGCCAGCTAGCCAGCCATCAAAGTCGAAGGTTTGGTATTTCCGGAGTTCACGTGAGCGGTGCAGGATCACTGAAGCGCCCTTTGGCGCGTAGCCCAACTTGTGTAGGTCCGCTGATATCGAGGTCACACCTTCGACCTGGAAGTCCCACGGCTGTGTCGTACAGCCGTTCATCTCGGCGAAGGGAAGCACGAACCCACCCATGCAGGCGTCGACATGACAGCTAGCCCCAACGTTGGCTGCGAGGGTAGCCACCTCCCGAACGGGATCGACCGTGCCCTGGGGGTACTGCGGTGCCGACGCCACGACTAGTGCCGTATCCGGTCCTACGGCATCGTTCATTGCATCCAGATCGGTGGTCCAGTCAGCAGTCACGGGCACGGTCCTCGTGCGCAGGCCGAACATATGGGCACCCTTGTGGAAGGCGGCGTGGGCACTGATCGGGAGCACCATCACAGGGTCTGTAAGACCTCGTTCGACCTTGGCCCTGTCGCGTGCAGCCAGAACCGCACAGAGGATGCTCTCGGTTCCTCCACTGGTGAGGAAGCCTGCAGCACCGGAGCCGTGGAGTAGGTCAGCTGTCCAGCTACAGATCTCGGACTGGATAGAGCCGAGGGATGGGAAGGCCAGGGTATTCAGGGCGTTTTCGTGGAAGAAGAGACGAGCGGCTTCCTCAGCGACCTCACGGACGTCCTCTCCACCGTCAAATACCAAGCCGAAGGTCCGTCCGTCGGCCCACTTGACGTCATGAGATCGTCTATCGGTTAGGTCTGCCATGACCTCATAGGCCGGCCGGCCGCCTATCGGAAGGCTGGTCGGTGTTCGTCGGTTGGTCATGAAACGTGAGCCTACGGCCCGGTTGGAGACAGGGTCGGCAGAGCGCTGGACCGACCGGGTGTTGGCAGATCGGTTTGTCGTGTTATCGACAGCATGCGGAGAAACTTCTTCCTCATAGCGATGCGTTCCAGTAGTCGTATATGTGAGCTGATGACGGACAATCATTAAAACACATCCACCAGCGCGGGATCGCGCGTCATACACTCGGCTTTTGACAAATCAACCAGACCGACAGCGAGGAATCGCCGACGCATGGAACTCGTCACGAACAAGAAGCTCTACCTCGTATCCGGACGAATCAGCCGTCCCCTCTCCGAGGCGATCGCCAGTGAGCTGGGGGAGGAATTGGGTGAACCCAACCTGGCAGAGTTCGCCAACGGCGAGATCCACTGCCGCTTCTCAGAGTCCATACGTGGCAGTGACGTTTTCATTATTCAGACCCACTGCCACGTTCCAGGAACCACTATCAACGACTCGCTGATGGAACAGTTGATCATGGTAGACGCCGCACGTCGGGCCTCGGCCAAGCGCATCACTGTCGTATGCCCACACTATGGCTATGCACGCCAGGATCGAAAATCGTCGGGTCGTGAACCGATTACCGCAAAGTTGGTAGCCAACCTGTTCAAAGCAGCTGGAGCAAGCAGGCTGGTCGGAGTCGACTTGCACTCCGGGCAGATCCAGGGCTTCTTTGACGGGCCTGTAGACCACCTGACGGCGATGCCTGTCCTCATTGAGCGACTCAACTCACTTGATGGCGACCTGGCAATCGTGTCGCCTGATGCCGGGAGGGTGAAGGTGGCTGAGCGTTACGCGATTCAACTTCACGCCGATCTGGCCATCGTGCACAAGCGACGTGCCCACTCGGCATTCAATACTGTTGAGGCCAAAGAGGTAGTCGGTGAGGTGGAAGGCAAGGTCTGCATCCTGGTCGACGACATGATCGACACTGCTGGAACCATCTGCGCTGCAGCGGACCAGCTAGCAGAGAGGGGAGCTTCAAGGGTCATTGCGGCGACCACACACGGCATCTTCTCTGGATCGGCCTTGGAGCGGCTTGAAGCCTCTTTGATTGAGAAAGTCATCGTTACCGACACCGTCCCCTTGCCGGAGGATGCAGATCCTGACTTCATCGAGGTTCTCTCCGTTGCACCGCTCATCGCTAGGGCGATCGGTGCGGTGTTTGCAGATGCCTCGGTCAGTGAAATCTTCGGTGGCAACAACCTGGCTTAATCCCAACAGAACTCATTTCTGTCAGGTACCACAGAGTTCCACCTCGTCCCTGACCCCGGTAGGCTCGTCTGTCGGTCCGGTCACCTCCTGGCCAACAACCCTCCCCTTTCTGCAGGAAGCGTTCCAATGGACGAAATTGTTCTTACAGCAGCAACCGGTCGAACTACCGGAACCCGATCCAGCCGCCGCAGTAGAACGGCTGGTCACATCCCAGCGGTCCTCTACGGACTCCAGCAGGATCCCCTGGTGGTTTCCGTCGAGTGGCCCGAACTGCGTAGGGCCATTACCACCGAGGCTGGCTTGAACGCCATTATCAACCTTGAGGTCGGAGGCGAGCGGCACATGTCGATCGTCAGGGAGATCCAGCGTCATCCAGTGCGCCGGGACGTCCTGCACGTTGATTTCGTCAGAGTTGACCCCGACCAAGACATCACTGTCGACGTATCGATTGTGATGATCGGCGAGGCCAAGGAGGTTACTGACAACGACGGCATGGTTGACCAGAACCTCTTTACGCTGACTGTCAACGCAGCACCTGACAACATTCCCACCGAGATCCAAGTTGACATTTCGGCCCTCACCATCGGTGACTCAACGCGTGTTGGTGACCTCCTACTCCCTGAGGGCGTGACCACTGACGTTGATCCCGATGAGGCAGTTGCAGTCGGCATGATCACCCGCTCCACACTCGATGCAATTGCTGCTGAAGAGGCTGCTGAGGCGGCTGCTCTTGCTGCTGAGTTGGGACTTGGGGAAGGCGAAGGTGAAGACGGTGAGCCTTCAGAGGAAACTGAAGGCGCTTCCACCGAGGACAGCGGCGACTCAGAATCGGAATAGGTTGCGGTTCCGGACATGATCCGGCGGTTCGGAAGGTCCAGCCAGGAGAAACGTGGTGAACCCGCCTCTCTGCTAGTTGTAGGCCTTGGTAACCCTGGTTCCAGGTTCGAGGGCACTCGCCACAACGCCGGGGCCGAGGTCGTGGCATTGCTGGCTGAGCGGCACTCCACCCCTCTTCGAAAGTCCAAGGAGTTGGCACGTGTGGCCGAGGTCCGCATCAGAGAGGAGCGGGTCGCCCTCGCGGTTCCGCAGACATTCATGAACGAATCTGGACAGGCAGTAGTCAAACTAGTTCACCGTCACGGGATCGACGACCCCACGCGAATCCTGATCGTCCACGACGAGCTGGACCTTCCCGTGGGAGAATTAAGAGTGAAGTCAGGGGGCGGGCTGGCGGGTCACAATGGCCTCCGTTCAATTACGGCACACCTCAAGACTCAGGACTATCTGCGCGTTCGAATCGGTGTTGGTAAGCCTCCTGGAAGGCAATCGGGTGCAGATCATGTGCTGCGCAGGCCTGGGGTCGCTGAGGCCACTGAGTTGGCAGTCGTGGCCCAAGAGGCTGCTGATGCCGTAGAAATGATCGTGACAGTGGGGGTCGACGAAGCGATGTCCCGCTTCAACACCCGTCCGTGACTCCGTGAGAGAGCAGTTCCTAACCGGCCTCCCCGACATGCTGGCTGACGAGTCAGCTTTGGTGTCGGTGCTGGGTAAGAAGCACGCGACCCTTGCCGTGGCGGAGCCTGCAAGGGCAATCGTTCTGGCCGCAGTTGCACGACAGACTGGTCGGTGCCCATTGGTGGTCGCTGTTCCGACTGGAAGCGAAGCTGAATATTTGGCAGCAGACCTGCGCCTCTACCTGGGTCACGATCGGGTAGAACTGTTCCCCGCATGGGAAACCCTGCCATTTGAGAGGGTGAGCCCAGGCATCGAGACAATGGGTCGTCGCCTGCACGTCCTCCACCGGTTGTCGAGTCTGGTGGATCGGCCACAGGTTGTGGTCTCATCGGGTAGGGCCCTGGCTCAGCGCCTGGGGCCCGGAGCGGGAGGCGTCGAACCACTTCTGATAGGCCCGGGTGACGTGGTCGACCAGACGCTGCTGGTCTCAAAGTTGGTGGCATCGGGTTATCGACGTGAGTATCAGGTTGAGCACCGAGGCGAGTTGGCTGTAAGGGGTTCGATCGTTGATGTCTGGCCCTCCACCTCGGATGCTCCGGTGCGAATCGACCTCTGGGGCGATGAGGTTGATCGACTCTGCGAATTCGGTGTTGCCGACCAGCGGGCGACTGTTCCCCGCGCCGAGGTTGAGATTCTTCCGTGCAGAGAGTTGATCCTCGACAGTGAGACACGTGAGCGAGCCACTGCTCTGGCAGTCGAACAACCGTGGGGTCAAGAGCAATGGGATCGCTTGTCCAGTGGAGAACTCTTTGACGGTATGGAGTCGTGGCTGCCGTGGCTGTCAGGAGACGAGCGGGTCCTATTTGACCTGCTCGATGACGATGCCCTTGTTATCGCAATTGAGCCCAGGCGACTTCGAGACCGGATCGCAGACCTGCTGACTGAAGAGGAGTCCCTGGCCGACACCCTGGCCGTCACGTGGGGTGCCGATGTAGCCGACTTTCCGCGTTTGCATACAGATTGGAACCGATTGTTAGTACACACGAGTGCACCTGTATGGGCACTTGATGCCGTCCCCGAGGGTCCGGGGGTAGAGACTATCTCGGCCTCCGGGTGGCATGCGGCGCCCGCCGCTTCCGACACCGACAAAAAAGGTGTCCTGGGGCGTCTAACAGATCTCCTTGCTGAAGGCATTCGGGTCGTCATCGCCTTAGATGGAGAAGGAAGTGTCGATCGGCTCAGCCAGCGTCTCTTGGAATCTGGAATAGAGGTGACAACGGCTGGTCCTGACGCCGACCCACTTAGGGGTAAAGCCCACCTGGTCGTAGCACCGCTTGAGCGCGGTTTTGTACTGCCGTCATCGGGACTGGCTGTCGTGACTGAGGCGGAAATGACGGGACGTCGGCGGACCCGTCGTCGAATGAAGCCCCGGCGTACCGCTGCCGTGCGCGTTTTTGAGGACTTAGCCCCAGGTGACCATGTCGTTCACGAACATCACGGTGTCGCCAGGTTTGCAGGGCTGGTGACCCGAAAACTGGGTGGCGTCGAACGCGACTACTTGCTTCTTGAATACAAGGGTGAGGACCGCCTCTACTTGCCCACTGATCAGATTGACGTGATTCGTCCGCATACCGGCGGAGAGAAGCCGAGCCTCAGCCGGATGGGTGGATCGGACTGGCAGAAGGCTAAGTCCAGGGTGCGTTCAGCTGTCGCAGAGATCGCTCAAGAACTAGTACTGCTGTACCAACAGCGTGTTTCCGCCACCGGCCATGCTTTTGCTCCCGATACCCCATGGCAACGCGAGTTGGAGCAGTCCTTCGCCTACCAGGAGACAGCCGATCAACTCGGAGCCGTTGAGGACATCAAGGTCGACATGGAGCGTCCTCTTCCCATGGATCGGCTCGTGTGTGGCGATGTTGGATTCGGTAAGACTGAGGTGGCGGTCCGGGCGGTCTTCAAAGCAGTCCAGGACAGTTGCCAAGCGGCGATCCTTGTACCGACAACACTGCTCGCCCAGCAACATGGGCAGACCTTCAGGGACCGCTACGCGCCATACCCAGTGAGAGTCGAGGTGCTGAGCAGGTTTTTGACAGCGAGTGAGGCGCGTCGCGTTGTAGAGGGTCTAGCCGACGGGTCTATCGA
The DNA here is from genome assembly GCA_002726315.1 of Acidimicrobiaceae bacterium. Lineage (GTDB taxonomy): Bacteria > Actinomycetota > Acidimicrobiia > Acidimicrobiales > MedAcidi-G1 > UBA3125. The sequence goes on from PBSS01000039.1 coordinate 18,079, forward strand.
CGTCGTGATCGGTACCCATCGCCTTCTCTCAGAGGACATCGTGTTCAAGAATCTGGGTCTGTTGGTGATTGACGAGGAACAGCACTTCGGGGTGAGCCACAAAGAGGCAATCAAGGTTCTCAGGAGTGACGTGGACGTGCTGACTCTCACCGCAACACCGATTCCGCGCACACTCGAAATGTCGCTAACCGGTATTCGTGACCTGAGCCTTCTCAACACACCTCCGGCGGACCGACAGCCGATCCTCACTTACGTAGGCGGATACGACGAGAGAGCCGTTGCCGAGGCCATTAGGCGCGAGTTGCTTCGCGATGGCCAGGTTTTCTTTGTTCACAACCGCGTCTACGACATCGACCAAATCGCCGGGGGAATCCGCGAACTAGTACCTGAGGCCCGGGTAGCGGTTGCCCATGGACAGATGGATGAGGTAAGTCTCGAGACCATCGTTATGGACTTCTGGGAGGGCCGCTACGACGTGCTGGTTTGTACGACGATCATTGAGTCTGGCATAGACATGCCAACGGTCAATACCCTCGTTGTGGACCGGGCGGACCTGCTTGGCTTGGGACAGATGCACCAGTTGCGTGGACGGGTCGGTCGGGCTGGACAGCGTGCCTACGCCTACCTGTTCACCCCTCCGGACAGGCCCCTCAGCGAGGAAGCCTACGAACGGCTCAGGACCATTGGGGAGACAACTGACCTTGGGTCCGGATTTCGCATTGCTATGCGTGACCTCGAGATCAGGGGAGCCGGCAACCTGTTAGGAACAGGCCAGAGTGGCCACGTGGCAACTGTCGGCTACGACCTCTACTGCCAGATGGTGACCGAGGCCGTGGACGAACTGGCCGGCAGGATCCCCGAGGCCCCGGCCGAGATTAGAGTCGAGGTGCCGGTCGATGCCCATCTACCAGAGGACTATGTATCTCGTAGCGATCTGCGTCTTGAGGCCTATAGGAAGTTGGCTGCTGCCGGCACTACCCCTGACGCTACTAACATCGACGCTGTCCGCTCCGAGTGGGAGGACCGATACGGGCCTCTACCACCTGCGGCAGAGGCACTAATTGAAGTAGGTCGCCTGCGCACGCTCTGCGTAGAAAGGGAAGTGACAGAGGTTGCCGTAGGTCGGGGTCCGGGCCTCGGCGGGCCCGAACGGGTGGCCCGCTGCTCACCTGTCATTCTTCCGCTAAGTAGGCAGACGCGACTGACCCGCCTCTATCCGCATGCTGTCTACAAAGAGGGGTCGAGGCAACTGATCCTTCCAGTCGACGGTGCCAACCTGATCGGTGACCTGACGGCAATGATCGAGGATCTCATTCCCGTGACAACTAAGCCTGCTGGCCCGGGCGTGACGTCCCCTACCATTGCGAGTCCATGATGTTCGTTTCCCGTCTCGTTTCTGTCGTATTCCTGGCCGCTACGGCGGTGTCAGCCTGTGGAGCTTCCGAAGTAGCCCTGGAGGTGGGTAGGACGACCGTCGATCGAACGACGCTGACCCAGTTGGTGGAGGACAGCTTCGGGCCCGGCTCCGTAGGTGCCACCATGAACACTGACGGTGTAGTCAAGGTGCTCGATCAGATGGTCCGCTACGAGGCGGTAATAGACATGTTGGCCGAACACGGCCTCGAGGTGGGCGCCGAAGACCTCGATGCCGCACGTGACAAGCTGCTTGTTGGCGGATTCGACCCCGAGGCAGCGGCCCTCTCGACGCTCATGCGCTGGCAGGCCTCACTGGATCTGGTCGTGGCTGGTGGCGATGCCGTGAAGGCCGCTTACGAGGCCGGAGCAGACGTGGTTGGGCACAACTTGTGCACCAGTCACATCCTGGTCTTAGAGGAGGGTGAGGCATTGGCTTTGATGGGGAGTCTCAGATCTGGTGAGGACTTTGTTGACCTAGCAGAAGTACATTCCCAAGATCCCGGTTCGGCTGCCAGAGGTGGAGAATTGGGCTGCGCTCCAATCGGGTCCTTTGTGCCAACCTATGAACGAGCAGTCCTCGGTGCGTTAAGTGAGGGCGAGGAACTCGTGGGTCCGGTTCCCAGCCAGTTCGGGTTTCATGTGATCCGAATCGATCAGCCGGGTGCCGTCGAACCGGTTCCCTTCGAGGCTTTGGGCGAACGACTTCCGGGCGTGATGCTCCACTTGGCCACACTCACCCGGGAGGTCACCATCGACCCCCGATATGGGAAGTGGGACAACGCTGTCGGGCGCGTCCTCCCGCCAGACGGGCCGACATCCCCTGATGGGGCCGGCCGGGGTTCCTGACCTGTAATGGAGCCGACGGTCACAATCATTGGTCTAGGTCCCGCTGGTAGCGACCTTGCTACGACAGGCACGTTGGAGGCGATCGCGAAAAGTGAGGTGCGCTTCGTCCGAACAGTTAGACACCCCGCCGTCAGCTTGTTAGGAGACGTGACCACCCTCGACCACCACTATGAGGCTGCAGCGTCCTTCGACGATGCTTACAAGGGGATCGTCGACGAGGTGGTCGCTGCCGCCACTAAGGCTGGTTCAGCCCTCTATGCGGTTCCCGGTTCACCAATGGTCGCAGAGCGGACCGTCGAGATGCTTATCCGGGACGACCGGGTCGACACGGTGGTGCTTCCGGCCCTCTCTTTTGTGGATCTGGCGTGGTCCCGCCTTCGAATCGACCCTCTCTCCGAGGGGGTGCGCATCATCGATGCCCACAGGTTCCCGATCGAGGCGGCCGGGGAGCGCGGACCGATGCTCGTTGCCCAGGTCGACACCAAGACGGTGCTCGCCGACCTGGTGGCATCGATTCCTGAACCGCCTTCGGCGGCTGTGACCATGATGCAGGGTCTGGGTACCGACAAAGAGGTGATTCGCTCAATCCACTGGGACTCGCTGTGCGACGAGGTTCAACCGGACCACTTGACATGCCTTTACATCCCCGAGATGGAATCTCCGATCGCTGTTGAGGTGCAACGGTTCGTGGAGCAGGTAGCCACTCTCAGACTGGAATGCCCCTGGGATGCTGAACAGACCCACGCATCGCTGCGGCCCCATCTGATCGAAGAGGCCTACGAGGTCCTTGAGGCTCTCGATGCTTTCGATGAGGAGACTGGCGAGGGAAGCGACCATCTGGAGGAGGAGTTGGGGGACCTTCTCTTCCAGGTGGTTTTCCACGCCCGGATAGCTGCCGATGATGGTCGCTTCGACATGGCTGATGTGGCTAGGGGCATCCATGACAAGTTGCGTCGGAGACATCCCCATGTGTTCCCAGAACCAGATGGAGCGCGGGTGGTAGCCGATGATGCCGATGGGGTCATCTCAAACTGGGATCGGATCAAGTCCGAAGAGAAGGGAAGGTCCTCCTCACTTGACGGAATTCCCTCAGCCCTCCCAGCTCTGGCAATGGCCCAGAAGGCGCTCATGCGCGCCCGTGGGATCGGCGTGTTTCCAGAAGTTGCACCAGCGGTTAGTTCGACCGGTGTATCCAGCGGGGACTTGGGTGACACACTGATGGCGCTGACAGCGTGGGCTTGTGACAACGGGCTCAACGCCGAAGATGCCCTTCGGGGCGCCCTGCGACGTTTCACTCGGGTGGTGAGGGTCGTCGAATCCCTAGCAGCTGAGGAAGGGATCGACCTGACTGTTGCCGACGAGGCCACACGCGCCCACTTCAGGCGACAGGCTGGCGGTAGCGTTGGTTCCAGAGAGACGGGGTCATCGTAAGGGAGCACACGTGAGCAGCATCGATGTCGTCGCAGGACGACAGGTTATTGATTCCCGTGGCAACCCGACCGTCGAGGTCGTGGTCTTGCTTGAGAGTGGAGCGGCCGGACGCGCGATGGTTCCAAGCGGTGCATCGACCGGCCGGTTCGAAGCGGTTGAGCTCCGTGACGGTGGTGAATTGTGGGCAGGCAAGGGTGTGTCAGTGGCTGTTGCCAACGTGAATACTGACCTGGCCGCTGTTGTAAGGGGCCTTGAAGCCAGTGACCAGCGAACGGTGGATCGCGCTCTTCTCGATGCGGACGGCACTGACGACAAGGGCAGGCTCGGAGCCAATGCCATTCTGGGGATTTCGCTGGCCGTGGCACACGCTGCCGCCGACGAAGCCGGAGTGGCCTTGTACAGGTACGTGGGTGGCACCAACTCGCATGTCCTTCCCGTACCCATGTTCAACGTCATCAACGGAGGCGAACATGCCGACAACAACGTCGACATCCAGGAGTTCATGTTCATGCCCGTTGGAGCGGCCTCTTTCAGTGAGGCCCTCCGGTGGGGAGTCGGGTGTTATCACACCCTCAGGGACGTCCTCTCCAGTCGTGGCCTGGCGACAGCTGTAGGCGATGAAGGCGGCTTCGCTCCCAACCTGGAGTCCAATGAGGAAGCCATTCAACTGCTGGTCGAGGCGATCAGTGCGACGGGCTTCAACCCGGGCAGTGATGTGGCCCTTGCTTTGGACGTTGCGTCGACTGAGTTCTTCAAGGACGGCTCCTACGAACTTGCCGGAGAGAGTCGCAGCCTTTCATCAGGGGAGATGGTTGATTACTTGACCGACTTGTGTGAGCGCTATCCGATCATCTCGATAGAGGATGGCATGGCTGAAGATGACTGGGATGGCTGGGCTGCTCTCACCGAAGCTGTCGGTGATCGCACCCAGTTGGTAGGTGACGATCTGTTCGTCACCAACACCGGACGGCTCCAGCGGGGAATAGACAGTGGTGTCGCAAACTCCATCCTCATCAAGGTCAACCAGATCGGAACCCTCACTGAAACCCTTGAGGCAATTGAGTTGGCAACGGCCAATGGGTACACAGCCGTAGTGTCACACCGTTCCGGTGAGACCGAGGACACCACGATCGCAGACCTTGCTGTTGCGACCAACTGTGGGCAGATCAAGGCCGGTGCACCTGCACGCAGCGACAGGGTCGCCAAGTACAACCAATTGCTACGCATTGAGGAAGATCTGGGCGAGGCTGCGGCCTATAGGGGAAAAGCTGCCCTGGCCGGGAGACAGGACCACCCCGAGTGAAGGTAGCCGGCACTAGGTTCCTGCCATTCCTGGGGGTGACCCTGGCAGTGGCAACTGCAACCCTCGCATTCGGTGTTGTTCCCTTTAGAGACTGGCTCAACCAGCGCCAGGTGAATCTGGACCTGCGGGTTCAGGTGGAGGAACTTGAGCAGGCCAACCGGGTTTACGAGCTCCGGATCGATGCCCTCAACACTGATGAGGAAATTGAGGAGCGTGCACGCCGCGAGTACAACCTCGTTCTCCCGGACGAGGAGGCGTATGCGGTTCTCCCACCGCCAGCAGCGGTCCGCCAACTGCCCGGGGTTTGGCCCTTTAATCGCTGATCAGACGGTTGCCAGACATGTCCGGTGAGGCTTTAGCCGGACTCAAGCCTGGGGTGGGTCCCCGGCTAGCGTCACCGGCGCTCACCTGTGAAAGAAAACGCCGGTGAGCGTTCACGGCTACCTGACTCGATGAGGGCAGGTCTATGTAAGCGAGGACCGTGGTGTTTGGAACATGACGGCTGTAATCGAGGCAACGGGTCTCATCAGGCGTTTTGGCGAGATCATCGCAGTCGACGGTGTGGACCTGAGCGTCGACAAGGGTGAGATATTCGGATTTCTTGGCCCTAACGGCGCTGGTAAATCAACCGTTGTTCGGATGCTGACGACCCTCCTGCATCCGACGTCGGGCTCGGCCAGGGTGGGAGGTTGCGATGTGATGACCCAGGCTGGCGACATTCGAAAGATGATCGGTGTAGCCCTCCAGGATGCTGCAATCGACCCCCTTATGACAGGTAGCGAATTGATCCGCTTGCAAGCAGTACTGCATGGCATTCCACGCTCTGTGATCCGAACACGTGGCCCAGAACTCCTCGAAAGGGTCGGCCTGACGGGAGCGATTGACAGGCGAGTCGGTACCTATTCAGGTGGAATGCGTAGGCGCTTGGACCTTGCCCTCTCACTCGTGCATGAGCCACAGATCCTGTTCCTTGATGAGCCAACAACCGGACTGGATCCGACCAGCCGTCAGGCACTCTGGCAGGAAGTCAGGCGTCTTAACGCGGAACTGGGAACAACGGTGTTCTTGACCACACAATACCTCGAGGAGGCCGATCAGTTGGCGGGGAGAGTTGCCATTATCGACCACGGGAAGTTGGTTCGTGAAGGAACACCCACAGCACTTAAAGGCACCGTAGGTGCGCCAACGCTTCGGGTCGAGGTTGATCTTGAATCCGTGGCATTGGCTAGAACAGTGATGAGGGGCTTTGGTGGCGAACGGCCCTCCCGGGAGGGCCGCGTTGCCATCGGTTTAGACGAAGGTGCTGCTCGGGTGGCCGATGTAGTCCGGGCGCTGGATACAGCCGGTGTGACGGTCATCCACTTGGAGTTGGATGCCCCCAGCCTCGATGATGTTTTTGCCGATGCCACTGGACGTCGCCTGGAGGGTTCCGGAGACGAGCAGTGACCGCGTCATCAGTCTCTCGTGTCATGGCCATCGGCTCCCAGACATGGGAACTAACGCGTCGGTCTGTTGTCAGTGAGAAGCGACAGTTCCTCTCAGTGTTGCCGGGACTCATCTTTCCCCTGCTGCTCGCAGCGGTCTACACCAAGCAGTTTGGCCGAGTCCTGGACATGCCAGGGTTCCCCGAGGTCGACTCGTTCTTGGACTTCATCCTCCCAGCCTGCATAGTGCAGGCAGTTACCTTTGGAGCCACAGCAGCAGGCTCGGAGTTGGCACTAGACATCGAAAACGGGTTCCTGGAACGCCTACTGGTATCACCGGTGGCTCGGGCCCCGATTCTTTTTGGACGGTTGGCCGGGGCGGCCGTAGTGGCCTCGGTGAAGGCCACAGTGATCTTGGCCGTGTTTTTGATATTTGGTGTTGAGGTTGCTGGAGGACCGGCAGCGATGTTCGTACTTGTGGTGGTGGCGGCCCTGTTGGTTCTCTTTATAGGAGCCATGGCGCAGGTGATGGCCTTTCGAACCGGCTCTCAGGAAGCGGTTGGTGCGACATTCCCGCTCATCTTCGTGTCCATATTCATGAGCTCGGCCTTCTTCCCGACCAACCTCATGAGTGGATGGTTCAAAGTGGTTGCAGAGAACAATCCGCTGTCATGGGTCATCAACCCTGTCCGCCGTCTGGTCATCAACGAATGGTCTTCGGCAGATGCACTCCAGGCCCTCGGCCTACCTACTGCCCTGGCAATGATGACGATTTCGGCTGCAGTCATAGCACTCAACCGAAGACTGGCGATCCTATGAGCACGACAGCCGTCGCAATCGGTGTAGGCCACAGCTGGAGTGTGAGTCTTGCAATATGCATTCGGGGCCTCCAGCGACTGCGGGCACGCCCAGTGATCCTGATACCGACCGTCGTCATGCCGATCTTCTTTGTGATCAGTTTCACAGGGGCATTTAGTTCGTTGACCAAGATCGAAGGGTATGGAACTTCCAACATCTTCAACTGGATGGCTCCATACGCGGCACTCCAGGGGGCCGTGTTTGCCGGCGTCGGGGGAGCCATGTCGGCCGCTGACGACATTGAAAACGGTTTCTTTGATCGCCTGCTCCTGACCCCGGGCAGCCGTCTGCCGATTCTCATTGGCACCACCGGCTACAGCGGAGTGCGCTCGATCATTCCGACCACCTGTGTCCTTGGCGTGGCCGCTCTCGGTGGTCTGGAACTGCCCGGTGGGGTTATTGGTTTAGTCAGCCTGTACGTGGCGACGGCTGGCCTGTCGGTAGTGTTCTGTCTGATTGGCCTGACAATTGCCTATCGACTCCGCTCTCTACGTTCGATGATGATTGTTCAGGTGATCGGGTTCTCCAGCATGTTCCTGTCTGTCGGGCAGGTACCGATCGACTTCCTAGAGGGCTGGCTCCACGATGCCGCACGCTTGAATCCGCTCACAAACGTGTTGAGGCTGGCACGCCAGGGTTTCGTTGGCGAGATGTCATGGGATCTAACATGGCCGGGGCTCGTGGCGATCGCGTTAATGGCACTCTTTACTGGAGCATCCGCATTCCGGGCACTCATGAAGCTGGCTCCGTGAATGCCTACCCTGACGCACTTCGGGACTAGGGTCACGCACCGTCGTGAAACTTCCGGGACAACCAATGGACCGAAATAATGAGATGAGAGGAGACCACCGGTGCAGGTAACTTTGAAAATCAACGGTGAGCCCATCTCCCATGATGTTGAACCGCGGACCCTTCTTGTCCACTACATTCGCGACCATGCCGGCATGACCGGTACCAACATTGGATGCGACTCGTCATCGTGCGGTGCGTGCACGGTCCACCTGGACGGTGAGGCCGTCAAGTCGTGCACCATCTTGGCGGTGCAGGTAGACGGCCAGAACGTGACCACCATTGAGGGACTCTCAGACGGCGAGACTCTGCACCCGGTGCAACAGGCTTTCCACGAAAATCATGCCCTCCAGTGCGGCTACTGCACCCCGGGCATGGTCATGGCCGCTGTTTCGCTTCTCGAGGAGTGCCCGGAGCCGACTGAAGAGCAGGTGCGCGAGGGCCTTGAGGGCAACCTCTGCCGCTGCACTGGATACCACAACATCGTCAGGGCGGTCCTAGATGTAACTGGAAACAAGACATGATTCCGGTCGCGTTCGACTATGAGAGAGCCGAGTCGGTCGATCATGCTCTAGCTCTGTTGGCCGAGCACGGTGACGAGGCGAAGTTGTTGGCGGGCGGACACTCGTTGCTCCCACTCATGAAGTATCGGCTGGCCGCGCCTTCACTAGTTGTCGACGTCGGCAGGCTTTCTAGTCTCTCCTATATTCGCGAGGACGGCGACCACGTTGCGATCGGTGCCCTAACACGCCACCGTGATGTTGAAATCAGCGACTTGGTTCAGGCTGAGGCAGGGCTCCTCGCTGCGGCCACCTCGAAGGTAGGAGATCCCCAGGTGCGACATAGGGGGACTCTGGGTGGATCGCTGGCCCATGGAGATCCGGCATCGGACCTGCCCGCTGCTGTCATCGCCCTCCGCGGCAGCCTGGTGATCAGCGGGCCGGGAGGCAATCGGGAGGTTGAAGTAGATGAGTTCTTTACCGGCTTCCTTGAGACTGTTCTTCACCATGACGAGATGCTCACTGAGGTACGCATTCCCAAGCGGCCCGATGCATCCTGGTCCTTCCAGAAGTTCAACCGGCGCGCTCAGGACTGGGCGATCGTCGGTGCCGCTGTCATCGTTGATGGTTCAACCTGTGGTGTGGGTCTCGTAAACATGGATGCCCGCCCTGTTCGGGCCGAAGCCGTGGAGGAGGCAGTTGCCTCTGGGGCTTCAGCTGAGGATGCCGCAGCACTGGCTGCCGACGGGCTTGAGCCCACAGGGGATCTGAATGCCTCAGTTGACTACCGCTGCCACCTGGCCCGGGTGCTCACCCGACGCGGGCTAGAAGAGTCCGGCCGCTGACCTAGAACTGTCAGCCAGAAATACGTGGCGGGCAAATGGCGGACCTCAACGCTTCGCTAGCCTGACGTAATGGGTGTTCATGACGTAGCCACCGTCGATGAAGTGGTTGAAGCACTGGCAGGCTGTGAGTACCTAGCCGACGAGGGTCTCGCCACGGCCATATTCCTGGCCCTGAGACTGCAGCGACCCCTGCTTCTTGAGGGGGAGGCCGGGGTAGGTAAGACCGAGGTGGGTAAGGCACTGGCCTCATGGTCAGATGGCGGCCTGATCCGTTTGCAGTGCTTCGAAGGTCTCGATTCGGCACAAGCTGTGTACGAGTGGGACTACGCAAAGCAGCTTCTCCACTTGCGTGCAACCGAAGCAGCGGGAGCAGCCTCGGGGGTGGACGTGGCCGACCTTGAGGACGAGCTCTACCAAGAACGGTTCCTCGTGCGGCGCCCCCTGCTCCGTGCCCTGGCCACGACCGAAGGGCCACCACCGGTTCTCCTCATCGATGAGGTAGATAGATCGGACGACGAGTTCGAGGCGTTCCTACTCGAGATCCTTTCTGACTATGCGATAACGGTTCCTGAACTTGGAACGTTCACTGCTGTAGTACCTCCGGTGGTAGTAATCACCTCCAACCGCACACGCGACGTGCACGATGCGTTGAAGCGACGCTGTATCTACCACTGGGTAGAACACCCTGGCATCGAACGCGAGGTCGAGATTCTGCGGGTCCGGGCGCCTCACGTGCCGACCTCACTTGCCAGAGACGTGGCACTCGTAGCGGCTCAGCTCAGAGAGATGGGCCTCTACAAGCCACCGGGTGTGGCAGAGAGCCTGGACTGGGCAGAGGCACTCGTGTTGGTGGGGGTCGATGACCTCGATGAGGCGGCAATCGACACCACCATCGGGACTCTTCTCAAGTACAGGGAGGATCAGGACAGGGCTCGTTCCCGTGGGTTCAGTGACCTGCTCAGCTCCGCTCGCGGCGGTTGAGCAGAAGGTGACCACGTTCGAACGAACGCTTGACTGTCATGTCGTCGGCTTTGTGACGGCACTTCGTGGTGCCGGTCTGACTGTGCCGGTCGGCAGCACCCTGGAGTTCGGGCGTGCTCTGGCTGAGGTGGGTGCCGACAGGCACAGCGGGGTTTATTGGTCTGGCCGAGCGACACTCGTCACTCGGCCTGAGGAAATCGCCGTCTACGACGAGGTGTTTCGCATCCACTGGTTGGGCGGCAACGCGGATCTCGGGACCCAGTCAGATCCGGCATCGCTCACCCTCCTGCTAGACGAGGAATCTGCTGTGGATGATGCTGATGAGGAGACGGAGTCTGACCGTGACGTGACCAGCGTGCGCTACTCAAAGGTAGAGATCCTGGGAAGCAAAGACTTCGCACAGTGCACCGATGGTGAGCTCGACGAGTTATATGAAATAATTTTGAGAATGCGGATAGGTGGTGCCAAACGACCTTGTAGGCGACGTGAGCCATCTGCTCGACGGGGCTATCCCGACCTGCGTAGGACTGTCCGTGAGGCATTGCGCACCGGTGGGGAGCCGATGTATCGGATGTTCACCGAGACAGGAGAACGTCAACGCCGGCTCGTGCTGCTCCTCGACGTGAGTGGCTCGATGGAGCCCTACACGCGTGCGCTCGTCCGTTTCGTGCACGCGGCGATGGTCGGTTGCCACGATGTTGAGGCCTTCGCTCTCGGGACCCGCCTCACCCGCCTTACGCGCGAACTGTCAACCAGAGACCCCGATGCAGCCCTGTCTGCGGCAGCGCTAGCCGTCGCTGACTGGTCTGGCGGCACGCGGCTGGGTGACGGTTTGAGGGAATTCAACGATTCATGGGGCGTGCGTGGCATGGCACGTGGTGCGACGGTCGTGGTGTTGTCCGACGGCTGGGATCGTGGTACTCCCGAGGTCATGGATGAGCAGATGGCCAGGTTGTCGAGGGTTGCCCATCAGGTGGTCTGGGTAAACCCTTTAAAGGCCTCACCTGGGTACGAACCCCTAGCACGAGGAATGGCTGCAGCCTTGCCCTACGTGGACAGGTTCCTTGAGGGGCATAGCCTCGAATCCCTCAGGTCCCTCGCAGCGGCACTCGACGCCTAGCCAGTATTTCTCAGGCCCGCTGCTATGCCGTTGATAGTTAATAGGAGGGCTCTGTGGGCTTCGGAGGTGTCGTCACCCTGTCGGGAGCGGGCGAGCAATTCCACCTGGAGAACATTCAGGGGATCTAGGTAGGTATCGCGGACCTCAAGAGTTCTGCGCAAGAGTGGCTTGTCGTCAAGTAGGTCGGAGCCGGTGATCAGGGCCAACTGTTTGAGGGTACGGTCGTGTTCGGCTGACACGAGGTCCAGTAGGGGGTGGAGGTCACGGTCGACTAGGCGCTCCACGTAGTGGCGTGCAATTGCCAAGTCGGTCTTAGCGAGTGTCATCTCGACATTGGAAATGAACGTTCGGAAAAAGCTCCAACTCCGATACATCTCGGCAAGATCGTCACCATGTCCCGCTAGGCGAGAGGCTTCGAGTCCTGACCCGGCACCAAACCATCCGGGGATGATCTGACGCGACTGGGTCCATCCGAAAACCCACGGGATGGCGCGTAGACCCTCGATACCTGTTGTCGCCGATGTGCGACGTGATGGCCTGGATCCGATGTTCATGGAACTCAACTCCTCAACGGGAGTCGAACTGGTGAAGTAGTCGACAAGGCCAGGTGCGTCGATGAACCCCCGGTACGCGTTATAGGCAGTCTCAGAGACGTCGTCCATCACCTCGTACCAGAGCGTGAGAGTTGCATCGTCGTGTCGTGGTGTGCGGTGTGCGAGGGAACTTTCGGTTAGGGCAGCAAGTGCTAGGTTCAGATTTCTGTTGGCTATCTCGGGAAGCCCGTAGTTGTCAGCGATCACCTCACCTTGCTCAGTGAACTTGACTTGTCCGTCGAGTACCCCGCTGGGCTGGCTCAGGATGGATGCATGGGTGGGTCCTCCACCCCTGCCGATGGTCCCACCACGGCCATGGAACATCCGGATTCTTACCCCTGTATCCGCTACGACCTTTCGGATCTGTCGGAGGGCCTTATAGATCTCCCACTGCGAGGTCGTGATACCCCCGTCCTTGTTTGAGTCGGAGTAACCGACCATCACCTCCTGAGTCCCACCCCGCAGGTCAACGAGGCGTCGGTAAGGGGCAACCCCCAAGAGTGAGTGGAGGACCGGTCCGATTGAACGCAGGTCGTCAATCGTCTCGAACAGGGGTACAAAGCCCAGACGAGCGACATCACGACCGAGATCTACAAGGCCCACCTCCCGGGCCAGTAGAACGGGTGCTAGGACGTCGTCGACCCCACGCGTCATCGAAACGATGTAGCTCTCAATGACCTCATCGCCATCGCGGTCCATGATTGAACGAAGGGTGCGGAACAAGGCCAGGGCATCGCCTGGGTCCTCTTGGTGGGGTGGAGCGAGGGGGCGGCTGCTCTGCAACTCGGTAGCAAGCAGGTCAGTGCGTTGCGGCACCGTGGCACCCGCGTAGTCAACCCCTACTGCAGTGAACAGTCGGGCGAGGGTCTCGTGGTGTCGGTCTGCGTGCTCCCGGATGTCTAGCGTTGCCATGTGGAACCCGACAGCAGCGAGCGTCCGCCGCATCCGAGAGAGGTGGCCATCAGCGAGTAGGGCGCCACCATTGGAGCGAAGTGAGGAATCCATAACGGCAAGGTCACTATCTAGTTCAGCCGGATTGCTGTATGCAGTTGGACCGGGTGGGTCCGCGGCCGTGTCTGTTAGGCGGTAACCGATGGCAGCACACCTGATTCTGTATGGCTCAGCGCGTCCGTGTGCAGCCACCTGATCCGGGATCAGGTCCTGGTCGGCTTTGACCGCTGCTGACAGGTCTTCGGAGATCCTCTGAACCTTGGTGCTTATGCTCAGGCTTGCGCCCAGGTCGGCAACTGCTGCTATTAGTAAGTTGAGGGTACGCCGGCGCTGGAGTTTCAGAACGGCTTCGGTCATCGCAGGAGACACGTTGGGATTGCCATCCCGGTCACCACCTACCCAGGTGCCAAACCTGATGGGTGAGTGGTCAAGGTCCATCCGCTCACCGATCGACTTGAGGGCGGTGGCCATGTCGTCTAGCAGGTCGGGGACGGCTTCACGAACTGTCTGTTCCAGATAGAACAAAACCGATCGAGCCTCGTCGAAAGGATCTGGCTTCTCGTGGCGGATTTCGTCGGTCTGCCAGATCGCCTCTATCAACTCCTCGATGCGCCTATCGATGCGTTGCCTATCGGCTTCGGTCCTACGTTGCTCGCTGCGGTCTTCGAGGAGTTTGGCAATCGTTGCCAATTTGCTGAGAATCGAACGGCGGGAGGCCTCGGTTGGGTGAGCCGTGAAGACGGGTCGCAACTCGGTCCGGTTGATCAACTCTGAGATCTCGCAAGGCTCGACGCCCGCATCGACCAGGGATCGGATCGTCTCGCCGAAGTTCTGTTCGACATCGGCGATCTCGGTGTTCAGATCCTCGATGCGATGAACCTGTTCAGACACGTTGGCAAGATGGAAATATACGGTGAAGGCCCGAACCAACAGGATCGCTTCGTCGTTATCGGCATTTCCGAGCAGGTCGGCGAGTTCCCGGGAGATGTCGTTGCCGTTGGCATCCTGACGAACCCGCCTTGCAAGAGCCCGCACGCGCTCAACGGTGTCCAGCAGGTTCTTGCCGTGCTGTCGAACCAGCGTGGCACCGAGTTGGGTGCCGAGTCGCCTAATGTCAGAACGTAGGGCCACATCGGTCGTCTCGTGGGTGGAGGATTGTTTCATCTGACCGAAACCTCGTTGCATCTCCCAGTCGGTGAAGCCGGGTAAAGAAGGATGGTTGCAGTCCTTCCAGTTTTCCCTGTGGGGCCGTAACCTACCGTCAACCTCTAATCCGGCCGGTCCAATATCTTCAGATCAGACAGATAAACAGTGAGCCATACCCATCACCCCGTAGTCCGTCAGCGCCTGCAGCGCAGCGAGTTGGCTGTTCCTGGTTCTAGTCCAAACATGTTTGAGAAGGCCGCAGCGAGTGGAGCCGACTACGTTTTCTTAGACCTAGAAGATGCTGTTTCTCCAGATGACAAAGAGGTTGCACGGACCAGTGTCATCGAAGTGCTCGGCGACATTGATTGGCAGGGCCTTGGTAAGACAGTCTCAGTTCGGATCAATGGCATCGACACTCACTACATGTACCGCGATGTCGTCAATGTCGTTGAACAGGCGGGTACGCGTCTTGACACGATCATGATTCCTAAAGTGGGCGTGCCCGCAGACGTCTACATGGTAGATGCCATGCTGACTCAGATAGAGATGGCCATGGGGTTGACACAGCGGATCGGCCTCGAGGTTCTCATCGAGACCACGCTCGGCATGGCCAATGTTGAGGCAATCGCCACGTCCAGTGACAGGTTAGAGGCGATGCATTTTGGGGTGGCCGATTATGCAGCCAGCTGTCGTGCCAGGACCACGAATATCGGTGGTCTGAACACTGACTATCCTGGCGACCAGTGGCACTCCGCCATGTCTCGGATACTTGTTGCATGTCGCGCATACGGGCTTCGTCCGATCGATGGCCCATTTGGTGACATCAAAGACAGCGAGGGCTTCATGCTTGGTGCCAGGAGGGCTGCAGCTCTCGGATACGAGGGCAAGTGGGCGATTCACCCATCACAGATCGACCTCGCCAACGAGGTGTTCTCCCCAACGGAGGAAGAGGTTGAGCGAGCCCAGCGGATCCTTGCCGCATTGGCGGAAGCCGCAGCTGACGGCAGGGGAGCGGCCCAGTTGGAAGGTCGCATGATTGACGCAGCATCAGCACGTATGGCCAACAATGTGGTAGCTGCTGCAGACGCAATTGCCGAAATGGGTGTCGTCTGATCCCTTCCATCAGGTCATCTGGGAGGTCAGGCCCTAGCCTTTCAACTTGTATGCGCGAGATCATCGGTGATTTGCATAGCTGGCGCGATCGGGGTAGCCGAGTGGCACTGGCGCGCGTCATCGACCTGGAGGGCTCAGCTCCACGCCTTCCAGGTGCCACCATGGCTGTCACCGAAGACGGCGAAGTGGCTGGGTCGGTATCGGGTGGATGTGTTGAGGGTGCCGTTGTCACTGAGTCCCTTGAAGTGCTGGCGAACGGTGAAGGACGCATGGTCACATTTGGCTACAGCGATGATGAAGCCTTCGCTGTTGGGTTGACCTGCGGTGGAACCATCCACCTGTTTCTGGAAGCAGTAAACGATACGACTTGGGTGCTTCTTGACATGCTGGAGGAACTCTGGGATCACGACTTGCCCTGTTCGTTGGTTACGGTGGTCGACGGTCCGGGGACTGGATCCAAGTTGCTCGTTCAACCCGTTGACAACGGGACCGACCGGATCGACGGCACCCTGGGCGATACCAACCTTGACCGGATAGTGGTGCGGGATGCTCGCGGAGAACTCGCGGCCGGTCGTAGCGGCGTGCGCCACTACGGCGAACACGGAGAGGCCCGTGAGGAGACGGTGCAGGTGTTCGTTGAGTCGTTCGCCCCACCTCCGCAGATGCTTATCTTCGGTGCGGTTGACTTCACCGCCGCGCTGGTGCGTGTAGCCAAGGTTCTTGGTTACCGAGTAACTGTCTGTGATGCAAGGGAGGTGTTCGCCACGACGAAGCGGTTTCCTCTCGCCGATGAGGTGGTTGTCGACTGGCCCAACCGACTTCTCGAAGAGATCGGGGCCGGTCTGGGTCCCCGTGACGCCATTTGTGTTCTCACCCACGACAACAAGTTCGACGTACCAGCCATCATTTCGGCGCTGGAGACCGAGGTTGGCTATATCGGAGTGATGGGGTCCCGTCGTACCCACAAGAACCGCCTGGGACGACTGAGAGAGGCTGGAATTGACGATGCGGGGGTGGAACGACTGCGTTCACCCATCGGGCTCGACATTGGAGCCCGCACCCCAGAGGAGACGGCCATCTCCATTGTGTCCGAGATAATTGCCCTGCGCACGTGCCGTTCGACTCAGGCGTTGTCTGAAACCGACGGTTCCATCCACGATTGAGGCAGGTGGAAGTAGCGTGAGTACTGCCGCCGTGATCCTGGCAGCGGGAGGAGGAACCCGCTGGACGGGATCAGGTCACAAGTTGTTGATCGACTTTCGTGGACGCCCGTTGGTCACCTGGAGCATCGAGGCTGCTGACGCTGCAAGCCTTGATGAGTTGATCGTCGTAGCCGGTGCAGTGGATCTCACCAGTCTGCTTCCCGAAAGGGCGACTCTCCTGCGAAATGCAGACTGGGCCTCAGGTCAGGCCGGGTCCGTGCAGGTGGCCATTGCTCATGCCACCCTGGTCGGCCACGAGGCAGTTCTGTTAGGTCTGGCGGACACACCGATGGTGCCATCCTCGGCGTGGCGAAGCGTCGCCGATCAGGCTGGTGACCTGGTTACCGCAACTTACGAAGGGGAGTGGCGCCCGCCAGTGAAGGTGGCGAGGAGACTCTGGTCCGAATTGCCTGCCACCGGTGACGGGGGTGCCAGATCACTTCTCCTCGGTAGGCCATCGCTGGTAGTGGAAGTAGCGTGTGAAGGTCAGGCCGTCGACATCGACACGGTGGAGGATCTCGCCAAGTGGAGTTGAATAACGAGTTCGAGGTTGATGCTCCAATAGGAGCGGTCTGGTCAGTGCTTACCAACGTGGAGCGCATCGCTCCCTGCCTGCCGGGAGCTCAGTTACGGGAAATGGAGGGTGACGAGTTCCGTGGGATCGTAAAGATCAAGGTGGGTCCGATTACTGCCCAGTATCAGGGTGCTGCCTCCTTCGTTGAGCGTGATGATGCCTCGTTTCGGGCGGTCTTGAGGGCCGAAGGCCGTGACACTAGGGGGGCGGGTAACGCAGCTGCTGACATAACTGCAGAACTTGAAGAAACAGAAACTGGCACCAGGGTGAATGTCGCAACTGACCTGAAAGTGACAGGCAAGGTGGCACAGTTCGGTCGCGGCGTGATGGCTGATGTTAGTCAGAAGTTGATGAGCCAGTTCGCTGACAACCTCAGCGAGTTGATTGCCGGTGACGATCTTGAGACCATCACCGAGGTTACCCAACACGTCATCGAGGCTCCTGACGAGGTCGAGAGGGTCCGCGTCATCGATACACCTGAGGTCGAGGCTCTGAACCTGCTAGATGCCGCCGGTGTCTCTATCGGTAAGCGTGTGCTTCCTATTGTCTTGGCTGCAGCGGTTGTATTGGCCGTGGTCTTACTCGTCCTCTAGGGCCTCGGGGAAGCAACGTCGGACCCTAATCTCGTGTACACCACCGGGCCATCAGATACTGACATGGCGATTGTCGCAGAACTCTTGGGCCGCACACCGGGTGGTCGTTTTGAAGTGGTGGTCCGTGACGATGGTGGTCTGCCCGTGGTCATCCGCAACCATCCCCTGCTTGACGACGGTCGCCCGATGCCAACTCTGTACTGGCTGGTTGGAAGTGACCTCCGTTCAAGGATCGGGACCATGGAGTCCGCGGGTGGAGTTCGTGAAGCCGAGGCAGCCTGTGATCCAGTTGAGCTGGCCGTCGCCCATGCTAGGTACGCGGCAGAGCGCGATGCCGAAATTCCAGTAGACCATGACGGGCCACGTCCAGTAGCGGGGGTCGGCGGCACTCGAGTGGGTGTGAAGTGCCTGCACGCACACTACGCCTGGTACTTAGCGGGTGGTGACGACCCGGTGGGCCGTTGGGTCCATGACCGCCTGTTCGCTCCGGGAGAGGCCAGAGATGTCTGACCTCGTGGCAGCCGTTGATTGCGGAACCCACTCAACACGCATGCTCATAGGTGATGGCAAGCGGACTGTCGAACGCCTGATGCGAATCACCCGCCTGGGCCACGATGTCGACTCAACGGGGCGGCTGGCACCAGAGGCAATTGAACGTGTCGTTGCGGCTCTCGTGGAGTTCAGGCAGGTGCTCGAGAGTTACGCCGTGAAGAAGGTCAGGGTTACGGCGACTTCGGCAGCAAGGGATGCCGTGAATCGTGAAGACTTCTTTGATGCTGCCGAGCAGGTTCTCGGCGTTCGACCCGAACTGCTTAGCGGGATTGAGGAGGGACACCTCTCGTTTTCTGGAGCTACTGCAGAGCTAGACGCCACCGACGGTCCCTTCCTGATCCTCGACATCGGTGGCGGATCAACAGAGTTCGTGGTCGGTACCAAAGCGGCTGAGGCAGCACTTTCTTGCGATATCGGTTGTGTCAGGCTTTCGGAACGCTGGATCGAACACGACCCCCCCCAGCCTGAGGAACTGCTTGCCTGCCTTTCGGTAGTAGGAACGCACATCGACGACGTGGTGCGGGAGGTCCCCGGCGCGTTGGGGGCAAAAACCCTTGTTGGACTGGCAGGGACTGTCTCTACTGCTGCGGCAGTTGAGTTGGGTTTGAGTGAGTATGACCGGGACGAGATCCATCACTTCCGGATCAGCAAGGCAGTGGCAGAGGAGGTGTTCCGGACCCTTGCAACCGAGAACCGCTTAGAGCGCATTCAGCACCCCGGGATGGAGGAGGACCGCGCCGACGTGATCGTCGCAGGTCTCTCGATCCTGGTAAAGGTAATGCGCCAACTTGAGTTCGAAGAATGCTTAGTGTCCGAATCCGACATCCTGGACGGCATCGTCGCCGAGCTAGTGTGAAGACGATCTGATGTCGCTGGCTGGTGAGGGTGAAATCCCAGTACTTCATGGCAGCAGGGTGACGCTGAGGCCCTTAGAGATTGAGGACTTTGAGGCGTGGCAGGTGCTCCGACGGCGCAATAGGGAACGGTTGCTCATCTGGGAACCACGGAGAGCCCCCGGGCAACCGGATCCGGTAGAGGACCGTCAGGCGTTCTCATCACGGTGTAACTCGCGGCACCGCGAGCGGCAACTTGGCACGGGGTGGGGATTCGGGGTGTTCTTAGGCAGCGTCCTAGTTGGAGAAATGAACCTCTCGAATCTCGTCCGTGGGGCCTTCTACAGTGCGCATGTCGGCTATTGGATCGACGAGGACCAGACCGGGTGTGGTTACACACCTGAGGCACTCGTTGTACTTTCCAGGTTCGCCTTCGAGCAGTTGAATCTGCACCGGCTCCAGGTGGCGATTGTGCCGCGCAACGCTGCATCGTTGAGAGTCGTGGAGAAAGTTGGTATGCGGTGCGAGGGCCTGGCTGAGCGTTATCTCGAGATCGACGGAGTCTGGGAGGACCACCTCCGCTTCGCGATGACGGTCGAGGAGTGGGATGCGAGGGCTATGGAACTGGCAGGCACCTGGTTGGATTGACCGGTCCTGAGTTGGTTGAGGATCAGGACTTGTTGGAGATTCGCGACTTCAGACCCTTAACCATTTCCATGAAGGCTGGTTGGTGCATGGACCAGACCTGGGGGCCTATTTCCAACTTGACTGACTCCTCCGAAGCGGTGACTCCAGCGGTCGAATGCAGTGTCTCCTTGCTCCTCGCTACCAATTCCTTCGGGTGGGCAGCCGCCAGTTCGGCGTAGCCCACCGCGACGTCAACTAGGTCGGCATCGTCCACACACTCCCAGGCGAGACCTCGGGAGGCTGCCTCCCCACCGTCCAATACCTGCTTGAACAACACCATCGCCTTAGCGGTTTGCAAGTCCGTTATGTTGCGTAGACGCCAGGTGTGGCCACCACCGGGATGGAGACCGATTGACAAGAACCTGGTGTCAAAGAGCGCCGACTGGCCGGCAACCACTAGGTCGCAGGCCAGGACCATGTTCATCCCGGCGCCAACGGCAGCTCCATTGACGGCTGCGACAGTCGGCAGCGTCGAGTGGGCGACCCGGAGGAACCCACTGTAGATGTCTGGCAGGTAACTGTCCCCTTCGCCGGCAGCTAACAGGTTGTCAAGTACGGCACCAGCGCAGAATGCCCTACCGGCACCGGTGAGGACTACTGCGCCGACGTCCTTGTTGGCCTCCATGTCGTCAAATGCTCTTAGCAGTGCTGCGTTCAACTCATCGGAAACGACGTTGCGTCGGTCCGGGTCGTTGAAGGTGAGGATCGACACACGGCCACGTTGTTCTGTCTGGAGTACGGTCATGGTGGCATTCTGGCATGATTCCCCGCTTCCCGACACTTCTATGGAGGTCGGTAGGGTCGCTTCGATGGACCCGGTTGCCTTGGGGAGGTTCCCTGCCCTACGAGTGCGAAACTACCGACTCTTTTGGTTCGGTGGCCTTATCTCCAACAACGGGCGGTGGGTCCAGTTCGTCGCGACCCACTACGTGATTTTCCAGATGACTGGATCGGCAGCGTGGATTGGTGCGGCAGGCTTTGCCTCGTTCATCCCGATGCTCCTTGTCAATCCGGTGGCCGGGTACATGTCCGACAACCTGGATCGCAGGAACACCCTTCTATGGGCAAGCTTCGCCTCGACCGTGACCTCTTCGTTGATGGTAGTGGCGTGGGTTGCGGACATCGAAAGTCCATGGGTCTGGGTAGGGATGTTCTTTACGCGAGGTGTAGTAGCCGGGCTGAGGCTGCCCATCTGGCAGGCATTTGTTTCTGAGTGTGTTTCGCGCCGACACCTCCACAACGCCATAACGCTCAACTCCACACAATTCAATGCCGCTCGCACTCTGGGCCCAGCGATCGGTGGACTCGTAATCGGCCTTGCCGGTCCAGGATGGGCACTGCTCTTGGCTGTGCTCCTGACCGGGCCGGTGATCGTGGCACTGGCGATGATGGACAAGGCAGAACTCCACAGGCCATCGGGTCCCCCGGGCACAGGCGCTGTGGAGGGAAGGGCGATCCTCGCCGATTACCGGGAGTCGATCCGCTACGTGGCTGCTTCACCCGGGATCAGGGTTGCCATCCTGACGGTGACACTTATCTCAACTATTTCCATGCCGATCGTCACGCAGTTGGTTGTGTTTGCCGAAGATGTATTCGAGGTGTCGCCTTTCTGGTTTGGCGTCCTGGGCTCAGCCCAGGGTCTTGGCGCGGTGATGGCGGCGCCCCTAGTTGCTGGCGAGCTGGGGAGGGTTCGGCGGTCTCGCTTGCAGTTGGCGGCTACTGTGGGCTACGGGCTTGCTGTGATCATGTTCGGGTTGGCGCCCGTGTTCTGGGTGGGCTTTTTGGCCCTGGGTGCCATTGGTGCCATGCATTTGACATCGGCATCAAACTTGAATTCCTCGGTGCAACTACAGGTGGACGATGCCGTTCGCGGTCGGGTCATGGCGATCTACCTGATGGGGGTTTTGGGCACCGCACCGTTCGCGAACCTTGCAATGGGTTGGCTGATCTCAGCTTTCGGTCCGAGACCAGTTGTGACAACGGGGGGCCTGCTCTTGGTGTTTGGAGGAATGGCCCTGTTTGGTACAGGGCGGCTACAACGTCTGGATGTCGATTAACTTTAAGGTGCTGTTCAGCGGTTTTCCTGATCTTCTAGGTGCGTGATTCCTTCATGGCAGCTGTCGATGACCGGACACCACCTGCAAGCTGGTCCAACCAGCTTGGCGGGTATGCAGTCACCGTGTAGGAGTGATGCAAGTCTGTCGACTCCGTCGGAAACCCTGGCGACAGTTGCAAGCAGGGTCTCCTCTGTGACGGCTTCGGGAACGAAGTGTGCTTGGTCCAGGTAATAGGAGGCCAACAGACGAGGTGGTACTCCAATACGCAGGGTTTCGACTAGGGCGTAGAAGCGGAGATCCTCGCGGTGGACGGGAACGAACCCGCCGGTCTTGAAGTCGACAAGCACCTTGCCGGCCCGTTGCCCCTGCGCGGCGCCGAGAGTGAGGTCAACTTTGCCAGCAAGGATCAGACGACCTCCATGCAACTCGGCCCTGAGGCGGCTTTCCGTGACAGGCCTCCACGCCGGCTTGAGGGGTGGCCAGCACTCAAGATATTTGCTGATGGAGTCAAGGGACTCAGATCGCAACTCAGCTCGTTCGGCCTCATTGCAGCCGCGAAGCCAGTGGCCAAGACTGCCTGAGTCCTGCTCGAAGCGGGCAAGTACCTCATCGATGATGGTCGGGGGCTCGATCTCTCTTCGCCAGTTCACGGCCAATTCGACCGCCTTGTGGACGATCGTGCCCCTGGCAATCGGTACCTTCCATTCGAACTCCTCGGCTTCATCGGCAACGAACTTCGTCTCGCAGCCGTGCACCTGGGCAAGCCGGTGCTTGTGGAGGAAAAGGTCCGCACCTTCGGGAAGGGTGTCGAGGTGGGGGGCGGTTGCAGTTTCCAGTGCGGCACGGAGGTGGTATCGAAGGTCATTGGGGAAGACCGGCCGGTCATCGATTTGTGCACCTAGTTGCTCAAGTACATCCATTTGGGCGGGATTCAGTGTGTCGTTCACACAAGTATTGTCACAGGTGTCTGTGATACTTGTGGGCGATGGAGACGACGACACTCAGGTTCGCAGAAGCCGCCCGTTCACTGGGAAGGGCGGCGAGGCTCCGTGGGCTTCAGGTGCCCACCTTCAGGAGCCCTCCCGGGATTGTTGACGCCCAGAGGACAATTCGCCGAAGAGGACAGTCGTCCACTGTGGCTGTTGCACTCAGGGGGCGACCTTGGGGTGCAGTTGTTGCCGACATGGTCGAGGGGATAGTTGTTGCAAACCATCTGGACAACGGTCGCGCTGACACGGTCCGTTCCGCTCTTTGGCTAGTGATCGAAGATCCTGCTCTGGCTGCATGATCATGTGGGTCGCCTCATTCCTGAGGCAGCCGGGTCTCTCTGTGTATAGCGTTGACTGCACGCCCGGGTGGCGGAACTGGTAGACGCAGCGGGCTTAAAACCCGCCGCCGTTTCGACGGCGTGAGTGTTCGAGTCACTCCCCGGGCACAGATTGATGTAAGCACACCAAATTCTGGTGGACTACCTTTCGATCTCATGTCAGACAAGGAGCCCAACGAGATTGAGTTAGATGGTGAAGGGCTACCGTCGGTCGTATTCATTGACGAAGCTGGCGGTCTCAGCTCCGACCAGAAGAGAGCGCTCATGGGTGGTAAGGGTGCCTCACTGGCTGAGATGGCTACGACACTTTCCCTACCGGTTCCACCGGCGTTTACCATCACCACCGAGGTGTGTCGCACGTACCTTTCAACGGGTTGGCCTGTTGACCTAGATGAGACCCTCAAGGTTGCGGTGGCCGGCTTGGAGGAACGAACAGGACGTCGCCTGGGAGATCCCAGCAACCCCTTGCTGCTGAGTGTCAGGTCGGGTGCGGCCATCTCGATGCCCGGGATGATGGACACCGTCTTGAATCTTGGCCTCAACGACGACACGACTACTGGTCTGGCTGGGGCCACCGATGAGCGTTTCGCCCTCGACTCCCACCGTAGATTCGTACAGTCCTTTGCTGATGTCGTCTTGAGGGTTGATGCACCTCTCGCCGAGGTAGTTGCATCGGCTGTCAAGAAGGCCGG
>PBSS01000040.1 GCA_002726315.1 Acidimicrobiaceae bacterium
ACCGTAAGCAGGATGAACAAGAAGAAGCTCAACCCGCCCAAGCAAAGGGTGTAGCTCACCTTGACGGCATGCCTCTTCACCTTCACTGGGTGCAGGTGGTACAGGACGCTGTTCATGATCACGTATGACCGGTTCCGGGGGCTATCGCTGTAGCCCTTTCGAAAAATAGATCCAGGTCTGAAAATGGAACTCCAGGCCTGGGATCCCTGAACGCGCTCTGCTAGCGCCTGTCCGGTCGGCTTGTTGCCGTTGCTATCGGCCACTGTCGTCGTTCTCCTGTGAGCCTGTGTGGGTGTCGATATTGCGCATCGTTTCCATCTGGTGTCGTTCAGCCGAGGCGCATGCCGTAGCCATAGCCGTGAGTGTTGGTGCGGAGGTGGGTATCGCCATCCGCCGGTGGATCGCTCATCTTGCCGAGGATGATGACACCGGTGGGGCAGCGGTCGACGCACAGGGCACACCGGGTACACACGTCATCATCGATAGTGAAAATGACGTTATCGCTGGGATCGTCGCCCGGCATCCCTGTTCCAACCGCCTCGGCGATGGCGTCGGGACTGACCATGAAGATGCACTTCCAGGGACAGATGTCCACGCAGCCCTCACACATGATGCACTCGGACTGGTCGATATGGATGAACTGCTTGAGCTTCACCGCTGTGGACATCCAGGCTGCATCCACCTCCCGCAGGGTGTAGTCATTGACAAATTTCGGGGGTGCCGGGTTGGCATCGATGACGCTCATGATCCGACTCCTTCGCGCACGAGTGGCCGGCCATATTCGGAGGTGGGGACGGGTTCGACACTCTCCGTGCCCCGGTTCTGCCACTTCTTCCAGAGGATGGCATTACCAGCAATGCCGACGAGGTAGATGACCACGGCGACGAGGTCACGGATCACCTCATAGGTCATGGTGAAGGGAAGTGCCCACTCAACAATGCCCTGTTCGCCGGTCCATGGCAGCGACGGTCCTACCAGGAAGCGGTCGGGACGCCAATTGAGTTCGCTATCTGCCCAGGTAAGCCACTGATGCGGGACAACGCCGTACACCCAGAACATGGCCATAAAGACGTACGTGGCAAAGAGCATTGCCTCGCCCCAGGTGAAGTTCTTGTCAGCGGGGCAGCGGTCACGGTAGACACCGGCGCCGACCACCATGAGACCTAGGACGATGACGGATACGACGAACGCGACCATCGTTCAGGCTCCTCCTCGGCGGGTCTCGGCAACTGGGTGGTTACAGCAACTTAGTGAAGCGATGCACAAGCGCTGTGCTCGCCCCATGTTAGTGGGTGGCCCAGGGACTCCGCGACCCTCCGTTGGTCCCGTGGTGGCACCCCTGCACAGTCGGTGTGTCTACCACGTCGGACACGTGGCGACTACCTGGGCGTGCATCATCAGGCTTGTCCGAATCGGCACCCAACGACCTACAGTGCCAGCTAGCCTGCATCTGTCCGAGCAGTGGCTGATATTCAACCCACCGCACACCGAACCCCGACCGAAACAATCAACACGTCGCCCCGGAGAACACGTTGACTGAAATCCCCGAGCACCTCCTTAAACGGTCACGTGAAGCTCGTGCCAACACCACCGGCGAACCAACCAAAAAGGCTGCTGACAATGCCCCTGAAGCTGCCTCCGCTGCCGCTCAATCTGAGGCCAAGGTGCCCAGCACACCTGAACCGCTAGAACCGACCCCCACAGCGCCGGTTGCCCCTTACAACGCTGCAGCCACTAATCGGAAAAAAGTCCCGTGGTGGGCAGCAAGTGCGTTGATTCTGCTACCTATCTGGGCCATCACCTACGTGGGAACCCTGGAACGCCCTCCGGAGACTGGGCCTGCCGGCCTCCTCGCCGATGGCGACCATGTCTACGAAGCACGCTGTGCAGCCTGCCATGGCGCCGCGGGTGAGGGTGGCTCTGGACCGGCAATGAACAACGGGGTGGTGCTAGTCACGTTCCCGACACCTGCTGAACAAATCGTCTGGGTCGCGTCAGGATCCGCTGGCGTCGGTCTCGGAAACTCCTATGGCGACGAGGCTGTGGGACGGGTAGCCGTAGGTGGGATGCCCGGCTTCGGTGCCGCCCTAACCGCCGAAGAACTGATCGGAGTCGTGCTTTACGAGCGAGCCAACTTGAGCCACTCCGAGTTTGACAAAGGCCTAGCCGAAGCCATGGATGAAGCTATCCACTCCGGGGAACTGGACCTCAAAGACCACCTCGATCCAGAAACCGTCACCGTCGAAGAGGTCCTTGACCTATTGCGCTCAGCATCGTTCGGTGAGGACGATCAGCTAGCCACCGGTTGAGTCAATGACCGGTGCTCGTGCCCGGCATCCGAGATGATCCCCCAAGGCACCGGATCCTCCTCTAGTGCCTGAACACGTCCACGACTTGTTGATCGTCGGCGGTGGCCCTGCAGGTGCCGCCACCGCCTACTGGGCTGCTAGTTCGGGCCTGGACACCGTCATCGTGGAGCGCAAGGTCTTCCCACGCGAGAAGACCTGTGGCGATGCCCTGACACCAAGGGCGGTGCACCAACTTGAGGCAATGGGTCTAAAGGAGCACCTTGAGCACTACCACCGCTTTGAGGGGCTCCGGGTTGTCGCCCATGGTCGTACTCTGGAGATGGGCTGGCCGGAACATCCCGTCTTTCCGTCTTACGGCTTCGTGGTCCGTCGCTCAGACCTTGACACGTTTGTCGCCCGACAAGCCGTACTCGCCGGAGCAACTCTCCTTGAGGGGACAGACGCCCTCAGACCCATTGAGGTTGACCAGCCCCAAAGCAGCTCTAGCCCAATGGGGTCTGGCCGCATCTCAGGTGCGATCGTGGCCGACAAAGATACTGGCACCGAAAAGTTGATCTATTCGCGGTTCATAGTCGTAGCTGACGGGGCCAACTCACGCTTTGGCAGAACACTGGGCACTTCACGTGATCGCTCCTACCCGATGGGGATGGCCATCCGGGGGTACTTCAAGAGTCCGATGCATGACGATCCGTGGATCGAGTCGGCGCTGGACGTCCGAGATCGTAGGGGTAGCACGATGCCTGGATACGGATGGATTTTCCCCGTCGGAGACGGCACCATCAACGTCGGCATTGGCTTGCTCTCAACCTTTCGTGACTACCGGTCGGTGAACACCAGCCACTTGTTCGAAGAATTCGCCTGCACCCTTCCCAGCCACTGGCAAATCGATCCCACCCAGCCAATCGCTGCCCCTACGGGGGGTCGGCTACCAATGGCGGGTTCGGTTGGCCCGAAGGCCGGGCCAAACTGGCTGCTGGTCGGTGATGCTGCCGGCTCGGTTAACCCCTTCAACGGAGAGGGAATCGACTACGCCTACGAAACCGGTCGCCTAGCCGCAGGACTGATTGTCGATGCTGCTGCACGGGGCGATTCAGTGCTAGCTCGATACCCAGGGATGCTCGATGACGAATACGGCACCTATTTCAAAATGGCCCGTATCTTCGCCAGGGCTATCGGTCACCCAGCCCTCATAAGGGAGTTGACAAGGGTCGGTATGCGTTCCCAACCACTAATGGAATGGGCGCTTCGGGTCATGGCAAACCTTCTTCGCGATGGTGGGATGGGGCATTCCGAGACTGCCTACAGGGCACTCGCCGCAGCCGTTCGGCTGATACCCGACAGATATGCCCAGATACAACCGCAGGCACCGTCAAGTGCTACTGATTTCGCACCCCCTGATGCCCTGATCAAGTGATGCCACACGGTTCTGTGTCTGAGCGGGGAGAATGTCTCCTGTGATCGGATCTGAAACCACCAACGAAGCTGCTTGGTCGGACCTTGAGCGACATCGAGAACAACTGACCAGTAGCTCCTTACGCGACCTGTTCGCCACCGATCCGGACCGTGGCGAGAGGCTGGCGGTCAGCGTGGGCGACCTGTGGGTCGACTATTCAAAACAGCCGATAACCGAAGCAACTGTCTCACTGCTTACCGACCTGACCATCCAACGGGACGTGACCGGATTCATCAGGCGGATGCTGTCAGGTGAGTGTGTCAACACAACCGAGAACAAGCCGGCGCTCCATACCGCCCTCCGGACACCAGAAGGTACGACTCTCGTAGTCGATGGAACCGACGTGATACCCGGTATCAGGGAGACCCTCTGTCAGATGGCTGATATCTCTAGGCGACTACGCGAAGGGTGCATGCTGGGTGCCACGGGCAAGCCAATCACCGCCCTAGTGAGTCTTGGTATCGGCGGCTCACACCTGGGCCCGGCCATGGCGACGACAGCACTTGCACACCTCGCCCATCCAGAACTCGCCATCCGGTTCGCATCCAACCTGGATGGCACCGAGATTACAGATGCTCTCGATGGACTGACCCCCGCCACAACGCTGATTCTGATCTGTTCAAAAACCTTTTCGACTGCAGAGACCATGGTTGCAGCCGAGACTGCCCGAGCGTGGCTAGTCGACGGAGTCGGTACTGACGTTTCGGCCCACATGGCTGCCGCAACTGCCGCCACTGACCTTGCCGGACATTTCGGCATTAGCCCGGAACTCACGCTTCTGGTACCCGACTGGGTCGGAGGCCGCTTCTCGCTACCTTCGGCCGTCGGCCTGAGCGTGATGGCCTCCATCGGCCCGGATGCCTTCGCCGAAATGCTCGCCGGAATGCGGGTGGTCGATGAACACTTCGCCTCGTCCGCCCCACATTCCAACGGGCCGATGATATTGGGGCTACTCGACGTCTGGCATAGATCCTTCCTCGGGGCGTCCTCGCTGGCGGTGGTGCCCTACAGCAGCCAACTCAGTGAGTTCCCCGCGTGGCTCCAGCAAGTCTCAATGGAAAGCCTCGGGAAGCGTGTCACCACCGATGGCGGACTCGTCACCGGACAGACAGGTCCAGTGGTCTGGGGAGCACCTGGCACAGATAGCCAGCATGCCTTCTTCCAGATGCTCCACCAGGGAACCGAGTCGGTTCCCTGCGACCTGATCGGCTTTGCGCGCCCGATCGCGGACCCTCGCATCGCCCACCAAGATGCCCTGATGGCAAACCTCTTTGCCCAAGGCGCAGCCTTAGCCTTCG
Organism: Acidimicrobiaceae bacterium; assembly: GCA_002726315.1. Classification (GTDB taxonomy): domain Bacteria; phylum Actinomycetota; class Acidimicrobiia; order Acidimicrobiales; family MedAcidi-G1; genus UBA3125. Next base: position 5,061 of record PBSS01000040.1, read on the forward strand.
GCATGACCGCTGACGAGGCAGCTGCCGCGGGGACTCCACCAGATCTACTGGCCCACTGCACCTTCCCGGGTGATAGACCGAGCACCACAATCCTTGCTCCGGAGTTGACACCGGCAGTCCTAGGGCAGTTGGTTGCCTTATACGAACACCGAACAGTGGTCGCTGGCGCCATTTGGGGGATAAACCCGTTCGACCAATGGGGTGTTGAGTTGGGAAAGTCCCTGGCAACAAATATTGCAGGCGAACTGAAGGGCAACAAGAGCCATGTGGCACATGACTCTTCAACAAACTCGCTTATCGGGCGCTACCAGAAAATGCGGGGTCACTCCACCTGACCGACCTAAGCGTCCCGCCGTTTTAACCAAGGTCTAATGACACCGCCACAGCTGCCTCCGCAGCGATAGCGATCGTTTCATCAACCACAGCCTCACTGTGGGCGAGGCTCGGGAACAAAACCTCGTAGGCACCCGGTGCCCATGCCACCCCCCGCTCCAAAAGGGCATGGAAAACCTTCGGGTATATGCCGTTCTCGGCAAGGAGTGAAGCCTCATCGAAGTCGGTGGGCTCCAAGTCACCGAAGAAAACGCCTAGCAGGGACCCCACGCGTGGCATGACACAGGACAACCCTGCTTCGGTGAAAGCCGCGGTGAGGCCGTCGGCAAGCCTGCGCGAGGTGGCCACTAGGTAGTCGTATGCGTCCTGATCAAGAAGATCGAGGGTGGCCCGACCAGCCGCCATTGCGAGTGGGTTGCCGGAAAGGGTGCCTGCTTGGTAGACGCGCCCGAGGGGAGCCAGGTTTGACATGAGCCCGGTGGAGCCACCGAAGGCCCCAACAGGCAAGCCACCACCTATGACCTTTCCGAAACACCACAGGTCGGGTGAAACACCCAAATAGTCGGCGGCGCCACCGCTGGCCAGCCTAAAACCGGTGATCACCTCATCGAAGATGAGGAGAGCACCAGAGGCGTCACACGCCGAACGGACTCCCTCAAGGAACCCGCGAGATGGAGCCACGAGCCCCATGTTGGCAGCCACCGGTTCGATGATGACTGCAGCGACGGTGTCATCCAACTCGGGAACAACGTTGTAGGGGGCGACCACCGTGTCGGCCACTGCTCCAGCCGTCACACCATCGCAACCTGTAAGGCCCTGATTCGCCACCCCGCTTCCACCGGCAGCTAGGAGGGCGTCGGAGTGACCGTGGTAGCAGCCTGCGAACTTGACGATCCGGGATCGCCCCGTAGCCCCACGGGCGAGCCTGATCGCCGACATCGTGGCTTCCGTGCCACTGGACACGAATCGCACCGACTCAAGCCCGACGATGCGATCAACGACCATCTCAGCTAGAACCACCTCAGCCTCGGTCGGCGCACCAAAACTATTTCCGTCACCTGCCGCAACCGCAACGGCCTCACCAATGGCCGGGTGAGCGTGACCCAGGATGCCAGGACCGTACGACTGCACGTAGTCGATGTAGCGACGGCCCTCGGAGTCCCACACGTAGGGTCCCTCACCCCGCTCCACAAAATACGGAGTTCCACCGACCGAGCCAAAAGCCCTGACCGGTGAGTTCACTCCACCGGGAATAACCCTCTGCGCACGGTGGAAGAGTGATGCGTTCGAACCGATCATGATCCGATCAGCACTGCTGCCCTACGAGCCAGGTAGGTGAGGATGAAATCAGCACCGGCCCGCTTGATTGCCAATAGGTGCTCCATTGCAACAGCATCACCGTCGAGCCAGCCGTTAGCTGCGGCTGCCTCGATCATCGCGTACTCACCACTGACGTGGTAAGCGGCGAGGGGCACATCAAACTGATCTCTCGCCCGAGCCACGATGTCAAGGTACGCAAGTGCTGGCTTTACCATGACAATGTCCGCTCCCTCGGTTAGGTCGGCACGGATCTCGGACATGGCCTCGCGGACGTTGGGTGGATCCTGTTGGTATCCCCGCCGGTCACCCCCGTCGACTATCTCGACGTCTACGGCATCGCGAAATGGCCCGTAAAGAGAAGATGCGTACTTGGCTGCATATGCCAGTATCGATACCTGGTCGTAGCCTGAGGCGTCTAACGCTGAGCGGATGGCCGCCACTTGTCCATCCATCATTCCCGACGGTGCACACACGTCTGCACCCGCCTCGGCTTGGGCAACAGCAACCCTTTGGTAAAGCTCCAGGGTGGCGTCGTTGTCAACTGTGCCATCGTCTGCGATGACACCACAGTGGCCATGATCCGTGTACTCATCGACACAGAGGTCTGCCAAGAAGACCATGTCGTCACCCAAGTCATCGCGGAGGTCACGGAGGGCTACCTGAATAACACCGTCAGGACTCCAGGACTCTGATCCCACAGCATCCTTGTGTTCGGGGATGCCGAAAAGGATCACGGCAGGGATCCCCACGTCTCTCAGTTCGGCCACCTCGTTGCGAAGACTTGAGCGCGAATGCTGAACCACCCCGGGAAGAGATGGAATGGGTACAGGGTCTGAGATGCCTTCACGAACGAACAGCGGCGCCACTAAGTCGTCGACGCATAAGCGAGTCTCAGCGACCATTCTCCTCATGGCAGCAGTGCGGCGCAGGCGGCGGGGCCTTTGTTCGGGAAATGTCACTATGCAAGCCTACGAAGGTCTACTCAGGACCTGGCAAGGTTGTACACGGCATCGATCAGCCCTGCCACCGAGTGGGGATCTGCTTCAACGACTCGAAACCCCAGATCCCGTGCGACAGCAGCGCTGATCGGACCAATGCATACGGCATCGACCGGCTCTGGCCCACCCGCGAGATCGGCGTACCGCCGTACAATCGACTCCGATGTGAAGGTGACTGCGTCGGCACGGCGGGCACGGTCCAGGAGGCCAGGATCGACCTCCGGTGCCATGGTGCGATAGGCGGTAACCACATCGACCTTCCAGCCGATGGAACGCAGTCCATCGGGTAGAACGGACCTTGCAATTTCAGCCCTAGCCAACAGCACACGTCCACCTGGGCCAGGAACCGGAAACTCATCGAGAAGAGCCTCGGCGACCGCCTTATTAGGTACCAAGTCGACGGGTAGACCCGCCTCAAGGAGTGGCTCTGCCGTCATTGGTCCAATAGCAGCGAACCTGGGATGGTCGCCGTCCCCGAAAGTCAGACCCTGGGAGGAGATCGCTTCGACAATGCGACAAGCTCCATTCGACGAGGTCACTACAACCCAGTCATAGGACCCAAGATCCCTCACTGCCTCCTCAAGTGCAGCTCCTCCATCTACCGGATCGACAATGGCGATCACGGGCATCTCCACCACCACTGCACCCTGTTCCACCAAGGCCGCCACCAAGATGGCAGCCTGGTCGATCGCCCTCGTGACGACCAGCGTGATACCTGAAAGGGGTCCGCTCACGACTGTGCCATCAGGTCGGCACCGCCACGATCGTCAAGCAGATACCTAGCGATCTCATGCCCTATGGCTGAGCCATCAGACCCAGTGCGTTCCTCCCTAACAAGGACCACTCCGTCGGGTGAGGCGATGGCACCGGTCACTGTGATATTTGAACCGCTGGAGTCATCGATAGCCGGATGGGCGTAGGCCGCTATCGGAAGGTCGCAGCCGGCACCCATTTCTAAGAGGAAAGCCCGCTCAGCGTCAACCGCTCGGCGGGCTACCGGGTCATCCAAGCCACCAAGTGTCGGAAGCATTTCGTAGTCAGATCGGCATTCCACCGCCAATGCCCCCTGGCCGACCTGAGGCAAAAGGATGGCAGGGTCCACGGGATCCGCGACCTCTGGCAACAATCCCAGACGGTCTAAAGCAGCTTTGGCCACGACTGCGGCATCGACCTCACGAGCCTTTCTAAGGCGTGTTCCGATATTTCCCCTTAGGTCCGTAAATCTCAGGTCAGGTCGGTAATTTGCAAGGTGAGCCTGACGGCGTATTGACCCTGTGGCAACAATGGCCCCCTCAGGCAGGTCGGCGAGAAGACAGCCCACTAGGACATCACGCGGATCTGCACGCTCGGGAACGGCCACCAAGCTCAGCCCCTCGGTCTGAGCACCTGGGAGGTCCTTTGCCGAATGGACGGCGATGTCGGCACGACCATCTAGCACCGCTAGTTGAACTTCCTTTACAAAAACCCCTTGGCCCCCCATCTGCACCAGTGGCGTTGTCTGATCGCGATCTCCTGTGGTCTCCACGACAACGATCTCGACCACAACCCCTGGAAGGGTGACAGTCAACAGAGAGGCCACGCGGTTGGCCTGCCAGAGAGCTAGAGAACTGCCCCGGGTAGCCACCCGGATACGCAAGGCCTGTCACCTCCGCCTAGAGGTCGAACAGGTCGCGCATTGCCTCGGCTAAGCGCTCACCACGTGCCGTACCTGCGGCGTCTTTCATGCGGATCGTTGGCTCATGCAACAACTTTCCTACAATGCCTGCAGCCAGCGCTTCAACGGCAGCCCGCTGGCGTTCGTCCAAGTCACCCAGCCGGTTGGCCAGCCTCTCTAGTTCACTCGTGCGAACTGCATCGGCGCGACCATGTAACTTCGTGATAAGCGGAGCCACCAATCGGGCCGTTGATTCATCTACGTACCTGTTTAACTCGACATCAACTATCGCCTCAACGGCTGCTATTTCACGTCGTCGTTCCTTGATCCCAAGATCGGCGAAGGCTCGTAGGTCATCCATGTCGAGGAGGGTCACACCTTCAAGGTGACCAGCCGCAGGGTCGACGTCGCGGGGAACCGCAATGTCGACGATCAATAACTCACGACCGTCTCGGTTGCCGACTATGCCATCGATGTCACCGTGTTCAAGGATCACTGATGATGCGCCCGTCGAAGTGAGCAGTACATCGACCTCTGCAATGTGTAGCGGTAGTTCTTCTAGCCTCACTGCCGTACCACCCAACCTAGTGGCGACCTCAGAGGCTCTCTCCCAAGTTCGGTTGGCAACGAGGATCTCAGACACGCCCCCGGTGTGCAGAGCCCTCGCCAGACCTTCTCCCATTTTGCCGGCGCCAACAACCAAGACCCTTCGACCGTTGAGCCCTCCGAGTCGCTCCCCAGCCATCACCACGGCTGCCTGTGAGACTGATGTGATATTGCGTGAGATGGCTGTCTCAGTCCTTACCCGCTTACCCACCTCGAGGGCATGCCTGAACATGGGGTTCAGCACCGGGCCGACGACGCCCTCGTCATCGGCCACTTCCCACGACGTGCGCACCTGGCCCAAGATTTCGTGCTCGCCGAGCACAGCTGAATCCAGGCCAGAGGCGACAGCAAAGAGATGCCTGACAGCATCGGCGTCGTAGAGGCCGGTTAGGTATTCGGAAAAGTCCTCGGGGGCTACGTGTGATGTCTCAGCGAAGAAGTTGTGTATGTCCTGGTAACCGCCATGGAACTTTTCGGCAAAGGCATAGACCTCGATGCGGTTGCACGTCGACAACAGCACCGCCTCGGTAATGTGCTCACGGGAGACAAGGTCTGCTAGCGCCTTGGGGAGCAGTGAGGACGGGACAGTCATCCGCTCGAGCAGGTCGAGTGGAACTGTGCGGTGGTTCAGGCCAACGACTACAACCGACACGGTCCGGGGCTCCTGTTCCTCGACTGCCTGTCGAATCGGGGATGACGATCCCCAGCATTCCCGAACGGGCCCCCGGGTGCCAACCCTCTGGATCTATCAGTGTGGATATCTGTCATCCGACGGCCTGCCCGGTTGCTTCCTGTGAGATTCGAACATGCTCGTAATAGCCCAGGATCTGCAACTCAGTAGCCAGATCCACCTTGCGCAACTGAACCTCAGAAGGCACCGACACCACAGCCGGTGCGAAGTTGAGTACGGACCGCAGCCCTGCTGCCACTAGGCGGTCGACGGCCTCTTGGGCGGCGTGGGCGGGGGTAGCGACAATGCCCAACTGGCAGCCCGTGGCCGCGACCACTGCATCCATTTCGTCCACATGTGTAACGGGCACACCTGAGATCATTCGTCCTTCAAGGGAGCGATCCGAATCTATGAGTGCCACGACCGGAAACCCTCCTGCCATGAAACCGTCGTATCTGCTTAGCGCCCTGCCAAGGTTTCCGGCCCCTACGATCACCACAGGTGTCACAGAACCACCAAGTGCACCACTAATCTCGGTCAGCAGACGATTGACGTCATAGCCGACCCCACGCTTTCCGTGAGCTCCCAGGTGGGAAAGATCCTTACGTACCTTTGCCGCGTTCACTCCTGCCAAGTCGGCAAGTTGACGCGACGAGACGGTGGTGACTCCATCCTCAGCCACCTCAACTAGGCCTCGCATGTAAACGGGCAGGCGTGTAAGAGTCGCTTCGGGGATTGGAGAGGAGGATCCATCCGAGCGGACCACACCGATTTCTCCTAAGGACTGGCCCCTGTCGGATGTTGTACCGGCTATTGCCATGACCCAACGCTAGGGGCTTGTGCATTCATTCACATGTCATGCATAGGCATCCGTAACACCTCATTTATCGGACAGGGAATGGCGGATTTCCACTGTGGGCCGTACCGTGCCTCTGCGTGAGCCTCCAGATCGCCCTCGCCGCCACAGCCACACTCATCTCATTGGGTTTCACGGCCACAGTCCTGGAACGTTGGCTGGACAGACACAAGCCCCAGGACATGGCATGGACAGTGGCGCTCCTCTTGTTCAGCCTGGGTGCGGGATCCATGTGGCTGGGTGCATCCATCGGCTGGTCTGCTGGACCGTTCCGGGCCTTTTACATCTTCGGCGCTGTCCTCAACGTCCCAGTCTTAGCCTTGGGGACCGTCTACCTGATGGTGTCTCGGCTCTGGGCCGACCGGATAACTTTTGTCACGGTCGTGGCATGTGCATTCGGTGCCGGAATCGTGTTGATAGCGCCAACTACTGGTGGCTTCATCGCCGACGAGTTGCCACGGGGCAGCGAAGTGTTCGGAGTCGGACCGCGAATCACAGCAGCTTTGGCCTCGTCGGTCGGAGCGCTGGTTGTGGTCGGTGGTTCGGCCTGGTCTGCGATCCGGCTCTTTCGCGCCGGTGGTGCATCTGCCGCAAAGGGAGGCGCGGGGAACGTGTTGATCGCTCTTGGTGCCATCACGCTCAGCTTTGGTGGACTCCTCAACTCGGTGGTGGACGAGATGACCGGTTTCTCCATTTCGTTGGTGATCGGTATAGCCCTCATCTTCGCCGGTGCCCTCATGGCAACAAGCGCCAGTTATGTGCCAGCCGATGCCTAGTCGACCAGTAGTACGAACTGGAGAACAGCAGCACCCAGGATTGCTACCAGCAGGATCGCTGTGACAATCGTCGTTCCGAACCGCATCAGGTGGGTTCGTTCCTCCCCAACTCAACTTTGGTGACCGCATCGGGCTCATCGCCGACCGGTGCCAGCACGACACGATCGCCAGCTGACACGACCAAGTCCATCGCTGCAGATGCCCTGTCGACCACGAGGGTTGCTAACCCGTAGGAATCCACCAGCAGTCCGATGCTCCCTGCGGGCACCTCGTCGAAGGCAACCACCCTTACCGCAGGCCTCGTCAACCCAGAGATCCGGATCTGACATCGACCACCAATCTGGCCGACGATGTCACTGAGTTCATCGGGACCAACGTTCAGTTGGATATTGCCAAACCGGTCCACCCAAAGAACCTCCGTGTGCAGACCGTCGTCCTCGGTTGTAGCAACGGGCATGACACCCGGAAGGAGGGTCGACGGATCGACATCTTCACCAAACTCAACAAGATCTACACCGTTGGCCACGTGTGCAGCAACTGGTGCAAAGATGTCACGGCCGGCGAAGGTGGGACCAGGGGTAGAAAGGTGATAGTCGGCACAGGTCAGCGAAACTGCCCTTGAAGCTCCACCGACCATTGCTACCGCCGGAGCTAGGAGCCCGTTGTCGGGCCCAACTAACACGGACTCGCCGTCACCAACCTCGACCACCACGGCACGCCGGGAGGTCGCGACACCTGGATCGACCACAGCCAAGACCACACCCGGGCATAGGTATTGGGCACTTCGAGCCAGAGTAAGTCCACCTGCTCGGACATCGTGTGCCGGAATGCCGTGTGTGATGTCGACAGTCGTCAGGTGTGGTGCAATGCTCCGAATAACGGAATGGACTATGCCCACAAACTCATCATCGGTTCCATAGTCGGAAAGAAACGAAAGAGTGTCATACCGACGACCCACCCTCAGTCACCACCCAGTTCTCGGGACCGTTCGCTCGCGGCCGAGACGACCGCTGAGACCAACCCCGAGAAGTCAGCCGACTCGAACACAGCCAAGCCTGCAGCGGTTGTCCCACCCTTTGAGGTGACGTTCTGACGTAGTACCGACGGTGGGTCGTCCGATTCCCGCAGCAAGGTCGCAGCACCGATCAGCATTTGCTCAGTCAGTGCCGTGGCAGTCCCATGCGAGAGGCCTTCGGCGACCCCAGCATCGATAAGGGCTTCGGCCAACAGGAACAGATAAGCGGGACCAGACCCGGACAACCCCGTAACGGCATCCAACATCGCTTCGTCCACAGCCACAACCGTTCCGACAGCTGACAGGATTTCTGATGCCCAACGGAGGTCCTCTTCATCAGCATTTGTGCCAGCTGCAATCGCTGCCACGCCCTCACCCACCAGCGATGGGGTATTGGGCATTGCACGTACCACGGCTACTCCGGCACCTAGGCCCTCTTCGAGAGAATCCAGGCGGATGCCAGCTGCAATTGAGAGAACCCTGCCAACGCCGGCAGACTTGAGACCAGCACACACTGCTGAGACAACATGGGGCTTAACAGCAATCAGGGCGTCAATGCCGTGAAGTGGGTCCGTTCCAAAAGTCAATCCGGGAATGGACGATTCAAGGTCGTTCCAACGGTCGTCATCGGGTTCCACGATGTGGATCTCACCCGGTGCGGCCCAACCCGATACGACGAGGCCTCCCACGAGAGCCCCACCCATCTGGCCACCACCGATCACCTGTAGGCGTGTCGTCATGGCATCGAACCTACTGGCTAGTGGATGACTACCCGCCGCCACTTCGGGGAACGAGGGTGCGGGTCAGTGTGGCAGCAATGCTAACGATAAGGAGTGCGAGGCCAGAGAAGGTGAGCACGGTCCCGGTGGACCAATAGCCGAGGGCCAGAGTCACGCCGATTGGCCCGACCGTCTGGCCTACGCGGGCGGCACCCACCCATGCTGCCAGGACTACTGCCCGAAGGTGCTCTGGCGCCTCGTCAGCCACCAGGTCTTGCATGGTCGGAATCGTGAGACCTTCTGCCAGACCGTAGACAGCCGCAACAGCCACAAGCACCCATAGCGACGCAACACCCATTGCCACGAAGGTCCCAGCGAACACGAACATGCCGGTGTACACCAGCCACCCACCGTGGACCCTGGCCCGGGCCCTTGCAACCAACAAAGCAGACACAGTTGACGAAACCGCCGGGACGGCGGCTACAAGGCCTCGCTGGGTAGGGCCCAGACCGAATTTCTGGTCCAGATGGATAGGCAGGAGTGAGAGGAACAGGCCGAAAATGAGGAGAAACACGACCGAGCCCAGCACGATCACCGTGACTGTGGCCGGGCGACGGATCTCTTCAAGGGCCGCCCTGACCTGGTCTCCAACCTTCCCAAGATGCACCGGTCGGTCGGAAACCAGATGTAATCCGACCAAACCTGCGACCATGAGAGGTATCGCAAATGAAGCGAATACCCAGCGCCAACCGAAGAGATCAGTGATGCCACCACCCAGTACCGGGTAGGTGGCCACCGCTACCGTGACAACCGCGGAGTTCTGGCCAATTAGTGCTACCCGGTCAAGGCCGTCCCAGTAGTCAAAGATCAACACAACTGCCAAGTTGACAAGACCTGCGGCCCCCACGCCCTGGGCTATTCGAGCAGCGATCAGCCAACCAAGAGTCGGACTGAATCCTGCTGCCAAACCGAACAAACCAAAGATGACAAGGCAAGGCAAGAGCACTCTACGGCGACCGTAACGGTCAGCCAGGAAACCGATTGCGGGAGCCACGATGATTCCAGGTAGTGATCCGGCGGCGATGACTAGACCTGCCCGACTCACGGGATGGCCCAGTTCGCGGAGGATCTCGGGTGCTGAGCTCACGAGCAGCGAGTTGTTGAGCAGCCCGCTTGCTGTTATCGCAAAGACGAGAAGTTTCACAGAGTGCCTGTTCTTCACCGGTTCAACCTACGCCTGCCAGGTCGATGGTTGTGACAGTGGGCCCGACACCTGCCACATAATCCCGCCGGTGGTGTGAACCCGCCAGCCTTTCCGAGGGTCAACTCAATACCCCGACAAAACTGCGCGGAGCGGCTCACTCTCTTATCAGGCAAGGTGAACTGAAAATAGATGGAATACAACAAGAGCTATCGGTCGCCCAATCGGGTGGTGAAGCCGATCCGCAGTGCCGACTGGAAGCACCTATCCACAGCATCCCACAAGGACCCGAGGAGGCGATCAAGCTCCCGATCGTCAACTGTCGCTGCCGGAACTGCCCCAACCAGGTAGATAGCGTCTTCTCCTCCCAAGCAGAACGAAGCCCCCACCAGCTGGCGGTTCTGCCGGAGGAGATACTCAAAAAAGCGTTCGTGGTTCTCCTCGGGGGCCGGCATCACATAGGTCTCGTAGTGGAGCATTCGTTGGCGCAAGTTGAACCAGACCGTGAAAGTGTCCTTGGACTCTCCCAACACGCTTACAAGCCAACGGTGTTCACCAGCCTGCACCCCAGGGTCACGCTCAACCGCAGTCAACAGCGTTCCCGCTGCAAGGGTGCGACTCAACCACGAGTCAACGAGGTCCTGGACGGCCTTGACCTCAGCACTACTCATCGGTTTGCCAGTCGGGGATGGTGCGCCTCGGTTCGCATCGGCTTTGGAGCCGTCAGCCACCGATCAGCTGCAGTCCACGAGGGAGCGAAATGTCAGATCGTCGCAAATCCGGTGCAACCGCGATGCAGTGGCCGACCAGGTGTATGACCACGAACGCTCGGCTGCAGCGGCGGCCATCTCAGTAGCCGAAGCCGCATCGTCAAGCAGTGTTGCCACGTGGCCCGCGTAGTCGCCGGGTTCACGGCCCTCGACTAGGTAACCGGTTCGGCCGTGATCGACCAGCGTTCGCAACCCACCCACGGCCGCTGCCACCACAGGGATCCCACAGGCCGCAGCTTCCAGGGCAACGAGGCCGAACGACTCTGAGCGACTGGGCATGACAAGGACGTCGGCAGCCCTGTACCAGGTGGAGAGGCTGTGGTGGGGTTGTGGTGGTACGAAGGTGACATTGTCCGAGAGTCCAAGGCCAGCAACTAGATCCCTCACCCTGCGCTCCTCATCTGGGCCCTCTCGACCACTGGCACCACCAACCACGACCAGGCGTGCGTCGCGGCGGCCCAACTCAGCGAGCGTGCGTATAGCTACGTCCACACCCTTGAGGGGTTGAATACGCCCAACGAACAACAGTACGGGCCCTGGACCCAGGCCAACGGCGTCTCGAGCTCCACCCTGGAATCCGGGGCTAAAGAAAGCGTGGTCGACGCCTGGGGGAACGACTTCGATTCGTGATGGCACAGCGCCGTAGAGGCCTACAAGTTGGTGTGCTTCTTCCTCGCTGTTCGCCAAAATTACGTCGGAACAGGCGATGACCTCGGCTTCGGCGTCGAGGCGTCTCTGGGGTTCTGAGTCACCCGTCTCGGCCTTCACACGAGCGAGCGTGTGGAACACCGTCGTCAGGGGAAGCTCCAGTTCGTGCTTGAGCCGATGCCCAACAACGCCGCTCAGCCAGTAGTTGGCGAGCAAGCCGTCGTAGCCGTTTCCCTCCAGGTCAGCCGAAATTAGGTGTTCTGCTACCTGGTCGGTGAACTCATCGACGATGCCGGGCAGATCCTCCTTGGCGAGGTCGAACTGTCCTGCTTGTATGTGGACCACCCTTACACCGGGTTCGACCTCAACGGTCTCCGGTGGGGTCGGGTCGGACCGACGTACGAATACTGTTGCGTCTCCACCGGCCTGGGCAAGAGCTGACACGAGCTCACGCACGTACACGTTCATACCGCCACCGTCACCCGAACCGGGTTGAACGAGTGGAGACGTGTGGAGTGAGAGGACCGCTATACGACGCATGGTTCAGCCCCCTGAAACGGGAGGAAGTATGGCCACCTCGTCGGAGTCGGTGACCGGGTCACACGCTTCGGCAGGCTCTCCATTCAGCCATATCCCACATGAGTCCAACTGGTTGGCGAAAGTGGCCCCGTAGTGGTGACACGCCGCGTCCATAACTTCCCCGACCGTCGAACCCGACATTTGGGATCGGCCGGTACCCGCAGCCACGCGGGCCGAGGCGAACAAGAGAAGCACTGCCATTCGGTAAGTGTATGGAGGCTGTTGCCAATGTTCCGAAGTCGGGCCATGGGGCAGGTACCGTCGACCCTCGTGACAAGTCTCCTCCTGGTCCGTCATAGCCAGTCAGAGTGGAATGCGGTTGGTCGCTGGCAAGGCCATGCTGACCCGCCACTTACTGACCTAGGTCGAAACAACGCGATACTGGCTGGACGCTCGAAGCACCTAAAGACCTTTGATGCATTGATCTCCTCACCCCTGGAACGAGCGCTTGATACAGCAGAAATCTTTGCCGATGCCATTGGCTTAAGCACCGTCCTGAGTGACGAGGACCTAATGGAGCGTGATGCCGGACCGTGGCAAGGCCTGACTCGAAACGAGATCGAGGCAGGATGGCCCGGAATGCTGGAGTCGGACCGACGGCCCAACGGTTACGAAGATGACGACACACTGCTGACGCGAGTCCTTTCTTCCCTCGCTCGGATTACGACCCGGGTCGGCGACAGCAATGTCCTGGTTGTAACCCACGCCGGTGTCATCTACGCGCTGGAGGGATCCTGTGGCGAGCCGTGGCAAAGGCTGTCGAATCTGGGTGGGCGCTGGCTTGAGTTCGGCGAAGGTCGGATGACCCTAGGCCCTCGAGTTGAGCTGGTTGCCAACGAAACGGTTCCGGACCTTCTCTGAGGCCACCTTCAGATCTAGGAATCCCCAATTCTGGTGATCATCTCATCGGCCACGGTGAGGTTGCCGGAATCCACCTGGTCCATTGCCTCTTCGATAACAGCCGTGTCAGCCTCAAGTCGGCTCAACTCAGCCTCTTCTTCGGATACCTCGCTCGCCAAGACATCGGATTCCGAGTTGGACACAGGTTCGTCGTTGGTGGCCGGATTCGTCACGGCGGCGAGGGTACCGTCGCCCAGTGGCTACACCGTTGATCCTGTTACCTCCGTCTGAGGGGAAGGCTGCTGGTGGCGACGGCCTGCCGTGGACCAAGGCCACTCAGTCGTTTCCTGAGCTGGCTGATTCGCGCGAAAAGGTAATCACCGCGCTCACTCAGGCGATGAGGACTTCGGCCCAGACCAGGTCGAAAATCCTCGGTGTTGGTGCCGCCATGACAGCTGATGCAACTGCCACCAACCTGGCCGTTGGGTCGGCGCCCAGCATGCCGGCGATAAGGCGCTATACCGGTGTCCTGTACGACGCTCTTGACTACCCGTCCCTGCCTGTTGCACTTCGACGCCGGGTAGACAGACAGGTAATCGTGTTTTCTGGCCTCTGGGGTGCAGTTCGGCCTCCAGACCCGATCCCTGACTACAAGCTCAAAATGGGCGCCTCGTTACCCGGATTCGGCAAATTAGCCCGCTTCTGGAAACCGATCTTGACCAGCCAGTTGGTCGATGCTGACGTGGTCTGGGACCTTCTTCCCGCCGAACACTCAGCAGCATGGGATCCAGACGTAGCGGGTCGACACATAAAGGTCCGCTTTGTAGACGACGTAGAAAAGGGAGGGGAGCGACGTCTGGTGGCGGTATCCCACTGGAACAAGCTACTGAAGGGATCGCTCGTTCGGTTCGTGGTCAACAGCCAGGCCGACAATCCTGAACAACTCGTGGATTTCAGGCACCCCAAGGGCTATGTGTACAAGCCGTCACTCACGGTCACCTCGGGCCAAACCACCCATGTCTCACTGGTTTCACGTAGGTAGGTGTCGGTTGCAGGTCCGGGGTCCACTCTTAGCTTCCAAGAGCCCAATCCAGGTAGTCGTTGGTAAACCGACCGGCGGGATCAAGGAGCTTCCGAGCAGCCTGGAACCTGTACCACTGTGGGTAGCGATCGCACAAGACGCTCGATGAGTGGAAGTGCAACTTGCCCCAATGGGGTCGGCCACCGTAGTCGTCCATGATTGCCTCGACTCCCCTGAAATAATCCTCATAGGGCGTACGCCTAAACACGTGCACGGCGATGTAAGCGGTGGGGCGACCAAATGAGGTACTGAGCGGAATCTGGTCTGGGCCCAGGACTCGATACTCGACTGGGAAGCTGATAGGACGCCCAAGATTCTCTACCAGGTCCATGACTCTGCGGAGTGCCTCTATGCCACACTCTGCCGGCACCCCGTACTCCATCTCATAGAAACGTACGCGTCGGGGACTGGCAAAGACCTCGTAACTAGTGGTTAGGTACTCGGCCCGGTCACCTTCGGATGCCACGAGGCCATTCAGACTCGGAATCAGCGACGGCACCATCTTGCCGATGTGGTTGAAAGTACCGAAGGCAGCATTTTCCATGATCTCCTTGTTTTTGAAGCGCTTCCACCGACGGCGCAAAGCCTGCCTGCGGCTCTTGGAAGGTGGAGGTGCATCGGTGGTGCGAGTATTGCGTTTACGCATCGCAAGGCCCGTATGAGGCATCCAAAAGAACTCGATGTGATCTGTGGTCGCCGCCAACTCATCAAAAGAATCGAGTACCTCATCTACGGACAGGACCTCCTCAAGTGCGTACAAATTGAAAGCCGGCACGCACTGAAGGGTCACCTCGGTGATGATGCCGAGAGCACCCAGGCCCACCCGAGTCACCTCTAGAAGGTCAGGGTCGTCGTCCGGGCCAAGCACGTTGACGGTTCCGTCACCTGCGACGAGGCGTATCCCAACTACACCTGCAGCGATGCTTGAAAACCCCAACCCAGTGCCGTGGGTCGAAGTAGAGATAGCGCCACCAACCGACTGGTATGCGATATCGCCTAAATTCGGCATGGCAAGGTCGACCGCGTGGAGCAAGGGATTCAGGTTGAAAAGCCGAATTCCGGCTTCAACCCTCACCTGGCCTTTTTCCTGATCGATCCCGACGACTGCACCCATCTCATCAAGCGTTACGAGCACCTCATCAGTTCTGGCTATAGCTGTGAAGGAATGGCCCGCACCAACCACCTTCACGCGACGCCCTTCGGCTGCGGCGACTTTCACCAGGGCTACGACTTCAGCCTCACTCCGGGGACGTTCGACTCTGACTGGGGTGGACGACTGGTTGCCTGCCCAGTTTCTCCAAGCTCCGTCCGGTCTAATGCCGCCCATCAGTTCACCACCCCCTCAGGTCCACTGGCCATGTCTCGACTAGCTCGGCATCACCACCTGACATGATGTCGTCAACTAGGTAGATGTGTTCATGCTTGGAGATGGTGGGATCGATGTGAGCAGGACGCAGGCCGACCCTGTCGCCCACTTTCCAAGAACTGCCGACAACGGTGGTGTGTTCGTCCGCACAAAAGAGCACCTTCCCGTTTCCCTGGACCTCGGGTGGTCCACTGTCCATGGCCAGTGCCTTGAGTCCCCCGTCGAGCACTGCGTGACCTCCACCACCTACGGAAATAACAGTTGTCGTGACCGTGAGGCCCTCCTCGAAGGGCAGGCCGAGGCGTGCATAGTCCCCGTCCATCAGAACATACGAGCCGGCCTGAAGTTCATTGACGGTGTCATTGCAGTCGAACGTGCCGGTGCCACCACCTGAGACCACATCGCCTCCCACCTGGTCGTGGGCCGATTCCAACATCGACATTGAGCTGACCACACCGGCTTCACGTACGGTCCTATTGACCTCGTGCATCATGTGGCCTTCGTAACCCATGACCCCACGGACGTGGAGGCCGGCTGCCCTAGCAGCATCAGCAACAGCACCCGCCTCGTCAGGTTGACATCCACACCGGGGCATTCCGACATCGACATCGATAAGCACTTCGGTAATTCCCGCAGCCGAAGCGGCAACAATCCCCTCATGCGAATCGACGGCGACTGTGATCCGAGCTTCTCCAGCGGTGACGTGGGCGGACAGCACCGCCAGGCGGGTGATGTCGATCACCTCATTAGCGAGCAGGAGGTCGTTGCCCAGGCCGGCGCTGACCATGCCGCTCACCTCCCGAGTGGTAGCACAGCAAAAGGCCGTATGGCCTGCTTCTTTCAACACAGCGGCTAACGAAGTGCACTTAAATGCCTTTACGTGGGGTCGCAGGGTCAGGCCAGGCCGGACCTTGGCCATTGTCGCCACGTTGCGCTCCAGCACACCAGCATCAGCCAGCAGGCTGGGTGTTGCGAGATCACCTGCTTTCACTGGAGCCCCAGTGTCCTGTTTCGTACCCATCGCTGCACACCGATAGGGATGGTTCCACGGACCATCCACCTGACCCATGCATCCCGGCCAACCGGTCGGCGGATTGGCACCCGGCGGGTATCGAATGCACTCGCCACCACCCGCGCTACCGCGATCGGATTTCCAGCACGTTCGAGTTGGTGCCGGTCGGCCTCGGCCATGGCATCGCTCATCAACTGGTACGGGCTTTCCTCCGAGCCAAAAAAGGTCCCATCCCGGTTCAGGTTGGTGCTAAATGCCCCGGGCTCCACGAGCATTAGGCCAATACCGTAGGGCGCTACCTCAACGGCAAGTGATTCCACCCAGCCTTCGACAGCCCACTTGCTGGCCGCATACGCGGCCCAGGTCGGCTCTCCGACCAACGCCGAGGAACTCGACACGAATACGATCCGACCACCGTGTGGCCGCATCCGAGGCAGTGCTGCGCGGGTAACGGTTACAGTCCCGAACAGGTTGACATCCATCATGTGGTCCACGGCTCCTGGTGGGATTTCCTCGAACGCTCCCACGGCCTGCACACCGGCATTATTGACCACCCCTATGAGACGTCCCTTTTCGCCCGCTATCTCCTCCCACCTGTCAACAACAGTGAATACGTCATAAACCGACCCGGGATCAGTCACATCCATCTGGAGGACCTCAACACGCTCGGAGAGGCCACCCGTCATAAGCGCCTCGTCGAGCTTCTCCCTGCTTGCCATGTCACGCATCGTCGCTGCGACCCTTCGACCCCGCCTTGCCAACTCAACAACGATCTCCAAGCCAAATCCGGAAGAAGAACCGGTAACTAGCACCACCCCATCGCTGTGGCGAACAGGTGGCTTCGCGAACTCACGGCCCGTGGAGCGCGCCACGATGGCGTGCTGGAAACCGGCGGGAAACATACCCCTGGCAGCGCAACGAATTCGTGCCGATAGCCCCACAGGTTGACGGAGTCGGCGCCTCCCCTCGACGGCTGCCACAACAGCATCTGAGACTGCCATCTGGTCCAATTCCACGCCTGAACCTCCATCCAGCCCAGAAACAACTACCGCTGGCTCGACCAGGGCCACACCTACGCCTAGGGGGTGCAGTTCGTGGGCGATCGCCTCGGTCCAACCCTCAAGTCCCCACTTGGAACCGCTGAAGCCGGCCGAACCTGGCATTCCCGACAGGCCTGCCTCTGAGGAGAGGTTCACAATGCGTGAACCAGTAGTTTCCCGCAGGGCCGGTAGGGCAGCACGGGTCACATTCATCACCCCTGTCAGATTCAGGTCGAATTGCCTACGAAATTCCCTGATTGACACTTCGTCGAATGACCCACTGACCAACACTTCGGCACAGTTGGCGAGAGCACTTAGCCGATAACCAAACGAGGTGGAAATCCGGGCCATCGCCAGCGAAACCTGGATCCTGTCGGTGATGTCGACCTCTAGGTGGCCCACGTTCTCACCAACTCCCACGAGCTTGGCTGCTCCGCGTAGGCCTGCTCCATCACCGAAATCAAGCCCGATGACCTGCCACCCACGGGAGGCCAACTCGACGGCTACGGACAGCCCGACGCCGCTGGAACTACCGGTGACGATGGCCGTGCGCATGACGTTGAGGCTAGAAGAAAGACCTTCCTGGGTGGTGGGGAGTCTCGAACTGGCTCAGAGTTTTAGAACCGTGTCACCCGTGGTGATGGTTCCCGGTTGGACCACACGGGCATTGATACCACGCAGGTTCAACTCACCACCCACCTCTGAGTTGACGAAATGGAGTGCAGCGCCACCGAATCTCTGGCTGAACTTCCGACAGCCTGTGTGGGGCTGGTCGGTCACCTCAATGACTGTCGAACCGATAGCCAGGCGGGTCCAAGCTGGAAGGTTGGCATCGGTTAAGTCCATATCGACAACGAGTTGGTCACCAGCCAGCGCCCAACGATCCGGGTCCGGACAGACAAGAGCTAGGAGGCGACTGCTGATAATGGTGAGTTGCATACCGGGGTGGGGACCACCGTCATCGGTCCTGTTGCAGGGCTTCTTAACCCAATTGTCGCCAATAAGGCCCTCCTCCACGGAGAGCTCACCCACCTCGAGTACTTCCCGTTCGTCGACATCGGGCCGCCGGACGATTAGTTCAAGAGTGCCGTTGTCGGCCGGTGAACTCCTGAGCTCGTCCAGGCCAGCTTGAAGTTCTGAAGTCGCTGGCTGGTCCACTGGATCATTCTGCCCGATAGAAGTAGGACATGTCGGGTCAAGCCCAGACAGGTCTGACGACCTCGTTCACAATTGACTCCGCCAGACCTGCCGGGCCCTACTGGCCAGCATGCATGGCGGGTCGCGTGCACTCGAGGTAGGCGGTTAGCGTGCACTGATGTCACAGCCGACTCCAGGACGGATCCCACTTCGCATTCAGGGCCTCCTAATCGCCTTCTTCCTATCGGCATTTGCCAAGATGGGCCAGATCACGATTATCGGTAAGCAGGTCTACGACCTGACCGGCCGTGAACTGGATCTGGGGCTGATCGGCCTAGCTGAGTTCCTTCCAGCGATGCTAGTAGCCCCTCTGGCAGGTGCTATCGCAGACCGAGTGGACCGACGCCAGATGTTCGCATTCGCGCTCTCGGGCGAGGCACTGGTGTCGGCGCTCCTATTCTGGTATGCCACAACCGAACCGACGTCGATACTGCCCATCTTCTGGCTGGTGTTCCTGTTCGGCCTCGGCCAGGGATTCACTGCCGCCTCCGGTCGTGCCCTTCCCATCGACATGTCTCCCACGGCACTATTTCCACGGGTGGTTGCGCTGGAACATGTTGCCTTCCAGGCCGGCCTGATCGTCGGTCCTGTGACATTCGGGTTCCTGTTCGTTGTCGCTGAACCCCTTCCCTACCTGACCGCCGCCCTGGGACTAGCCACAGCTACGTTGATCCTCATCGTCATACCGAGTGCTTCGGTACGGCAACTGGACACCGTGGGGGTGCGCCAGGCCGTGGTCGATGCCATCCTTGGAATGCGCTTCATCCGTCGCACCCCGGTCCTGTTCGGTGTGATCAGTCTGGACCTATTCGCCGTACTCTTCGGAGGTGCCGTGGCGCTACTGCCGGCGATTGCCGAGGACCGTCTGGGCGTCGGTGCTATTGGGTTGGGCTGGCTTCGTGCGGCAGTGGGTATAGGAGCCGGAATCGTGGCAGTAGCGCTCTCGATTCGGCCGATCCAGCGCCACATCGGTCGAACCCTGCTGAGCGTGGTGGCCATCTTCGGTGTTGGGACCATCGTGTTAGGCCTCAGCCGAAACTACCTGTTGGCCTTTATCGCCATCATGGTTCTGGCCGGTGCCGATGCTGTCTCAATGTTCATCCGGTTAACGATTGTCCCACTTGCCACACCTGAGAACATGCGAGGACGAGTGCTCGCACTGGAAAATGTGTTCATTGGAGCATCTAACGAACTGGGCGCATTCGAATCTGGTGTAACAGCAGCCCTGCTGGGCCTGACTGGTGCAATCGTGTTCGGTGGAATCGGGACCCTGGCAGTGGTGGCGCTCTGGTCAATCCTTTTCCCCACCCTACGGGACGTCGACCGCTTCGATGAGGTGACTACCTCTCCGCAGGTCGAGTAGTTGAACTACTAGGTGCTAGCACGCTCCAGCGGATGGACCGGGTGGTCGAACGGGTGCAGCAGGTGGTGGCGGAATATCTCGCCATAGCCCGTATAGAAGCCGGCACCAACCGCTGCAAGATCATCTGACCCGAGGCGATCGGCCAGGTCGGGGAGGTCAAACCACGGAACACCTGCCTGTTCATGGTGGGTGTGGTGGAGGTTGACGTTCATAAACAACACAGAAAAGATCCAACCGGACCGGACCATTACCGACCGGGTGGCGTCGCCCTCAACCCATTGGTGCTCACAGTAGGAGCGGACCAGCGCAAGGCTGTTACCTACGTAGACGGCCAAGAGATAGATCCACACCGGAACACCCGCAACTGCCACGACCAGCCATAGCACTGCACCGGCAGTCACCAGGTGGACAATCCACCAGTGCAGAAGGGGGTGGTCACCGTCCCGAATGGCGGTGATGTCCCGCCGCGCTACTGACACGTTCTCCATGATCGGTCCCAGCAGCATCCGACCCAGCAGGGTGTGGTGGGCAAGGAGGAACCAACGACCTGGGGCCGGCAGCCTCTCCCAGGTGGCAGCTGTGACAAAGAAACTTTCGGTATCGGTAGTCGGATCAGTGAGGTCACCGCATGCATGGTGGTCGAGGTGGGACCGTTGGTAGACGCGAAACGGCAGGCGCAGGCTGAGCGGTATGGATCCAATCGCTTCATTGACATGCTGCTTGGCAAACGGATGGCCGTGCAGCAATTCATGCTGCAACGATCCGTGCCAGGCGATCACAATGGCAAGTAGCAGTAGCGTGGCGGGCCATGGCAGGACCTCATGCCAGACAACAATCGCCAGCCAGCTGGTGTAGAGCGCCGTAGCAACTACCAGGGTCGGCCACTCATCCCGGAGGCTCCCCTGAACAGCGGTATCGCTCATTATCCGGAACATATCCTGACGGTCTCCACCACCGCTAGCGGGTCGCCCTGTAGGTAGATGAAGTCCTTCCAGTTCGGGTGAAGACCACCTGGAACAGTTGCAGGTTTCGCACCCTGAATGAGGCCGCTGACGACAGCAAATAATAACGCCAGGTGCGTCGAAACCGTTCGTCATAGTGCGGGATCTCGTGCCAACGGGTCTCAATCCTTTTGAACCATTCCATGAGGGTTCGGTCGTAGTCGGGGCCCAGATTGTGGACGTCCTCGATGGCCCAGCGGGGCTGGGCTGCACCAGCAATCTGGTGAAGCGACGGGACCACACCACCGGGAAAGATGTAGCGATCAAACCAGGCATCGGTGAACTCCTTGGATTCGTTGGAGCCGATTGTGTGGTGCAACATCAGGCCATCAGCAGTAAGGAGTTCGCCACACCGCTCAAAGAAACCCTGGTAGTTACGGGGACCGATATGTTCGAACATCCCGATACTGACGATCCGTTCGTAGTTACCCGAGACCTCGCGGTAATCCTGTTGATGGAACTCAACGGATAGGTCACCGGTCCGTCGCCGTGCCTCAGCCACCTGCTCGCCCGCCGGGCTGATACCGACGACGTGTGCCCCGTAATGGATGCTGGCGTGTCGTGCAAAACCGCCCCAACCACAGCCAATGTCGAGCACCCGCATTCCTGGCTCAAGGTGCAGCTTGCGGCAAATCAGATCCAACTTGGCCTCTTGGGCGGCAGCCAAATCGACTGCACCGCCCCAGATAGCGCAGCTGTATACCATCTCCTCGCCGAGCATCCGAACATAGAGGTCGTTGCCGATGTCGTAGTGGGCGCTGGCATTCTGCGCAGCACGGTTGGTCGTCTGCCGGTTGGTTAACCTGGCTCGGGCCACGTTCCAGAGAAGGGCCGGGCTGGGCCGAACCGCCGAACGCAGGTCGGCGGTGAACACCTTCACGAGGAACTCATCCATCCGTTCGGCATCCCACCAGCCGTCCTGGTAGGCCTCGCCCAGGCCCAGTTCCCTGTCCTTGAGCACCCGTGCCCAGAACCGGTCGTCGTTCACCTGCAAGTCGTGTGGCTCGCCGCCACCCACCACGATTCCCGCTCTGGCCAGTAGCTCTATGCCCTGCTCCTTTGCAGTTACCACAAACTCCTCCGGGGTGTGATGGCATTTCTGCCCAACTATCTGAATCGTACCGTCGGGCACCGACGACCATCCCGCGGGTCTGACAACCTTCTGGGATCGCTCGATGCCAGCCAATCGATTCAGTGTCCCATCAGCTGCCATGGGCATTGATGTCGTCACCTCTCCTGGAAGGGTTGATTGGTAAAGCCGGCCGCAAGTTGTGCAGGCTTACTCCATTGACCTCACATAGGTGCCCTTGATTAGAGCATCCTGCTCAGCGCGACGGGCCATTGCCTGAGGTTCAAGGTTGCTAGTTGCTGGGATATCAGTGCCGAAGTTCCCATAGGTGTCAGTACCGCGAACCAGCAGCGCTGTGTCCAAGTCGTGGAGTGTCTGCCTCACACTCGGATGGAGGTATTGGATGTTGACTCCTATCCGCCTGTCATTACTCACGTTGGGTTGTGAAGTGTGCAGTGTCCAACCATGGTGGAACGAGGCCTCACCCGGCGACAACGAGCAGAGCACCGCTTCTGCATCATTGACTCCTGCCACATACTGGTCGTTGTGAAGCACGTTCGACCCGTCGGTTCCAGAGGTGTGTTCGACCCGACCGCTCTTGTGGGTTCCCGGAAACATCATCATGGCCCCACTCTCACTAGTGGCCGGTGAGAGGGCCAGCCAGGCCGAAACCTGGAGATCTGAGTTGAGCCCCCAGTAGGTGAGATCCTGATGCCAAGCCACGTGTGCGGCTGACCCAGATTCCTTGATGATGTACGTGACGTTGTAGAGGAGGATGTCAGGCCCGAGTAGTTCCTCGACTGTGTCCAACATTGTGGAATGCGTTGCCAACTCCAGTGGCGAGGTAAGCACAGTGTGCATCTTGTACTGGTAATGGAGTGGACCTACTTCAGCCTCAGCATTCTCGAGTGCCAACCGGTGCCGGCCTGCCTCGGCCTCGGAAATGAGTCGCACCGGGGACACGAAGCCGTCTCGTTCGTAACGGTCCCTGAGTGAGCCCACAATCAATCTCTAGCCCCTCCCACTTGGCTGGGAGGGTAGTCTGGCCGACCTCGCCAAACGTTTTCGTCTATCAGCCTTGGTTCGACCATCGGCCTGGAATGCCAAAGACCCGACGAAACCCGCAGGTTCTGTTCAAACTACGCGACACCAGATGATGCCCACGCAATAACGGGCAGGCGTCAACCGTGAACTGACATTGACGAGTCGGGGTTGACTTCTCGGTTCCTGCTGTAGAACCCAACGTCCATCTCCCAGCCCGTATACCGACCAGTCACCACCACCGGCGTTGTGTCGTGGTCGTGACCGGATTCGACTGCCTCGATCAACTCGGCCATCAGGTGGCCCACAGCTCCAGCGTTCTTGTACTGGTTCCCGCTGCTACCAATAGCTAGGTAAAACCCATCCAGGTCAGTGCGGTCGTAGATGGGTAGCCAATCGTCTGAAACGTCATAAAGGTCAACCACTCCCTTCTTCTCGTGGGGTACGCCCAGAGTGGGGATCCGACGGTTGGCTCGCAACACCTGGGCTTCCCACAGGTCCTGAGACAGGTTCATGTCGTAGTTGTCCGGGTCGACAAATTTGCGGGTGTCACAGTCAGGGTCGCCACTGCCGATCAGGACGTTGTTGCCCGTCTCGGGCCTGAAGTAGATACCAGTATCGTCATCGGCGCCGACCGTTCCATTCGCCATGAAGTCATAGTCTTGGGGTGCTGGCACATGATGGACTTCATGACGCAGTGCCCGGGTCTTGATTTTCATTGAGTCGTACACCCCAGCCATCTGGTTGATGACGGCGCTGTGCGGACCTGCAACATTTACTACGATTGGTGCTACGACCCTGCGCCCGTCGGCCAGGACTACTCCACTCACGCGACCATCGGCTCGATCGATGGAAGTGACCTCGGCGTTGAACCAGAACTCGGCACCACTGGCTTCGGCGGCTCGCTGGAGGTTGTGGCAAGACAACTGTGGGTCGCTTATGTAGCCAGCATCTGGGGTGAAGATTGCTCCGGTGATGGTGCCGTTGGGGTCATCCCAGAAATGGGGGTCATCAGGTCGCTTGGGTGGCCCGTAACGACCGTGGTCGAGGAATGGCGTACGTTCAGTCAGGTCATCGAGACCCCAGTCCTCGAAGGGAATACCCAGTTCCTGCCAGAGTGTCCTGACCTTTGAAGAGCGGTCATCCTCGTTGAGGATGAGGTTGAACTGGCCGCACTGGTGGAACTCGATGAGACCCAGCTCATCGTCAGTACCGATGTATGCGGGCCAGTCGGTCCAGTAGTGCAGCCCCTCCCACGCCAACACCACGCCGGGAGCCGTCGAATAACTAAAGCGAACTATGGCACAAGAGTTAATGGTGGACCCGGCTCCAGCGGCTGAAGCCTTGTCGACGTTCAGAACGCGCATGCCCTTTCGCGCCAGTTCGACCGCGATCGCCCCACCGAGCACACCAGCGCCGATGATTACGGCGTCGAACTCCGCACTCAAGTCGTCTTGATCGCCCACACCGCTCTCCCTCACTCGATCGGGTTGAATCCGCAGAGCCTACGCAGGAAGTGCCCGCCTCAGATGTGACTCAGCCCCCATGTGTCCGCTTCACGCAGTGTTTCTCTAAGAGGACTTTCGGCCAGTCTCCTTGGTCGCCATATGGAGCAGAGTTGAACATCGCGCCGAAACCACCTCGGAGGTTCTGCAAACGTCATGTCGACCCAGGTGTACAAGGTCACCTTGCCAAGCCCCTTGACGCAATGCCTTCCACAGATGGCGTAGTCCATGGGCTTGTGCGTCCTAGATTGGTCAGTAGACATTTTCAATACCTCGGGAACTCCCAAAGGCCTCAACAGGGCTCCTGGCGGGACGGCATGGCACCAAGGTGAGAGGACGAGAGGTCAATGTTGTTCTTGGCACTGGCAGAAATCCGTCGGAATGTGGGTCGGTTCTGCGTGCTTATTGCTGCGATAACGATGTTGGTTTTCTTGATCTTGTTCCAACAGTCTCTGAAAAACGGTTTGGTTACATCTTTCGTGGGAGCAATAAGAAACCAGTCAGCTCCAATCCTGGTGTACTCGATCGATGGCCAGCGAGTGATCCAGAGCAGCTCAATAACTCCATCTCTCGAAGAAGCGGTGCGAAGTAACGACGCCATTGAATCGATCGGTCGTATCGGTCAGGGAACATTCACGGTCCGAGCAGGTCAAGACCGGTTTGACACGACAATTCTGGGATTCGAAAAACGCAACCTGGGAGCTCCCACGGATCTGGTAGCGGGTAGATACCCCGACCGGGGCGAGGCAGTAGGAAGTGAGTCTGACTCTTCCGAAGGGTTCGGAATCGGCGATGTCGTTGTGGTCGAACCAGGTGGCCTTCAAATCAAGATCGTCGGGATTGCCAAAGAAGTGCAGTTGAACGCAGGTCCAACGCTGTTCACGCCCTATGAGACCTATGAAGATGCTGTGAGCGCAGTCAATCCCGACGCC
>PBSS01000041.1 GCA_002726315.1 Acidimicrobiaceae bacterium
ACCCACGACTCTGTGTCGGAGGGGGGACTTGAACCCCCACGCCCTTGCGGGCACCAGCCCCTCAAGCTGGCGCGTCTGCCAATTCCGCCACTCCGACGTAGCCTCCCGACGATCCGGGCCGTCGGTCAGGCTAGCGGTCGCAAAGGGGGGCCCACCTGACCAGCCCTAAAGGCCCAGTCTGCGATGCGGCTATCACCCCGTACCCGGCCAATGACCCGAGATCAGAACATCAAGCCCAATGCGATTGTGGTAAAGGCAAACACTAGGGCCGTCACGATGGTGATGCGGTCGAGATTCTGTTCAACCACTGTAGATCCCGCAGTCTGGGCTCCGACGCCTCCACCAAACATGTCGGAGAGACCACCGCCCTTTCCGCTGTGGAGAAGGACCAAGAAGATGATTCCTACACCAGAGGCTGCCTGAATAATTGCTACAAGAACGAACATGATGACAGCAGGCTATCGCTAGAGGTGGCTTCAGCCGACCAGACGATAGGCGATGATGCGGGCAAACTCCTCAGGGTCCAGGGATGCTCCACCAACTAGCGCTCCATCAATGTCGGGTTGGCGCATTAGGTCAGGAGCACTTACCGGTTTCACGGAACCGCCATACTGGATTCGCACCGCATCGGCGGCAGCGGTACCAGAATCCTCCCGCACAACCCGCCTGATCGTCGCGCACACACTCTGGGCATCTTCAGGAGTCGCAACCTTGCCAGTGCCGATAGCCCAAATGGGCTCATAAGCAATAACCATTGAGGAGATCTGTTCAGGCGTCAGGCCCGCCAGTCCGGCACGTACCTGGCTGGCAACTCTCGAATCCGTCGTTCCAGCCTCACGCTCTTCGAGGCTCTCACCACAACACATGATCGGTGTCATACCCTCCGCTATAACGGCCTTTACCTTCACATTGACGACCTGATCGACCTCACCAAACAATTGGCGCCTCTCGGAGTGACCGACAATCACGTGTGAGACATCCAACTTGGCGAGCATGGCAGGAGACACCTCTCCAGTGAAAGCGCCTGAGGCCTCCCAGTGGCAATCCTGAGCACCAAGTAAGACCGGGATCTCATCTGACTGGAGGACCGTCTGGACGGACCTTAGATCTGTAAATGGTGGGTGCACCGATACGTCCACTGCTTCGTGGTCGGCAGCTGACAGTAGATAGGACAACTTCTGGACGGCCTGGATCGCCTCAAAATGGTTGTGGTTCATCTTCCAGTTAGCACTGATTAGCGGTTTACGTTTTCCGTCCATTCTCAACTCCTCTCCACTCCGACCCGCAGGGCAGCGAGACCAGGCAGGTCACCCTTTTCAATCAACTCCAATGCAGCGCCTCCACCTGTGGACACGTGGTCGATCCTGTTATCTACCCCGAACATCCGTGCCGCAGCGGCACTGTCGCCACCACCGACGACGGTGAATCCCGAGCAATCAGCTACAGCCTCTGCCACCGTACGGGTTCCGGCAGCAAAGCGAGCATCTTCGAACACGCCCATAGGACCATTCCACAAGATGGTTCGTGCTTCAGCAATCAGATTGCAGAACTCAACGGCGGAACCAGGGCCGATGTCAAGCCCCATCCAGCCTTCGGGCATCGAAGTTCCTACCTGTCGCACCTCTCCACCTTTGGACGGTTCGCCGATGACGCCACCAGGTCCGAGTGCAGTAATGTCGATTGGCAGACGTATGGGTGCACCAGAGTCCAGTAAACGGGCACAGGTCTCAATCATTTCCTCCTCAAGTAGCGACGATCCGACTCTGGCACCCTTGGCCGCAAGAAAGGAAAAACACATGCCCCCGCCGATAATGAGGTCGTCGGCCACCTCAAGGAGAGCATCGATCACTCCAAGTTTGTCACTTACCTTGGCTCCACCGAGGATCACCAAGAAGGGACGCCGCGGCTGAGTCCTGAGTGCATCCAACACCCGTACTTCGTTGGCCAATAGGCGCCCGGCTGCCGATGGCAAGTGCACAGGTGGGCCAACGACGGAGGCATGGTTCCTGTGACATGCACCAAAGGCATCGTTGACGTATGCGTCCTGGTCCTCCACTAGTGCCTGAATGAAGGCGGGATCGTTACCCGTCTCACCCGGGTCGAATCTGAGGTTCTCGAGTACTCCGATCCCGGGTGCCAACTCTGCTAGAAGGCTACGAACGGGATCCATTGAGAATGTTGGATCTACGACTCCGCCCGGGCGGCCCAAATGGGAGCAGGTTGTCACTGACGCTCCAGCTTCCATCAGGTAGGTGAGTGTCGGCAGTGCTGCTCTAACCCGAAAGTCGTCCTGAATCTCGCCGGCAGCTATAGGGACGTTGAAGTCACAGCGCACCAGCACGCGACAGTTGGTCAGGTCACCCAGGCTCTCCAGTTCGGGCAACTGCATCAGGGCTACTTGCGCCCACTCTTGCTGGTCTTCTTCGTGCGACGAGTCCCGATCAGCCTGGTCAGGTCGACAAGCCGGGTTGAGTAACCCATTTCGTTGTCGTACCAACCACAGACTTTCACCATTGTGCCATTGGCCATGGTTAGGCCTGCATCGATGATGCAGGAGGCAGGGCGACCGACTATGTCTGCTGATACGAGTGGCTCTTCGCTGTAGTCGAGGACTCTTGCAAGCGGACCCTTGTTGGCAGCTGCAGCGTACGCGGCGTTGATCTGCTCAATGGTCGCCTTCTTCTTGATGGTACCGACGAAGTCGGTAATCGAGCCGTCGGGGATGGGCACCCTGAGAGATATCCCGTCTAGGCGACCTTTCATCTTTGGCATTACGAGACTCGTCGCACGGGCGGCACCCGTTGACGTTGGAACGATATTGACTGCAGCGGCTCTTGCCCTGCGCAGGTCACTGTGCGGACCATCCACCAAGCTCTGGTCTCCTGTGTAAGCGTGTGTGGTGGTCATGAAGCCCTGCTCAACTCCAAAGGTGTCGTCAAGGACTTTGATCATTGGCACAAAGCAGTTGGTAGTACAGGACGCGTTCGAGACGACGTGGTGCTTCATAGGGTCGTACGAGTCGTCATTCACACCAACGACGAATGTCGCATCTGCATCAGCCGAGGGAGCAGAGATGATGACCTTCTTCGCTCCACCCTCGAGGTGCAGTCCTGCTTTCTCCCTAGTCGTGAAGATTCCTGTGGACTCGATTACCACATCCACTCCTAGGTCACCCCACGGCAGGTCAGCGGGATTCCTTTCTGACAGGACCGAAATCTTGCGACCCGCGACGGTGATTCCCTTACGAGTAGCTCTTACCTTGGCATCAAGGCGACCGTGTACCGAGTCGTTAGCCAAAAGAAAGGCCATCGTATCGATGGCACCCAAGTCGTTTACCGCTACAAACTCAATTGGTGCTCCAGCACCAAGGGCTGCCCGCAAAAAGTTTCTTCCGATTCGGCCAAAGCCGTTAATACCTACGCGCACAGTCATGACGATGTTGCCTCCCTGGGCATTCGGACCACAAATTCAATGGTTACCTGCATTGTTAGCCGATTGGAGAGCCCTTGGCGCGCCACCTATGACGGTCGCTTGTCACACCGGCCACAACCCGTTCCAGTTAGCGATCCAGATCGCGATGTCGAACAGTTGG
This sequence comes from Acidimicrobiaceae bacterium, assembly GCA_002726315.1. Lineage (GTDB taxonomy): Bacteria > Actinomycetota > Acidimicrobiia > Acidimicrobiales > MedAcidi-G1 > UBA3125. The sequence continues at coordinate 3,593 of PBSS01000041.1, forward strand.
CTCAACTCCACGGTCTCTCAGTCGAGAGGCCACAGCCTCCGCGACTGCTACTGAGCGGTGCCTACCACCAGTGCAACCGAAAGCGACTGAAACGTACGCCTTTCCCTGGGCGACGTATGCGGGTAGCAGGTGGCTAAGCATCTCCTCAAGTTGGTTTACAAAAGTTGAAGTTATTTCCTGACCAAGTACAAAGCCCTGCACTGGTTCATCTATTCCACAAAGAGGTCGAAGCTCATCAACCCAATGCGGATTGGGGATGAACCGACAATCCAACAATATGTCGACATCCCGCGGTACTCCGTGCTTGAAGCCAAATGAAGTGATCGAAGTCCGCATCTGTCTGTCATCTTCACCCCCATAAAGCTCGGTCACCTTGTCCCGGAGGTCATGGACGTTGATGTCGGAGGTGTCGATGACAAGATCAGCCACTTCGCGAACGGGCTGCATCATGAGTCGTTCTGCTTCGACACCAGCTTCAATGCCTGAGGCCTCCGGGAAAGGATGCGGGCGACGGCTGTCCTTGTATCGGCGGACAAGTTCATCTGTTGAACAATCGAGGAATACCACGCGCATACGGTTTGAAACTTCCCGCAGGTCCTCAAGCGCTGACAGACACTCTCCCTCGACAGTGTCCGCCCTTAGAGAAAATGCCACACGGTCCCATGGGGAGTCCGGGCCAACAGCCAAGTCAGCCACCTTGGTGAGGATGTCCGACGGAAGGCCGTCTATCACGAACCAGCCCAAATCTTCAAGGTCGCTGGAGAACTCCGAACGGCCGGCACCAGACAGGCCGGTGATTACCAGGAGATCGCTCATAGAACGATTCTACTGCTGCTCTCGACACCCGCTCACTGGGTCTACAAGCGCTCGCAGACGAGAACCAGCAGCCTGGGGATATTAGAGGCCTCTCTGTACTCGGCTGCCTTTGAGAGGAAGCCCTCAGGGGGTGACGGTTCGTACATTTGCCGGATGGAAAGGCCGTTTTCGACAAGAGCATTCACGTACCGCCCCAGTGGGCGGTGCACGAAGGGTAAAAAGATTCCCTTTTCAACTTCCTCAAATTCGGATGATTCCACCAGGTAGGAACCAATGCGCCAGTACTGCTCAGGCGGGTCAAGAACCTGGTCGTCTATCCATCCACTATTCGGAGTCTGCAGAAGCGGATGGTTCAAGAACAATGCGAACCGGCCCCTGGGTCTGAGAACACGTGCAACCTCGGCTACCGCGCCGTCTAGGTCATGAAGATGTTCAAAGACTAGGCACGCCACCGCAGCATCAAAGGCCTCGGCAGGGAAGGGAAGGTGCGAGGCTTCGGCTCGCGCATACTCTGGCCCGCCCCCCCGCTTCCTTGCCTCGGCTGCCTGTGCCAAAGATGGTTCGATACCAATTACACACGCCGAACCCCCAAGTCTGGCAACACGACTTACTTGCCCTTCACCAGCACCGATATCGAGCACGGTTTCATATCCAGCCAAAAGTTCTGCAGCGAGTGGGAGAATTTGTTCCTCGTACTCAGGGTCAGCTCCCTCAGTGAAGCCCGTTTGCCACCAAGCAGCGTGGCGCTCCCATGCTTCCTTGTCACTCCACATGCAAAGAGGGTCCCACATTGTCGTGAGCAGCGCGCGACCACGCTTCTAGGCTGCCTTCGTGGCAGCTTTCCTCGCACTCTTGGCGGCTTCCCTCTTCGGCCTTGGGGACTTCTGTGGTGGTCTGGCATCACGACGCATCGAACCCCTACGCGTGGTGGCCTACACAAGTGTCATCGGATTGATTCTGGTTGTGGCGGTAGCCCCCTTCATGGCCAACTCTTTCACCACTCAATCCCTAACCTTGGGAGCACTTGCTGGTGTCTTAGGCATGATCGGTGTCGGGCTGCTCTACAGGGGCCTTGGCAGGGGCCCCATGACGGTGGTAGCACCAATCACAGCCGTCAACTCAGCAGCCATACCCGTGGTCTGGGGGCTGACCTTTGGCGAAACCCTTTCCTCGCTACACGTGTTGGGAATCCTGTTAGGTCTCCTGGCCATCGTGTTGGTGTCGCGCTCTCCGGATATAACCATGGATCGACCCAGAGGTCTCATCGCTGAGGCAACTCTGGCTGGAGCTGGCTTTGCAGGGTTCTTTATCGTGATCGATGCCGCTCAGGACGCAACCGCACCCTGGCCATTGGTAGGAGCACGAATCGCTTCGATGCTCCTCGCTTTGGCGGTACTGTTTGCGCAAGGCGCACCTGTTCTCCCAACAAAACTGGACCGAGTGGGAGGTCTGGTCGTGGCAACAGGTGTATTCGACATGGGTGCCAACATGGCCTTCTTGTTTGCGGTCAACATCGGTTTACTCAGCCTGGTATCAGTGCTGGCGGCTCTCTATCCAGCTACCACTGTGATCCTTGCACGTGTAGTACTGCAAGAGAGGATGAGCCGATCACAGATACTCGGCATGGCCGGTGCAGTCGGGTCGGTAGCTCTGATAGCTCTCGGGTGAGTTGTACATCAACTCTGACCGTGGGTCCGTTGGAAGATGGCCTCGGCCACAGCGTCCGGAAGCCAGTTCTGAGCCATTAGCTCCCCTAGGGAGGCCCGCTGAACTGCCTTCACACCTCCAAGTGCTGAAGTAAGGCGCTTCTTCCGGTTGGGCCCGAGACCGGGAATACCATCAAGCACTGACCCGGTCATTCGCTTGGAGCGAAGTTGACGGTGGTAGGCCACTGCAAAACGGTGGGACTCGTCTCTCAATCTCTGCAACATGTAGAGAGCCTCTGATCCCCTCTGGAGATCAATCGGCTTATCGCTACCAGGCCTATAGACCTGCTCGAATCGCTTGGCGAGTGCCGCTACTGGGATCTCATCAGACAGTCCCAGCTCAGCTACCACACGCTCCGCTACCCGCAATTGTCCCAATCCACCGTCAACAAGCAGAAGGTTCGGTGGGTACGCGAAACGACCTGGTCTCTCAGCCACTGGCATTTGACGCTCCTCTTGATAGGCGTTCAAACGCCGTGTAAGCACTTCCTCCATCGCCGCATAGTCATCGTTGCCCGCAACGTGCCTGATCCGAAAGCGTCGGTAGTCAGACTTCTTGGCAATTCCATCCTCGAAGACGACCATTGACCCCACGTAATCGGTTCCCTGAAGGTGACTCATGTCGTAGCACTCGATTCGTAATGGTGATTCGGGTAGAGCCAGACCGAGCTGCAATTCGTTCAATGCTCTGGCCCTCGTATTGTGATCGGTAGCACGCTTCAGGCGATGTCTGAGAAATTCCTCATTCGCATTCCTAGTCACAGTCTCCAATAGTCTGCGCTTGCCGCCACGTTTCGGTACTCGTATCTCCACACGCGTTCCACGCTCCGCGGACAACCACTCGGCTAGGAGCGTTGCCTCGATCGGCAAGTCCGGAACCAATACCGTTCTAGGAACACCGCGCGGCGGATCAGACCTGTAGTGAGCTGACACAACCTCGTCAATCAATTCGGCTGGCAGCAGGTCCTCAACGCGATCTATTACGAAACCCTTCCGACCAACTACACGTCCGTGTCTGACGTAGAACACTTGAATCGCCGCCTCAAGATCGTCCCCGGAGACACCGAAGATGTCCAACTCCTCGTCTGCATGCCCGACCATCTCCTGACGCTCAAGGACCCGCTTCACACTCGCCAGACGATCCCTCTGACGCGCCGCCGATTCAAAGTCAAGAGCTTCCGCCGAGGCATCCATCTCCGCTCTCAGGCGCAATACAACCCCGTCTGAGTCCCCGTCGAGAAATTTGATCAACTCGGCGACTATCTGACCGTAGCCCTCATGGTCGATCTCACCCACACATGGCCCGGAGCATTTCTGGATGTGGAACAAGAGGCAGGGACGTTCGGAGTTCTCATGAATCCTGAATTTCGTATCTGGACAAGTCCGCAGGGGAAATGTCCTCAACAGAAGTTCCAGCGTGTCCCGGATGGCACCGGCATGCCCATAGGGTCCGAAGTATCGAACCCCTTTCCGTCGCCTCGCCCTAGTCACCATCGGTCGGGGCCATTCGTCATCAATGGTGACTGCTAGGAACGGATAACTCTTGTCATCCTTCATGTCGACGTTGAATCGTGGTTTATGTTCCCGGATCAGATTGAACTCCAACATGAGTGCCTCGAGTTCGTTGGATACCTGGATCCACTCGACCTCTTTCGCCTCATCAAGCATCTGAGCTGTGCGGGGCACCATGCGTTCACGATTACCGAAGTAACTGCCTAGCCGTTGGCGGAGGCTCTTGGCTTTGCCCACATACAGTACGCGTCCCTCGGCATCACGGAACTGGTACGAACCAGGGGCATCAGGAATCGTCCCGGGTGGCGGCCTCTTCACCATCACACGAGCGTAGGCCTCCTGTGCCCAGCACCTCCCACGCCTGTCAGCACCTCAGTTGCCTAGGAGGTTCCCGAGGTAGCGGCCTGTGTGGCTCTCTGCCGCGCTAGCTACCATTTCCGGTGAACCTGTGGCCACAACCCTGCCGCCACCGCTTCCTCCCTCCGGGCCTAAGTCGATCAGCCAGTCAGCAGTCTTGACTACATCTAGGTTGTGTTCGATCACGATGACCGAGTTGCCCTGATCCACGAGCCTGTTCAGTACTCCCAATAACTTGCGCACGTCCTCAAAGTGAAGGCCTGTAGTTGGTTCATCGAGAATGTAGACGGTGTGGCCAGTTGGCCGCTTCGCAAGTTCGCTCGCAAGCTTTACCCGCTGAGCTTCGCCCCCAGACAGTGTCGGTGCTGACTGCCCGAGCCTTATGTAACCAAGCCCAACATCAACAAGGGTCTGCATATGCCTAGTTATGGAGGGCTGCCTGTCGAAGAAACCGAGGGCTTCCTCACAGGGCATGTCCAGCACGTCGGCGACATTGCGGCCCTTGAATGTAATGTCGAGGGTGTCGCGGTTGTAGCGACGACCTCGGCAGATCTCGCAGGGGACGTAGACATCAGGCAGAAAGTGCATCTCGATTCGTATTGTGCCGTCACCATTGCAAGCGTCACAGCGCCCACCTTTGACATTGAAACTGAAACGACCGGGTTTGTATCCGCGGACTCTGGCCTCCTCTGTCTGAGCGAAGAGCTTGCGAATATGATCAAACACCCCCGTGTAGGTTGCTGCATTCGACCTTGGCGTACGCCCAATAGGGGTCTGGTCGATGTTGATCACCTTGTCGACTGCCTCCACGCCCTCGAGAGCAGTGTGTAGTCCAGGTGGGACTTTTGATCCATACACGCCGGCCATGAGGGCCTTGTGGAGGATCTCGTTGACAAGGGTGGACTTTCCTGAACCCGATACTCCCGTAACGGCCACAAAGCATCCGAGGGGGATCTCGACGTCGATGTCGTCAAGGTTGTTTTCCCTAGCACCTCTGATGAGTAGGCGTTCTCCATTGGAGGGTCTGCGCAGTTGGGGAAGTGGTATCTGACGTCTTCCGTCGAGATACTGACCGGTGAGCGAATTCTTATGAGACAGCAATCCTTTTAGAGCTCCGCTATGGATGATGTCACCACCGTGTTCACCAGCTCCTGGCCCGATGTCCACTATGTGATCTGCTGACCTGATCGTCTCTTCATCGTGTTCTACGACGATCACTGTGTTACCCAGATCTCTGAGGCGCAAGAGTGTCTCGATCAGGCGCTGGTTATCGCGCTGGTGGAGGCCGATGGACGGTTCATCCAGAACATAGAGAACTCCTACCAGTCCGCTGCCGATCTGGGAAGCTAGGCGGATCCGCTGGGCCTCACCACCTGCGAGTGTGGCTGCGGAGCGTGAGAGTGACAGGTAGTCCAGGCCAACATCAAGCAAGAACCCGAGGCGAGCATTAATTTCCTTCTGAATCTGTTCGGCAATCATTGTCTCGCGTTCGCTTAGCTCGAGACCCTGTAGCACTTTCGCTGCCTCGCCAATAGAAAGAGCGCACAGGTCCCTAATCGAATGGCCATCCACCAAGACCGCCAATGACAGGTCATTGAGGCGTGCGCCACCACAAGTTGGACAAGGAACTTGCCTCATGTAGCCCTCGATCTGTTCTCGCTGGGTGTCACTCTCAGCTTCGGTATGGCGGCGGCGTAGATATGGAAGGAGCCCCTCGAAACGGGCGGAATAGACACGGCTACGACCAAATCGGTTCGTGTAACGCACCTTCACCTTTCCAGTAAGGCCCTTCTCCAGGAGGATCCCGCGATGGCCTGCTGAAAGGCGGCGCCACGGTTTTTCCATGTCAATGTCCTGGTCTGCAGCCACAGCCTCAACGAGGCGAGGGAAGTAACGACTTCGACCACTCGCCCAAGGCGCAATGGCTCCCTCTGAGAGGCTCAGGTCAGGATTGGGCACCACTAGATCGGGATCGACTTCGAAAACAGTGCCAAGGCCGGCGCAATACTGACACGCCCCGTATGGACTGTTGAAAGAGAAGTTCCGCGGCGCCAAATCCTCAAACGATTTCCCGTCACTGGGGCGACTGAGGTGCTGGCTGAAAGTAATCGTCCGAATTTCCTCAAGGTTCTCCGAGTCCCTTGATGGCGGATCCTGGGGCTGGGACACAATCTGGATCTCAGCTACTCCGTCAGCCAAGGAGAGAGCTGTCTCCATTGATTCAGTCAGACGACGGACGATGTCGGCACGTAGCACCAGACGATCGACAACCACTGAAATACTGTGCTGTTCGTACCTTGCTAGCTCAACGTCTTCTCCAAGCTCGTGGAGCTCCCCATCGACAATTGCTCTACTGAACCCTTGGGCCGCTAGGTCTGCCAGCAAGGTGTCGTACGTTCCCTTACGTCCCCTAACAACAGGTGCAAGTACTTGAAATCTGGTGCCTTCATCCAATTCGAGCACTCGGTCGACAATCTGTTGCGGTGTCTGGCGTACGAGTCGCTCACCAGTCTCAGGATCGTGTGGCACTCCTATCCGGGCAAAGAGGAGACGCAGGTAGTCGTAGATCTCGGTAATCGTGCCGACAGTCGACCTAGGGTTACGAGAGGCACTCTTCTGATCAATAGATATAGCTGGTGAGAGTCCTTCTATGAAGTCCACATCAGGCTTGTCCATCTGTCCGAGGAACTGGCGGGCGTAGGAGGAGAGCGATTCCACGTAGCGCCGCTGCCCTTCGGCATAAATGGTGTCAAAAGCCAAGGAAGACTTGCCTGAGCCAGAAATACCCGTAAAGACGATCAGGCGGTCGCGCGGAAGGTCGAGGTTTACGTTTCGCAGGTTGTGTTCCCGCGCTCCCTGAATCACCAACCGATCGGACACGGCGGCGAGCCTATGCCGACCTATCCCCTGGCACTGCGGTCTGCTCGAAAGGTCAGTCAGGACAACTCCGACATGTCACGAACCTCGCGTTCCAATTCCCGAATCTCATCACGCAGGCTTGCCGCGTACTCGAAGCGAAGGTCACCCGATGCGTCAGACATCTCAGCTTCAAGGGTCCGGATTAGACGGAGAAGGTCATCACGAGGCATGTCAGACAATTCTCGGACTTTGCGACCATCGCGCCGACTTCTTCCCTTAGGTGTCGGGACCGAGGAGTCTGGGCGGATCAGTTGCAAGATGTCGCTGACTGCCTTTCGAATTGTCTGTGGGTCAATCCCGTGTTCCTCGTTATAAGCCTGTTGGAGCTCTCGCCTCCGCATCGTCTCAGAAATCGCACGCTGCATCGAATTTGTCACTTCGTCGGCGTACATGATGACTTGACCATCAACATTCCGAGCAGCGCGGCCGATGGTCTGCACCAGCGATGTCTCGCTCCGAAGAAAGCCTTCTTTGTCAGCATCAAGGATCGCCACCAAGGAAACCTCGGGCAGATCAAGGCCCTCCCGAAGAAGATTGATGCCAACGAGAACGTCGAACTCGCCAAGGCGCAGATCTCTCAGTATTTCAATCCGCTGAACCGTGTCGACATCAGAATGCAGATAACGGACGCGAACCCCGCTCTCTAGTAGGTAGTCGGTCAGGTCCTCGGCCATCTTCTTGGTGAGCGTTGTCACTAGGATTCGCTGGCCTGCTTCCACACGCTGACCGATCATTACCAAAAGGTCATCAATCTGACCCTTTGTGGGCCGCACAATCACCTCTGGATCGATGAGACCCGTGGGCCTAACTATCTGTTCCACCACTGTTCCCGAGTTCTCCCTCTCCCAAGGACCGGGGGTCGCTGACAGAAAGACAACTTGTCCCACCCGGTTAATGAATTCCTCGAACTGCAGCGGTCTGTTGTCAGCGGCGGACGGTAGGCGAAATCCGTGTTCTATAAGAGTCTCCTTGCGACTCCGATCACCTTGATATTGACCATGGAGTTGCGGCACCGCCACATGCGATTCATCCAACACGACGACGAAGTCATCGGGGAAGTAGTCCAACAGGGTGTAGGGCTGCTCTCCTGGCGAGCGCCCATCGATATGTGCGCTGTAATTCTCAACTCCGTTGCAAAAGCCCAACTCTCCCAACATCTCCAAGTCATGCTCTGTCCGCATCCGCAGGCGCTGGGCCTCAAGCAACTTCTCTTCATCTTGAAAGACAGCCAAGCGCTCTGTCAACTCAGTCTCAATACGCGAAATTGCATGCGAAATGATCTCCCTATCAGCCATATAGTGGGTAGCCGGAAAAACCACGAGGTCATCCAACTGGCGCAATTGGTCGCCAGTCAAAGAATCGACTTCACTGATCTGCTCGACCTCGTCGCCGAAGAGCGAAACTCGGATTACACACTCCTCGTATGCGGGATGGATCTCGATGGTGTCGCCCCTAACGCGGAATTTTCCTCGAGAGAGGGCCATATCATTTCGCTCGTACTGCATTTCAACTAGTTGGCGCAACACCGCCCTCTGTTCGACGCGCTTTCCCCTCTCTAGAACCAATAGTTTCCCCTCGTACTGGTCTGGGGATCCGAGGCCGTAGATGCATGACACCGATGCGACGACAATCGTGTCTCGTCGTGTAAGGAGGGCAGCAGTAGCAGAGTGCCGAAGTCGATCAATCTCGTCGTTAACAGAGGAGTCTTTCTCTATGAACGTGTCGCTTGAGGGCACATAGGCCTCTGGCTGGTAGTAGTCGTAATAAGACACGAAGTACTCGACCCGGTTGTCGGGGAAGAAAGAACGCAGTTCATTCGCCAACTGAGCTGCAAGTGACTTGTTCGGGGCGATGACCAGTGTCGGCCTTTGTAGGTTCTCGATCGTCCAGGCAATCGTGGCACTCTTCCCGCTGCCGGTAATACCGAGCAGGGTGGTGAATCGTTCACCACCACGAATGGCTTCACTCAGTTCTTCAATTGCCGCTGGCTGATCGCCGGCTGGCGAGAACGGTGCTTCGACCCGGAACCGGTTGGCCACAGGGGCATGGTACCCAGTGGTAGGGGTCTGCTCTGAGCCGCTCACCTCTCCGGCAGCGATTCGATCCACTCCCAGCAACGTTCTACCTCATTAGCCAGGTCAGCCCTGGTGCCGCCGTTTTCAACTACGAAGTCGGCCTTCTCAATACGTTCCTCACGGGTTGCCTGGTTGGCCATCCGACGCCGTGCGTCGCCCTCTTCAATACCACGATCGCTGACCAACCGCTCAACTGCCTTTTCCGGTTCAAGATCGACAACAACAACGCCGTCGAAACCACCACGTCCCACCTCTACGAGAAGCGGAATATCAAACACGAGGATCGTGTCGGTGTCCACGTAAATGGCACGACGTTTCTCCATTTCGATGGCATGTGCCGGGTGAACGATGTCGTTAAGGATCTGCAACTCAACTGGATCCTCGAACACAATTGACGCCAACTCCTGACGGTCAAGGGTGCCATCGTTCTGGACAATCCGATCACCCCAGTGGGAAACCATTTCTGCAAAGACCGGCGTCCCAGGTGCCTGCAACTCTCTGACTACCGAGTCAGAGTCAAGAACCACCGCCCCACGGTCAGCAAACATCGCCGCCACAGTGGACTTCCCGGAACCTATTCCACCGGTTAGCCCAATCTCGATCATTTCCGATAACCCCGAAGCGAGGTGGCTGACAAAGGTCTCAGGTCGCTTGTTCCTCCGCTGCTCCTTCAGTTGCATCCTCAGTGGCTTCCGCAACCTCTGGTTCTTCCTCAGGGGCCTCCTGAGCCTCAAGGACAACTTCAGCATCGACAGCGAGTGCTTCAATCTCAGGGTCCGCAAGCTCACCGTCAGACAAAATCACCTCTGAGTCCTGCTCCGACTCGGAGGATTCAACAACGTCAGCAGCAGTACTTTCTACTTCTCCGGACCCGTAGAGTTCGGTCCAGGCTTCTTGCCCTTCGGACCCGTCTCCGCCGATGTATTTACCCTCATCGTCATAGGCATGTTCACCAAAGTGCTCCTGGTATTCGGCAGCTACGACTCCACCCTCTGCCGCCTGCTTGATAGAGAGACTGATTCGCCGTCTCTCAAGGTCCAGATCAATGATCTTCACCCAAAGTTCTTCAGCAGGAGTTACTACCTGCTCGGGCAGCTCCACGTGGTGGGCCGACATCTCCGAGATGTGCACTAGCCCCTCAATTCCTTCGCCGACCTGGACAAACGCTCCGAAGGGAACCAACTTGGTTACCCGGCCGTAAACGAGTTCGCCAACCTGGTGCGCTGTGGCGAACTCCTGCCACGGATCCTGTTGTGTTGCCTTTAGAGAGAGGCTGATTCGCTCACGGCTCATGTCAATCTCAAGGACCTGAACGTCGATCTCATCACCCACTGTGACAACAGAACCAGGATGGTCTACGTGCTTCCAGGAGAGTTCAGAGACGTGGATCAATCCATCCATGCCCCCGAGGTCAACAAATGCACCAAAGTTAACAACACTTGACACGATGCCCTTCCGGACCTCGCCGGGGCGCAGGTCATGGAGAAACTCCTCACGCTGTTCCTTCTGGTTCTCCTCAAGCCACGCTCTACGGGACAGAACAACGTTGTTACGGTTCTTATCCAGTTCGATGATCTTGGTTTCGACGTTGGTGCCAATATAAGGCTGGAGGTCCCGAACTCGGCGAAGCTCTACAAGCGATGCCGGTAGAAATCCACGGAGTCCGATATCGACGATCAGGCCACCCTTGACAACCTCGATCACTGAGCCGGTTACTACGCCATCAGCCTCCTTAACTTCCTCAATTTTGCTCCATGCCCGCTCATACTGCGCCCGCTTCTTGGAGAGTACGAGCCGGCCCTCCTTATCTTCACGCTGAAGGACAACTGCCTCAATCTTCTCTCCGAGTGACACCACTTCGGTTGGATTGACACCACTTCGAATGGATAGCTCGCGGGGCGGAATCACGCCTTCCGACTTGTAGCCAATATCGATAAGGACCTCGTCCTTATCGACCCGAACGACCGTTCCCTCCACTAATTGTCCATTTTGAAGGTCCAGCATCGTGGCCGAGTAGGCCTCTTCGAGGCTGAGGGTTCCGAGGTCATTCTCCACGATCTGGCGTGGGGTGTACTCCCCGCTGTCATCAAAGGTCCCCATCGGCTGGGAGGCGGGTGTGGTCAGGGTCTGCTCGGACACGGTTCTTCTCGTCGGATAGGGAAATAGTCGGACATGGGTACCGGTGTTGAAACCACCGGGCCAAGAGAGCCTACCGGTGGCGGCTCCGAACACCTTCAAACGTTGCTGTCTCAGGCTTTGGCGTCTGCCCAGGTGTTCCCAGCTGCCATATGAACATCAAGTGCAACCCTCAAATCGAAGGCACTGGTCATGGTCTCGCGAACTAGTTCGGTCACCTCATCACACTCGTTCACAGGCACCTCAAGGATTACCTCGTCATGCACTTGGAGGATTAGGCGACTGGCCATTTCTGCGTCCTCCAACAGGTGGTCGATCCGTACCAGAGCGACCTTGAAAATGTCGGCTGCAAGACCTTGGATTCCGGCGTTCATGGCCTGGCGCTCAGCGGCCTGCCTGATGTTGAAGTTGGGAGAGGTGAGTTCAGGTATGCGTCGCCTCCTGCCAAACAGGGTCTCCGTGTAGCCCTTGTCGCGAGCCTCCTCAATGGTGGCATCCATGTAGGAACGAACAGCTGGAAAGGCCGCGAAATAGGAGCCGAGGATATCTGCCGCTTCTTCAGTCGGAACCCCTAGGCGTTGGGCGAGCCCATAAGCCTCCATCCCGTACGCTAGGCCGTAAGCGACCATCTTGGCCTTGTTGCGAAGTTCTGGTGTGACCTCGTCAAGTGGCACACCCCAGGTACTCGATGCAACCGTCGTGTGGATGTCGACACCTGCTTCAAATGCTGCTATCAGCCCGGGATCGTTAGAGAGGTGGGCTATGCAACGGAGTTCGATCTGGTTGTAATCGGCGACCAGAAGGGTGCTCCCGGCAGAAGGCACGAAAGCACGTCGAAACGCTCTTCCCGCTTCGCTCCTAACGGGAATGTTGTGCAGGTTGGGTGCATCGGAACTGAGGCGGCCGGTTCTCGTAACCATCTGGTTGAAGGTCGCGCGGATCCTGTCACCCTCACCGACCTCAGCAAGAAGCCCCTCGCCGTACGTGGAGCGGAGTTTCTCGCTTTCACGGTAGGAGAGAAGCATTTCTACGATGACATGCTCTCCCCGCAACCTCTCGAGGGTTGCTGCATCTGTGGAATAGCCGGTCTTGGTCTTCTTGCCTGGCGGAAGGCCAAGCTTTTCGAACAGGATCACACGGAGTTGCTTCGTCGAGTTCACGTTGAATTCCTCGCCTGCCGCCTCGTGGATCTGTGTCCGGAGACTGGTGCATTCAACTGTCAGGTCATCCCGTAGACGGGTTAACTCCGCCACGTCCACACCCACCCCAATCTCTTCCATCCTGGCTAGAACACGGATGAGGGGCACCTCTACTTTGGCATTGAGTGACGCCAGGCCCTGTGCAACAAGAGCCTCGGAGAGGGTCCGATCTAGTTGAGAAATTGCGGCCGCACGATGGGCTGCCTCGCTGGACAAATCTCCGGTCCCGGTACCGAGGTCCAGTTGCCCGATGGGTATAACCGTCTCGGGAAGACTCAAGTGGAGGTGCCTGCCTAGGAGTGCATCAAGGTCGTAGCTAGTATCCGTTGGATCCAAAAGATACGCAGCTAGTGCCGTGTCCAGGACCAGGTTCACAACATCGATCCCAATGGCTTGGAGTGCACGAACCAGGGGCTTGCAGTCATGTGCCAAAACACCAGGCCCGACGCCACCTAGGAGCCTTCCTAATGAAGAGCGGGCCTCCTGGGTATCTAACAATTCGGTAGGAATCCAAGTGGCCGACACGGAGTCTGTTGCGCAGAGAGCCAAGCCGCTCCCAATGCCTTCAGCTAAATCGCCTACAGAAGAGACGGCAACGGGTTTTGCTGCCAACATCAGAGCCTCGGTCGCTTCGCGCACTGAAGCGACATCGTTTACCAATCGGACTTCAACCTCTATGGCACCACTATCTATTCCAGGCGCGTCAACGGAGCCCTTACGAGTAGCGAGATCCATTCCTAGAAGTGGTGCCAGTCTGGTTCGAGCCCCCTCTAATTCTAGGCATTCAAAGAGTTCCTCTGCCCTTTCGGTGTCTACTGAGCCCATCATCAGGTCCTCAACAGCCAGTCCGAGGGGAACGTCTCGAACAAGCTCCATAACCTCCTCGTTCAACCGGGCCTTGTCTTCGTTGTCGTGGAGATTCTGACGGAGCTTTGGCGTCTGATCATCTGCCGCTGCAAACACTCCGTCGAGTCCACCGTAAGCGCTTATCAGGCGCGCAGCCGTCTTCTCACCAATCCCCGGCACCCCAGGCAAATTGTCGGACTTGTCTCCGCGCAGGGCTGAGTAGGCAACATAGGCATCTGGCAAGACTCCTGTCCGCTCCAAGATGCCCTTCTCGTCGTAAAGCACGTAATCGGAGACACCTCGTTTGTTGTAAAGAACTTTGATGTGCGGATCCTGTACCAGTTGGAAGCTATCTCGGTCTCCGGTCACGATCATTGCGTCGTGACCAGCGTCGCGAGCAACAGTTGCCAGGGTCGCTAAGACATCATCTGCCTCAAACCCTTCTGCATCTATGCCAATCAAGCCCAGGACGTCGACCAGTTCACGCACTAGCTCCAGCTGCTCGTAGAGAATGTCGGGTTGCTTGTCTCGATTCGCTTTGTATGTAGAAATCCGCTTGTGCCGAAATGTTGGTTCCGGCCTGTCGAAGGCAACTGCGATCCCGTCGGGTTGATGTTCACGGATCAGGGTGGCCAACATTGAGGTGAAGCCAACTACGGCATTCGTTACCTGACCTGATGCTGTTGTTAGGTCTGTTGGCAGAGCGAAGAATGCACGGTAGGTCAGGGAGTTGCCGTCAAGCAGCAGCAGGCCAGACATCCGGTGACCCTACCTCCGCCGACAACGGAGTATCAGCCGGGGTTACACAAGTCATTCAAGGCCTCAAGCCATCTTCAAGCACCTGTCTCGCCACATCAGCCATGCTCACCCGTCCGGACATCGCCGTCTGCTGGATAAAGCGGAATGCCTCGGGCTCTTTTAAGCCGGCTTCAGCGGTCAAGACTCCCTTTGCTCTATCAATAGTTTTCCGTGCTTCAAGGCGATCGGCAAGGGTTGCCGCCTGATCGGTGAGTGCACGCATCTCACGGTGTCGCGCCCGTGCGACCTCAATCGCCGGCACCAGGTCGCACCGCTGAAATGGCTTTACCAAGTAAGCCAATGCCCCAGCATCTATTGCTCGGTCGATCAAGTTTCGCTGGCTAAATGCCGTCAGGATCACGACCGCTGCATCGTGAGATGCGGCGACACGGCGTGCGGTTTCGATTCCGTCCAGCCCCGGCATCTTGATGTCGAGGATCACGACGTCAGGTTCGTGTTGGGCCACCAGTTCCAGTGCCTGGTCACCCCGTGCCGTGTCACCTACGACCTCGTAGCCCTCCTCAAGCAGGGTCTCTTTCAGGTCGAGTCTGATGATCGCCTCATCCTCAGCGATAACAACACTCACCTTGTCTCGCACCTCAGTGACCTTCTCTCAACCTGTCCAGCAGGTCGTCCTGATTTGACTCCAGACGTTCGATTTCCGCCACAAGATCGCCCCTGTGACGCTCCATGGCCATTACGTGGCGCTCAGCGCTCCTGTGTTCTGACTCAGCGATAGCAGTCTCAGATACCATGGCTCGGACACGTGCATCGTCGGCCTCCTCAGCAAAGTGTGACATCTGCTCCTCTGCTATGGCTAGGTCGGAGCGCAAACGTTTGAGGCGTTCAACTATCTCGGAGAGGCGTCTCTCAGTGACTGGTCTTGCCATCTCTCACCTGCATGCCGCAACCCTACAAACAAACACTTTGTCTTGACCTTGTCGTCTGATTGTGCCCGGGGCGGGACTTGAACCCGCACGGCCTTGCGGCCAGAGGATTTTGAGTCCTCCGCGTCTGCCAATTCCGCCACCCGGGCGCAACATGAAAGCCTACCGGTCGCCTCTTCCAGCCCTCACACACCGGACTTCTTGCAGGGAACGGTGGGCCGTGCTTCCGATATGCCGCTGAACGCGCCACACTATGACAGTGCATCGTGTGGAGAACGGCTTCTTATGATTGTGTTCACCTACTCTGGACAGGGGTCCCAGAAGCCGGCCATGGGTTCCGCCTGGTCAAACCATCCCTCTTGGGAACTGGTTCAGGAGGCATCCGACAATTCCGGGCGAGACCTGGCCTCGCTACTGCTTGAGGCCGATGCTGCTGAACTGCGAGACACCCAAAACGCCCAGATCTCGACATTTCTTCTCAGCATGGTCATTTTGGATGCAGTCGAACGCGTTGGGATTGATGCCGCTGGCCATGCAGGGCACAGTCTTGGTGAGTACAGCGCCCTAACTGCCTCCGGGACAATTGACTTCAGCGATGCCGTTGCCCTCGTTTCCGAGCGGGGTGCTGCAATGAAGGTGGCAACGGAGGCATCCATCGGAACTATGGCTGCTGTGCTCGGCCTGGACGACGGTTCCGTAGAGGAGGCCTGTTCCTCAGTATCCAACGACGTGTGGGTCGCCAATTACAACGCTCCCGGACAGGTGGTCATCGCGGGATCGCAGGGGGGCGTTTTGGCTGCATGTGACGCTGCTCGCACCCTTGGCGCAAAGAAGATCGCCCCCCTAGAAGTCTCAGGGGCCTTCCATACGCCACTGATGGCCCCTGCCCGCGAGCGACTAAGTGCCGCAATCGCAGCGATTGACCTTCGTCGGCCTGAGGGCATGGTGGTAGCAAACGTTGACTCCACCGCCCACGAGAATCCGGAAACATGGCGAGCACTAATGAACGCCCAGCTCTGTAGTCCCGTGAGGTGGCGCCAAACCCTTCTCACCTTTGCCGAAGAGGGTTTCACTACTTTTGTAGAACTGGGACCCGCCAACGTCCTGACCAACTTGGTCAAGCGAACTCTCCCCGATGCAAAACGCATCGCTGTCAACAAGCCCGAACACCTTGATCGCCTACTAGACGTCCTTGCTTCTCCCTCTATCAGTAGCGACGAAGTAGCAGATTCCCACGAAGGGGAGCACCTGTTCGCTACTGACCGACTGGTCGTTAGCCCTGGGGCCGGTATCTTCACGCCATTGTCAACGCTTGCGGTCGGTTCCGAGATCAGTACCGGAACCCTTCTTGGCCACATTGGCGATACAGAGGTGAGATCCTCCTTCTCTGGTGAACTCATGGCATGGTTGGCAGTCGACACTGAACGCGTCACTCCTAGCCAGCCAATCGTTTGGTTGCGCTCTGGGTGAGGCGGCCAAAGTGACCTCGATCCAGCACAGGAGGAAAAGATGAACAGGGTGGTGCTCGTGACCGGTGGCAACCGTGGCATCGGACTGGCCTGCGCCACTTCCTTTGCCGAGGACGGCCACAAGGTGGCTGTTACCTGTCGTGGACAGGTGCCAGAAGACGTCACTGCAGCTGGGCTGTTGCCTGTCTCCTGCGACGTCACCGATGCTGGCGAGGTGGAGGCTGCCTTCTTGGAGATTGAAGAGAGTCTGGGCCCGGTTGAAGTTCTAATTGCCAACGCCGGGATCACTCGTGACGGCCTGATTCTCCGAATGAGCGACGAGGATTTCACCGACGTGATCGACACCAACCTGATCGGATCCTTCAGAGTTGCTCGGCGCGCTGTAAAAAGCATGATGCGTGCCCGCTGGGGTCGGATCATTTTCATATCGTCGATCGCAGGGCGAATTGGCCAGACAGGTCAGGCCAACTACTCAGCGTCTAAAGCAGGCTTGGTCGGCCTGGGGCGTTCCCTTGCAAAGGAGTTCGCCAGTCGCGGTGTAACGGTGAACATCGTCGCGCCAGGACCGATCCTGACTGACATGTTGGCATCTCTGCCCGAAGAGCAGCAGGCTGCCTACGCCGAGGCCGTACCTTTAGGGCGCCTCGGTCGGCCCGAAGAGGTGGCTGACGTGGTCAGCTTCCTGGCTTCTGACAGTGCCGCCTACGTCACCGGTGCTGTGGTCCCCGTCGACGGTGGCATCTTCATGGGCTGATGAACACACCTCATGCTGACTAGTCACAATCAGTCGTCACGCTGCCTCTCCGCCTCTAGGGTGGTGCGGTCCCCAGCAGTGATCAGGAATGGAGTTCGATATGAGTGATGACAATTTTGAACGATTCAAGAAGTGCGCAGTCGATGTGCTCTCAGTTGACGAAGGTCAGATAACTCTTGAGGCTAACTTCGCTGATGACCTTGACGCCGACAGTCTCGACCTTGTTGAGCTGGTTATGGCCCTCGAAGAGGAGTTCGATGTCACCGTCGAAGAAGAGGAACTTGAGGGAATCAGCACCATAGGGGCTGCCTACTCTCTCATCACTGCCAAGCTCTGATGTCCCGACGCCGGGTCGCCGTTACTGGCCTGGGAGTCGTCTCTTCCTGTGGAATAGGCAGTGACTCGTTCTGGAACGGCCTCTGTGGCTCTCCACCTGTTGGAGAGCGGCGCGTTTCCGACTTTGACCCAGCGCCCTACTTCAACAACTCAAAAGAGGTGAGGCGTGCTGACCGCTGCACCCAGTTCGCCATTGCCGCAAGTGACATGGCTCTCTCCCAGGCAGGTGACCTGACCGCAGATCCACTCCGCAAGGGCGTCCTGATCGGTACCGGGATCGGTGGAATCGAAACCCTTGAGACACAGATCAAGGTCATGATCGACAGGGGTGAGCGGCGAGTGTCTCCCTTCCTCGTACCGATGATGATGCCCAACGCTGCCCCCGCTGCAGTCTCCATGCATCACGATTTCCAAGGACCCGCTGAGAACACTTGCACAGCCTGTGCAGCGGGAACACATGCAATATCGAACGCTGCTCGCATGATTGCCTACGACCGGTGCGATGTGGTGCTTGCCGGTGGGAGCGAAGCCCCGTTCGTGCGGACTGCTATTGCCGGTTTCACGAACATGACGGCGTTGTCAGCCTCAGGAGTGTCACGACCCTTTGACATCGATCGAGACGGCTTTGTCATGGGTGAAGGTGCAGGTGTCTTACTCCTTGAAGAGTGGGGCATGGCCGAGCGGAGAGGTGCCACGATCCTCGCTGAGGTTCTCGGTGGGGCCAGCACTGCCGATGCACACCACATCACCGCCCCCTCGCCAGGAGGAGTGGGTGCCATCGCCTGCATGGAATTGGCACTAGAGGAGGCCGGTGTCTCTCCCGAGGCTGTCACTCACATCAATGCCCACGGAACCTCGACACCCCTCAACGACATGGCCGAGGCCGAGGCAGTCAACAAACTCTTCGGCTCTTGCGGGCCCCTCATGACCTCAACCAAGGGAATCACTGGCCACGCACTCGGAGCAGCCGGAGCTCTTGAAGCCGTTGCCGTTGTGTTGGCGATGCAGAAGCGGCTTATACCACCAACCGCTGGCTTCAAAACTCCTGATCCCGAAATGCCCCAAGTCAACCTGGTAGTGGGACAACCTGCGCCATGGAGCCCAGGGCCTTCTCTTTCAAACTCGTTTGGTTTCGGTGGTCATAACGGCAGCCTGGTTCTGAGCCCGGCCTGATTCCAAGCCTCTGCCAACTAAATACGGGCCGGCATTCAGACTGACGCGAACACGAACAACAACTCGCACTCACAGGTAATCTCGCCTGAGACCGACGCCTTTCCGCTTCCCCTGCCGGCAAGCCTGGACAATCGGCCAAGCTTGACCTCCAAATCTAGACGGTCCCCGGGAAGCACCTGTTTGCGAAAACGGACTTTTTCAATTCCTCCAAAAAGGGCGAGCCTCCCAGCGAACTCAGGCGCGCTAAGCAGGGCATAGGCCCCCAATTGGGCGATGGACTCACACATCAGCACACCCGGAAGAGTTGGCCGACCTGGAAAGTGACCAGCAAAGAAAGGTGCATCAGCATCTACATCCCAGAAACCCGTTGCTGCCACTCCGGGCACAACTGCATCCACCCCACTCAAAAAGAGAAACGGATCCCTGTGGGGAATTACGTCAGACGGAGTTGGCAAACTCTCAACGGCCATCTGTCGGTACCAGAAGTAGATTCAGGAGCGATCCCTCCGGGATGCCAGCACATGCCATCCCGGGGGTCCACCCATTCTCGGTTACCAGGAAGAGGCGGGGGCCTCTGTTACCTGAGAACCTCCACTCTTGGCAGCAGCCTTCAACTTGGAGCCCACCGATACCTTGCAGGCCTTGGTGGCTGGCACGTGAAGTGCCTCGCCGGTCTGCGGGTTGCGGCCCATCCGGGCACTGCGCGTGACCTGCTCAAAAGCGAGCCAGCCCGTTATGGAGAGCTTGTCCTCCCCCGCAGCTACAACATCAGCAACGACGTCCAAGAAGGCGTCGAGGCAATCGCCTGCGTCCTTGTTGGACACCCCAGCACGCTCTGCCATTGCAGCGATTAGATCGCTCTTGTTCATCGACCATCTCCTCTATTGGCTATCGGATGGGCGAACCCCGTCCTTGGTCAAATGACACGTTTAACGGTTTTTGACGCTATGTCAAGCATTTCCGACTCTCGGGTGCCCGATGTGACCCCATTTTTCAAGGATCTCACTGCTCACTGCAGCAGGGCCACAAACTACAAACCCAGGATTGTTGGTCTCGGAACTACCTATGTGGGACCTTTAGTTCGTCAATTATTGATCAAAACGCATAGTCAAGAGCTTCCCTAAATTCCGACACTAGGGCACCGACACCCTCCGGCCCCGCCCCATCCAGCATCCGCTGGACAATGGCTGACCCCACCACGACTCCATCAGCATGGTCACTAACTTCCACCGCCTGCTCAGGGGTTCCAACCCCCACGCCCACTAACACTGGTCGGTCGGTTACGGCCTTCAGGCGGTCGGCGATCGTACATGCGCTAGAGGCCAACTCGTCACGAACCCCTGTCACCCCAAGAAGACCTACCCCGTAGACAAAGCCCCTGGATCTTTCACAAATGAGTGGCAGCCTCTCGTCAGGAGTGGTTGGTGCTGCTAAAAGGATGGTCTCCACCCCAGTAGCATCTGCTGCGTCAGCCCACGGTCCCACCTCCTCTAATGGCAGATCGGGGAGAATGCATCCAGACACCCCTGACCCTGCAAGAGCCGCTGCAAACCTTTTGAGGCCCGCTCGGAAGGCAATGTTGTAGTAGGTCATTACAACTAGCGGTACACCCACATCAAGTCCCCTCAACCTGTCCAGAATGCCCGAAGGTGTCGCTCCAGTGCTGAGGGCCCTGTCGTTTGCCTCCTGGATCGTGGGCCCGTCCATGACCGGATCTGAGAATGGTATTCCGATTTCGATCGCGTCAGCTCCAGCGGCTGCGGCTGCCTGGACGGTGGCAGTCCAGTCTCCACCCAGTCCACCGGTTACATATGGAACCAAAACCCTTCCGCCACTGTCCCGGCGTTCACGTAAGGTCGTCTCTACTGCTCCCGGGCCACTCAAGCGAGAATCTCCATCATCTGCCCGACATCTTTGTCTCCTCGCCCTGAAAGGTTCAATAGGACCGAACGTCCCGATAGAGCATTCCTCTCACGAGAAACCCAGGCCAGGGCATGTGCAGGCTCGAGTGCGGGGATGATGCCCTCGGTTCTGCTCAGCAACTGAAAGGCCTCAACAACCTCAGTGTCCGTTACTGACTCGTACCGAGCTCGGCCGGTTGCGGCAAGATAACTGTGCTCCGGACCAACCCCCGGATAGTCGAGCCCTGCACTGATGGACTCGGCCTCAAGGACCTGCCCAAACTCGTCCTGCATCAGGTAAGAAGTTGAGCCGTGGACGACACCCGGCACGCCTCGTCCGACTGCAGCACCACCAGCAGGCTCGACACCGACCAACTCGGAATCAGAGTCAGCGAAACCCGAAAAGATTCCTATTGCATTGGAACCACCGCCAACGCTGGCACAAACGACGTCGGGAACACCACCTAGTAAATCTTGACACTGTTGGCGTGCCTCTGTACCGATCACCTCCTGAAAGGTTCGAACCATCAACGGGTACGGGTGTGGGCCCATGACGGATCCTAGGCAGTAATAGGACGATTCAACAGTCGCCACCCAGTCGCGCATCGCCTCGTTGATGGCATCTTTTAGGGTACGACTACCAGATGTAGCGGTTCTTACCTCCGCACCGAGGAGGCGCATCCGAAACACGTTTAGCTCCTGTCGTCGGACATCGACTTCGCCCATGTACACACAGCAGTCCATGCCGAGGAGGGCTGCGGCCGTAGCGGTAGCAACCCCGTGCTGACCAGCACCTGTCTCTGCCAAGAGACGCTTTCTGCCCATCCTCCGAGCCAGAAGACCTTGTCCGAGAACGTTGTTGATCTTGTGGGAACCGGTGTGATTCAGATCCTCCCGCTTTAGGAGAAGTCTCAAGCCGAGTTCCTCAGACAGAGTCGGGCACTCCGTCACGGGAGAGGGGCGACCTGCGTATTCTGAGAGGAGTGTTCCGAGTTCAGTCTGAAACACTGGATCCACCCACGCCTGGGTGAATGCCTCTTCAAGCTCCACGCAGGCAGGGACTAGGGTTTCGGGTACAAACCGTCCACCAAACTCACCAAAACGTCCCCCGGGTCCCGGATTCGCTAGTGTCACTCTTCAGCCTCCCAGTCGAACGGTTTCGGCCGCCGAGCCTCCTGTGGCTCAGCCGTTGAGTCGGCCGAACGAGCGGCTTCAATGAACGCCCGCAACAGCCGCGGATCCTTGCGGCCAGGCCTGCTCTCCACGCCGCTGGAAACGTCAACGCCATAGGGCGCCACACGCTCGATTGCAGAGATCACGTTTGTCGGGTCCAGCCCGCCAGAGAGGAGCATCTGTCGGGTACTGGGGGTGCCCTCGGCAAGAGACCAATCGAATACCTCTCCAGAACCCGGGTTTGGGGAGTCCAACAGCAGGAAATCTGCATTGAACTCATCGAAGTGGTCGAGGTCCGAGGAGCCGGCCGCCAGTGCACGGATTGTCACAGGCACCCTTTCAGATACCCACTGACAGTCCTCGGGAGTCTCATGACCATGCATCTGTGCAGCACGAAGGCCAATTCCGTTGACTACCTCCACCACCCGTTTGGCACTCTCATCGCGAAACACCCCGACTGTCATGATGTCGGCAGGCAGTTGTCGGACTATGTCCCGCACGATCGGTACCGCTACCTGTCGACTTGAGGGGGCAAATACGAATCCAACGGCATCGGCACCAAGCGCGGTTGCTAGGAGTGCATCTTCTTCGCGGGTGACACCACAGATCTTCACAAACATCGGATGACGTTACCCCGCTCTGGTCTCAGCTGACCCTGCGGCCGCCAGGGCTGCCACAGCCATTCTTCTGTCTCCGGAGGTTACGAGTGACTCCCCCACCAGAACAGCCCGAAATCCAGCCTCGTATAGGGCTCCTGCGTCTTCAGGTCCTCTGATACCCGACTCTGCAACGCGCACCACACCGGTAGGGATGGATGTTCCCACTCGGCGCGCCCGGTCCGGGTCGACCTCGAAGGTGAACAGGTCGCGCTGGTTGACGCCAACCAAATCAGCTCCTGAAACGAGTACGCGCTCAAGTTCTGCCTCGTCGTGCACTTCGGCTAGAGCATCCAGCCCAAGCTCAGATGCCAACACCAAGAAGTCTGCCAACTCGGCGTCATCGAGGGCTGCCGCAATGAGAAGCACTGCATCGGCTCCCATGAGGGCTGCATCACATATATCCCGCGCGTCCACCGTGAAATCCTTACGAAGCACCGGAACCGTGACCGACTTGCGTGCCATACCAAGATCGGCGGCGCTGCCACCAAAGTACTCGTTGTCTGTTAGTACCGAGAGACACGTGGCACCACCGGCCACGTAGTCGATCGCGGTTTCAATAGGATCAAGATCGACCGCCAGATCGCCCCTTGATGGTGACCTCCGCTTGACCTCTGCGATCACTGCCACTCGGCCCTCTTTAGCCGATTCGATTGCTGCACGAAAGCCACGTGGTTCAGAAACGGCCATTGCCTTTTCGATTAAGAGATCCAAAGACCGCCTGTCATCAGCGGCCGTAACGCGATGGTGTTCGAGAATCCGCTCCAAATAGTTAGCCACACCACTGAGGCTAACCAGCGCTCGAAGGTGGGCACCGGCCATTTCGTACTGGACACGGATCTCTAACCTTTTCATCACATCGGCCCGACATCATCTGCACAGGGTCACATATCGTCAAGATGGCAACAGGGAGAAGTTATGTCCGAAAAGACAGTGATCGTAGTTGTTGAAGATGATCCGAATATTGCCGACCTCGTGGACATGTATTTGCGAGGTGACGATCATCGCGTTTACCAGGCTTCCACGGGCGAAAAGGCACTTGACATAATCGGGCAACGCTCCCCGGACCTCGTCATCTTGGACATCGGCCTTCCAGGACATATTGACGGGTTCGAGTGCTGTCGCAGGATCCGGGCCAGTTCTGATGTACCAGTGATCATGTTGACCGCTCGCGATGACGAAATCGATCGGGTTGTTGGCTTTGAGTTAGGTGCCGACGACTATGTCACGAAACCATTCAGCCCAAGAGAACTGGCCGCACGGGTTAAGGCCGTCCTGAGGCGATCACGAACTTCTCATGGTTCCACCAGTTCAGTCCATGAGTTTGGAAATGTTGTGATTGACACGAGTCGCCGTGAGGCCCTCGTCGGCGGTGAGCCGACTCCCCTTACAGCCCAAGAGTTCTCCCTTCTCTTGTTCCTCATCGAGAACTTTGGGCTCGCACTAAGCCGACGGCAGATCCTTGACGGAGCTTGGGAGGCCGACTGGGTTGGAGACGAACGCACTGTTGACGTCCATGTGCGGCAACTCCGACGCAAATTGGGATCTGACCTTCCGCTCTGCACAGTTTTCGGTACCGGTTACCGTCTGGGATGAGGACAATCTGATGAGAAGGCGTCTTCTCACGGCTCTAGTTGGCGTAGTTTCAGTAGCTCTGTTGGTGGTCGGCATCTTTACGGTGGTCCTCGTCAGGCTGGCTGCCTTTGATGCCACTGTCGAGCACCTCGAAAAGAGTGCCACGACCCTTGCTGCGGTCTTCGGAGAAACCATCACCACAGATCCCCAAAGAACGCTCCCTGACCATATTGTTCAGACGCTTAGGCGTGAAAATATTCAGACACTTAGGCGTGCACTGGATGTCGAAAACATCGGTGTGCTAGTGGTATGGCCTCAACGCACTATTCCGCCTGGAGTTCTAGCTGCCCTGCCGGAAGGTCTGACTTTCGCAGACCTCAGCCCTGAGCTCCTGATTTCCACGGGCACGAGCAGCGGTAGCGTCGGAGACAACAATGCTTGGGCCGCTGCCGCCGTGAACACGGATGTGCGAGGCCCCTCCGTAACCGTCATCGTGGTCGTAAGTAGCGCTCTATCCGCCCATATCGGCCCTTCTGGCCAATGGTTCTTGGTCGCTGCAGTAGTGACCATC
>PBSS01000042.1 GCA_002726315.1 Acidimicrobiaceae bacterium
ACAGGAGCAGCAGGCGGAGCCGTAGCAGGCGGAGCCGTCGTAGCAGCCGCAGCCGGAGCCGCAGTCGTAGCAGCCGCAGCCGCAGCCGCAGCCGTCGTAGCAGGGGCAGCTTCCTCAGCCTCATCAGAGCCACAGGCCCCTGTCACAAGAGTCAGGGCCAGCAGTAGAGCCAGCTTTCTTGACCAACGATTCATCTTGGATCCCTCCGGTTGCAGTAGGTGTCAGAGCGCGCTTCGCCCAAACACAAGGTTCGGATATTCAAGCATCAATTTTGTTTCTCGTAAAGGTTGAGTGTGCTTTACAAGGGGGTGTGCGACTACGTGAGGATGCGGTCGTAAGATCGTAATCGTGTCTGAAACCCCTGTCTTTCAAGCCAGAAACGATGCTCTCCGACGATTTCGCGATGCCGTTGAGTTCGGCGGTTGTTCGCGGGGAGACCTCTTGGGCTCGCCCGTTCGTAGGCCGGTTGTGGATGTCTTCGCGGACCCGGCTACCGCATCCCGTGTGTTTGGACTCCGTGGGACTGATGCGCAGGGTCGGTGGAGCCAGCTAGTTCGCGGAGCTGCCGAGAGTCCGACTTCGCTCGGCTTTGTCCATGCCGACGGCACGGTGGGTGACCTCGTGGGCAGGTTCGGGGGTGGTCGCGATGTCTTTCTGAGAAACCTCAGGACCTGGGGGGCAAAGCGTCCTCCGATCGTTGTATCGGCTGAGAGGAAAGATCGGAAGAAGACCGCCATTGTGCAAGTTCCGTTGCTCTCCGCATGGCTGCTCTGGATCGCTGATGCCCGATCGGTCACATACCGAGGCATGCAGGGTTTCATTGGGGCTGAACGGATTCGGCAGGTGGCTGTGAGCCTTATCGTTAATGGAAAGATGCCGCCACCTGAGAAGGCCCTGTTGCCTGTCGATGCTGACAGGTTGATCCGCTTGGCCTCGTCGCGCTGAGTCAACTTGTTGGAACAACGGGTGGGGCTCAGGGGGCGATTACCAATAGCGTGCCGCCACCTACTGTGACCTTCACACCGGGCTGAGAGACTTCGTTACTGACCCCTCGGCCCACGTCAGGCCCAAGGGACTCGTCCGATAGAGGCCATCTTAGTCCCGAAGTGCTAATGCCCGTGGCCGGCCCACCGACGGAAATGAGGCTGACCACTGAGCCGATAGGAGCGCTGAACTCCAACTGATGACGGACGACCCACGCCCTTGAAGAGTCGACCAGGAGGTTGACATCAAGTTCGGCCCAACGGTCTGATGCAGCAATCAACAGATTTGCCAGCGCATGGTCCGGTCGTCCCGCTGCGGTCGTCACGATTGTTACCGATGTCACGCCAAGTGCAGCGACGGAGGCAAGAGCCAATTCGAGGTCGGTCTCGTCCTTGTCAGTCGGATGCTGCTCTACTGCGGACTCCGACTGTGCGAGCACTGCCAGTGCTTCGACACTGATGGAATCCAAGTCACCAACTACCAGATCAGGCACTAGGCCGAGAAGGGTCGCGTGTTCTGCACCCCCGTTCACGGCAACCACGAGATCGGCAGTTGGAAGGTCAGCGGTTTTCGTTGTAGAAGGTCCACCCGTGATTACCAAGGCATGGCGATCGCTCACGATTTTGAACTATCTAGTTTGATCGACCAGCGACCTGCATTGTGGGTCAGGTGGAGGTCAATGCCAAAACACGATGACAGAACCGAGTCGGTCAGGACATCACACACAGGTCCGACTCCGATGATTCGGCCGCCGTTCATTAATAGAGCATGGGTGAATCCCGGAGGGATTTCTTCGACATGGTGAGTGACCAACACAATCGGCGGGGTGGTTGGGTCGGCTGCTAGATCGGCCAAGGTTGCGACCAGTTCTTCCCGACCGGGAATGTCTAGAGCGGCCGTCGGCTCATCTAGTAACAGTAGTTCCGGGTCGGTCATGAGGGTCCTTGCCAGGAGCACGCGTTGGCGCTCCCCGGAGGACAGCGTCCCAAAGGCGTGGTCGGCTCTATCGCCACATCCGATCCGATCCAGTTGGTCAAGCGCCCGATCTCTGTCGGCCCTGTCGTAGGTGTGCCACCAGGGCTCAAGGGCTCCGTACAAGGAAGTCATAACGACGTCGCCTGCTTTGATCCCTGGCCTGAAGGAGTCCGCTAGGGATGCAGACGTGTAGCCGATTCGCCTACGAAGCACACGGATGTCTGTGGAGCCGAGTTGCGCTCCCAGGATCGACACGGATCCGGATGAAGGATGCAGTTGGAGGGCAACGATCCGTAAGAGGGAACTCTTGCCAGAACCGTTAGGGCCCAGCACCACCCAGTGTTGACCAGAGTCAACTCGCCAGTCGATGTCGTGGAGCACCAGGGCCCCATCCATCGTGCGATTGACCGACGAGAGTTCCAGGATCGGATTATTCACACTGGGACAATAGATGCCACTAGCAGCTGCAGCCGGCTCCTGCTTGTTAGGCGAGCGAGCGGATCAATAGGGCTATAGCACCGGCCGTTGAAACGGTGTAGATGGCTGGAGCAAGCCAGCCTCTGTCAGCGACCCCCCGGAATGGGTGCGAGATGGCTACAGCAACCAAGAGGGCCGGTAAGAGCCAGGCGGCAATCACAAGGTCACTGGTGCCAAAGCGGCCCGCGATGGCTAGTGCACCGATAGCAATTGGGGTGCCTATCAGGAAGTAGGGAGACAGGGTTGCACGCATGACTACTCCTGGAGCATCGTGGTATAGGAGAGCGATCGGTGGTCCGCCAACGGCGACGGTGGTTCCCATGAACCCACTCAGTCCACCGGCAACGAGTAGTGAGCGACGGTTTCGGGTGGGGTGGATGCCACTGACCTTCATGCCCACAGCAAGAAGTACCAGTACGCCAAAAAGTGTTCCTAGGTGATCCTCGGCTATGACCATCAGAGCTAGTACCCCGACTAACACTCCGGGCACTCGTCCGACCAGAGCCCAGGTCAGACCGTATCTATCTATGCTGCCTCGTTCTCTCAGCGTGAAGATGGCGGCCATGACTGGGTTCAAGATGAGGACGGGTCCAGGGACGAAGTCTGGGTTGATGAGGGCCAGAATCGGCACCGCCAACATGTTTGCGCCAAAGCCGATCACTCCCTGCATGACGATGGCAACGCCGTAGACCAACATGCCAGCTAGGAGGTCAAGGGTCGTCATGTTGGTATTTTCAGTTGGGCTATGTGCCTGTGCCGGGCACTTGCATGGCCCTCAGGGCTGTGGCCTGTCACACGACTCTGCCCGAGTGTCGTTCGGCTAGGAGGGCCTCACCGAAGAGATCGAGGCCCCGGGCGACGATCTCAGCCTTCTCGGGCGATAGGAAAGTTCCGATCTCGGCGAGTCTCTCTGCTAAGGCGATGTCGGCGACCGTGAGTGCGGTGCGCCCTGCCTCGGTCAGGTGGTGAGTTACCCGACGCCCGTCATCAGGGTCACGTTGGCGTTCCACGAGCTTTCGACAGACGAGGCCGTCCATGAGTGCTGAGACCGAGGGCCTTGTCATATCCAGCCTGCCTGCGAGGTCAGAGGGGGCGAGGCCCTTTTCGGACAAAAAGACCAGTACCCGGTACTGAGAGAGCCCCAAGTCGTTCTCTGAGAGCGGAGTTGCTACCTGGCGGGCTAGGCGCGAAGCAGCACGAGCAGCGGACAAGGCGAGTGGGTCCGGGGTGGCCCTGATGGAAACACTGTCCTCCGAGGAATCATCCATGGACGTAGAAACGTAATCAGGTAGTCCGGATGGTCCTGCATCGGGCCATACTGCTCGGGCGTCACTAGGGTTGTGGGTCAGATGTCGACACCCATGGGCGTCCTCGCCGTAGTAGCCCTGTTGTTGCTTAATGCATTCTTCGTGGCTGCCGAGTTCAGCCTCGTAGCTGTGGACAGAGCAGTTGTAGAGGCGGCAAGTAGCGCTGGTGGTGCTAGGGACAAGAGAGTTCTCAAGCTACTGACGAAGTTGACTAGACATCTTTCAGGAGCACAGTTTGGGGTTACGTCGTCTGCACTGATGCTGGGCTTCGTAGCTGAGCCCACGGTTGCGCGTCTTTTTACTGGTGAGGATCGTTCAACGGGGCTGACCATCGTGTTGGCTGTCGCGTTAGCTACGACCATGCACCTGGTGCTCGGCGAGCAGGTTCCGAAGTACCTAGCCCTCGCATCACCAGACAGGACTGCCCGACGACTGGCCCCGATGATCGCTGCCTACGGGGTGCTCACCCGTCCGCTGGTTGTCGTGCTGAATGGAGTGGCAAACGCTCTAGTAAAGAGCCTGGGGGTATCACCCAGGGAGGAACTGGGGGTTTCGCATACCCTTGAGCAGTTCGAGTCGGTAGTTCGATCCTCGTCTAGCGGCGGTGACATCGACTCAGAAGATGCCATCTTACTGACGAGATCGATTCGGTTTGGAGACAAGACCGCCGCGGATGTTCTTGTGCCACGGGTGGTGGTTGAAGCTCTCCGACATGATGACCCCACCTCCACCCTTGTGGAGAAGTGTGTGGCCACAGGGTTCTCTAGGTTCCCCGTCTTCTTCGAAGACCTTGACGATGTCATCGGTGTGGTCCACGTGAAGTCCATCTATGGGGTACCTGCCGCGGAGCGTTCCGGGATTCCAGTTAGCAACCTCATGCACGAGCCGCTCGTTGTCCCCGAGACCCGGAATCTCGAACTGATTCTGGAGGACATGCGGATTGCCAGGAAGCAGATGGCTGTCGTAGTAGATGAACACGGTGGGACAGCGGGCATTATCACGATGGAAGACTTGCTTGAAGAGATCGTCGGTGAGATCGACGACGAGCACGATCCGATGGTGGTGCGGACCAGCGTCGAGGACAGTGGCAGTACGGTCGTCCCCGGAAGACTCCACTTGGAAGAGGTTGGGGAGGTATGCGGATTCCAGGTACCTGAGGGTCCCTATGAAACGCTCGCTGGATTCGTATTGGCGAAGTTGGGCCACATTCCCGAGCCCAGTGAGATGGTCCATGAGGATGGCTGGTGTATCGAGGTGGTGGCGGTCGATGGACATCGAATAGCAACCCTGCGGGTAGTAGCACCGGACTCGGTATCGCCGCCCGCTGCTAGGTCCTCTGAACTGGATAAGCCATGACCCTCATAGCCATTGGAGTCGTCGCGGTTCTGGTCATCGTGAACGGTTTGTTCGTGGCCACCGAGTTTGCTGTCGTTGCGAGTCGCCCCGCCGTTCTGGAAGAAGCCGTCGAGAAGAATCTGAGGGGGGCAGCAGCTGCCTACAGGGCGCGCAGAGATCTACGGCACCAACTGTCGGGAGCTCAGGTTCTGATAACGCTCAGTAGTGTCCTACTTGGGATACTGGCGGAGCCTGCCATTGGAGATCTGGTTCGTCCAGCGCTAGTTGGTCTCGTGTTGCCGAGCGGTGTCATTGACACCGCTGTCTGGATTACTGCCATCGGGATAGCGGCTGTTCTGCAGATGCTGGTGGGAGAGCTGGTGCCAAAGAATGTTGCTATTGCAGAACCTGAGAAGACCTTGCGACGGCTTGCACCGATGCACGGAATACTCGTCCGGCTAATAGCACCAGTCATCTGGTTGCTCGACGGCCTCACTGCTTTTGCAGTCCGCGCCTTCGGACAGGAGCCGGTTGATGAACTTGATGAGGCTATAGGCAAGCCCGAACTTGCGGCCATCTTGGAGGCGTCGCGGCGGGAAGGACTGATCGAGGGGTTTGAACACAACCTACTGACAGGCGCACTCGACTTGGGAAGTCGAAGTGTCGTGTCGGTAATGATCCCCAGGTCCAGAGTCGTCTCAGTGGATCGCAAGATGACCATTTCGGAGATTGAGGGGGTGATTCTGGAGAGCGGACACTCACGGTTGCCTGTGATTGCAGCCGCTGGCGATTCTTTCCTTGGGATGATCCACGTAAAGGACTTGTTCAGACTCCCTGAGGCAGCCATGCATGAGACCGTGCCTCTTGAGGGAATTCGTCGAATGCTTGTCGTGGAGGAAAAACAAACCTTGGAGGCTGCTTTGATGGCCATGCGGGCCTCTAGGAACCATCTGGCTGCTGTTCGTGGGGCGGAGGGGAAGACAGTTGGAATAGTGACCATGGAAGACGTTATTGAGGAACTGGTGGGAGACATCCACGACGAGTCCGACACCCCATGTTCCTGACCGGGTTCCGCCGCCGCCTCCCAAGTGCTCGGTAGAATGACACCGTGCCTCGCCTCTCAGCGCTTTTCCTCGCGCTCGGCATCCTTGCACTTGTTTCTGTACCTGTAATCGCGGGTGCTTCCGGTTCTGACGGAGACTATTCGCTGGTGGAAGCCGAAGGGCCGGCCGATTCCCTGGTGGTGGTCCGCTCAACTGGCTTAGCGCCACTACTAGCAGCAGCAGGTCGCATCGGGCTTCTTGTTGATAAGGGAATCGTTGAGGCAAGCAATCGGCTGAGCCTGCTGTCGATGATGGCTGCTGACCTGCGCTCGAGGAACCGTGATGTTTCAGAGGCCCTTGATAGAGCCAACAGGTTGCTTGTCGAGCAACTCCACGACGCGTCCGAGATCCGCAACTCCTACCAAGTGGTTCTGGACCGTCTGGATGAGGATGACAGGAAGCGCCTTGATGAGGTAACACGGATTAGGCGAAACACCTCAGCGGTCGTGCGCGTGGTGAACTCGACCGACTGGCTATGTCCCGTTGTGGGTGAGACTAGGTTCCACGACTCCTGGGGCGAGCCCAGATCAGGTGGTCGTACCCATGAGGGGGTCGACATAGCTGCTCCCAGCAACACTCCCATCGTGGCTCCAGTTCCAGGAAGGGTCAGTTACCGCTGGGACTCCATAGGGGGTCGGTCGTTTGACCTCGTTGCCGACAATGGCGACTACTACTTCGGTACTCATCTCCGCCGGTTCGGCATTGAGGGACGTGTGGCAGCTGGTGACAACATCGGATTCGTTGGATCGGACGGAAATGCCGACGCCAACCTGCTGCACCTCGAATACCACCCGGGAGGTAGGGGAAACCCGGTCAACCCCTACCCACTTGCCTA
>PBSS01000043.1 GCA_002726315.1 Acidimicrobiaceae bacterium
CCCGCCATGACCTCGACTCCCAACTTCAGATCGGCCACGTGACGGGCCATCGGCCCCTCCACGCCCATCAACTGGAACGCCAGCGTCGGGGTGTCGGCCGGCGGCATGGTGCCGGCACTCGGGAACCGTCCTAAGGAGGTCTTCAGCGACGTGATCCCACAGCAGTAGGCGGGGTTGCGCAGCGAGCCGCCCAGGTCGTTGCCGAGCCCGAACGGTGACATGCCGGTCGCGATCGATGAGGCCTCTCCGCCGCTGGAGCCACCGGCCGTGAGGACAGGGTTCCAGGGGTTGCGGGTCAGACCGTGGAGGGGGTTGTTGGTGCTGATCCGCAGGCCCAACTCGGGCAGGTTGGTGCGGGCCAGGGGGATGGCACCGGCCGCCTTCATGCGTTCCACGACGGGCGCATCCATGGGCGGCATGGCCTCGGCCATCGCCGGTACGCCCTGCGTCGTGGGCGAGCACGTGCAGTCCAGGTTCTCCTTGATGGTGATGGGCACACCGTGGTAGGGCCCCAGCGGTTTGTCGGCTGCCACCGCGGCATCGGCCGCATCAGCACCGGCCCTGGCGCCGTCGGCCAGAACACGCACGACGGCGTTGAGATCACCGTTCACCTCGTCGATTCGGGCCAGGTGGGCATCGACCACCTCTCGGCTGGAGGTCTCGCCTCCGGCGATCATCGCCGCCAACTCGTGTGCCGCCCGTGTCCACAGTTCGCCGCTCATGGTGGCAACCTAGATTGAAGTTGGATCGGGTTACAAAGGGGGTGACATGGGCCGCGTGACGGCAAACGGCATTGAGATTGAGTACGAGGTGTTCGGTGACGAGGCCGACCCTGCGCTGCTCCTGATCATGGGCCTGGGTGCCCAGATGACCACCTGGCCGGTCGAGTTCTGCCAGCAGTTGGCGGGGCGAGGCCACCAGGTGATCCGTTTCGACAACCGCGATATCGGCCTGTCCAGCCACCTGGACCACCTCGATCGGGCGGACCCAACGGAGGTCATGACCGCGGCAATGACCGGTGGGGCCTTTGACGCCCCCTACACGCTCACGGACATGGCGGCCGACTCGGTCGGCCTGCTCGATGCCCTGGGCCACGGGGCGGCCCACATCGTCGGAGCCTCGATGGGAGGCATGATCGCCCAGCGACTGGTGATCAACCACCCTGAACGGGCTCTCTCCTTGACGTCCATCTTCTCGACACCCCGTTTCATTCCGGCAGATCCCGATGTGGCCGCCATCTTCATCTCGCCGGATCCCGGCACCCTCGAGGGTCGGATCCAGGCAGGCGTCGAGGGCGCCCGCGCCATATCAGGTGGTGGTTTCCCGTTCGACGAGGACCTCGTTCGCCAGTACGTGGCTAGCAACATCGAGCGGTCATGGCATCCCGATGGCCAGCAGCGGCAGATGGCGGCGATCGTGGCAGACGGTGACCGGACCGAGGAACTGCGTTCGGTGGACCTGCCGACCCTCGTACTGCACGGCACCCATGACCCCCTCGTGGTGCCCCAAGGGGGCCAGGAGACAGCCGATGCCATTCAGGGAGCCGAACTGGTGTGGATCGACGGAATGGGCCACGAGCTTCCGCCGGGTTCCTGGTCGACGATTCTGGATGGAATCAGCGGGCTGGTCGCGGGGGTTGAGCAGGCCTGAACCAGCCCGGATCTACGCCTGGATGATGATGAGGCGCTCCTCTGTCATCTCATGCACGGCGTATACGGGGCCCTCCCGGGTGTTGCCCGACTCGTGAATTCCCCCGTAGGGCATCTGATCGGCTCGCCAGGTGGGCACCTCGTTGACGAGCACACCCGCGAAGTCGAGCACCTCGGTCGCCCGGAGAGCCTTGGCTATGTCGCTCGTGAACACCGCTGCGTGCAGGCCGTAGATGGTGTCGTTTGCACTTGCAAGGGCGTCCTCGAAGTCTGTGTAGGTGGCGACACCTACGACGGGTCCAAACACCTCGGCGCAGCTCACCTTCATGTCCGGGGTGACGCCCGTGAGCACCGTTGGGGCCACCACCCCGTCGTCGCTTACCTTTCCGCCACACTCAACCACAGCTCCGGCCTCAACCGCCTCGTCGATCCATGACGTGACCCTGTGGGTGGAGTCACCGTTGATCAGGGCGGACACCTCGGTAGCCGGATCCGCCGGATCTCCCACGACCAGGGACCCGGTCTCAGCCACGAGCGCCTCGGTGAACTCGTCGGCAATGTCCTCGTGCACATAGATCCGCTGGGTGGAGATGCATACCTGGCCCGTGAACCCGAACGCTGCACCCTTGATCCGCGCAGCGGTGGATGCCACGTCGACGTCGGGTTCGATGATCACCGGTGAGTTGTTGCCGAGTTCAAGCGATACCCGCTTGCGTGGAGCGTTGGCCCGGATCTGCCAGCCGACGGCGGACGAACCGGTAAACGTGATCATGGCCACGTCCGGGTGTTCGGCCAGGTGTGCTGCGGTAGGCCCGTAGCATGGAACCACGTTCAGCCAGCCCGGTGGAAGGCCGCACTCGTCAAGCAGCAGTTCGCCCAGGCGGATGGCGCTGAGCGGCGTCTTGTCGGCCGGCTTGAGAACGACCGGGCAGCCGGCAGCGATGGCGGGTGCGATCTTGTGGCAGACCAGGTTCAGGGGGAAGTTGAACGGCGTTATGGCCCCGACTACACCGATTGGTACCCTCTTGACCCACCCGGTCTTGCCCACACCGGCAGAGCTAGCATCCATGGTGATCAGTTCACCGGTCATCGTGCGGGCCACAGCGGCGGCGAAACGGACGGTGTCGACGGCGCGTGCAGCCTCACCTCGGGCGATCGTGATGGGCTTAGCCGCCTCGGTCGAGATGGTCTGGGCCAACTCCTCGTGGTGGTCCGTGAGGCTGGCTGCCAGGCGGTCCAGGATTGCGGCGCGCTCATGAGTGGGGATGACGCCGGCCGCCAGGGTCGTCTTCGCCGTGTCCACAGCCCGGTCTAGGTGGTCGGTAGTGGCCTCGGCGACGGTTCCGAGCAGCCTGCCGTCGTAGGGCGACCGGACTTCGATTCTCGTTGTTGTGTCGACCCGTTGGTCACCGATGATCATCAGGTGGTGGGAAGACATGGTTGTACCTCGCCGTGTTTGGCTTTGGATCGCAGGATAGTGAGCGGCAATCTACACTGCAGCGAATTCTTTGGGCCCTGACGAACAATGCTGAGAGGGAATGCAGTGACAGCAGCGCACCCACGGTCTGACGTGTTCGGCGTGGAGGGATTGGTGGACCACTTCATCAATGGTTCGAGGGTTCTGTCCCCGACCACGTTCGAGGACCGCTCTCCTTTGGGCTGGTCGACCTTGCTGGCCAAGTAGGCGTAATGATGCACAGGAGACCACTAATCGGCATCACGGGTAGGCGTAAGAAGGGTCGCCACATAGTGGAGAACCTTGAGGTCTTGGCCGACTTCAATGTCGACCTCTACTACGCCGACTATGCGAACGGCGTGATTGAGGCGGGTGGCCTGCCGGTACACCTCCCCATCGACGCTGATCCTGTTGACCTGTTAGAGCACCTAAATGGTTTGCTTCTTCCGGGTGGAGGAGACATTGATCCGGGTCGCTACGGAGCTGAGGTCGAGACCAACACCTTCCCGCCCGAACCGTTAAGAGACGAACAAGAACTTGCCCTAGTTAGCTGTGCCTACGAACTTGCACTTCCCATCCTCGGTATCTGCCGCGGCCTGCAGGTGATCAACGTCCACGCAGGCGGGACACTCCACCAGGACATCCCACCGCACGCCGGCTTCGAGCAGGTGGCCACGACCGAACTACACATGGTCACCTTCGAACCCGGCACAACCCTTGGAGACATCTACGGATCGGAACGCTCGGTCAACTCGCTCCACCACCAGACAGTTGACCGGGTTGGAGATGGTCTTCGAGTGAGCGCCCAGTCTCCGGAAGGTTCGATCGAAGGCTTGGAACACTCTGATCTGCCGATCATCGCCGTGCAGTGGCACCCCGAGATGCTTGCTACAAGGTCGGTAGATCCGGCATTTTCCTGGCTTGTCGAAACAGCAGCAGAGCGATTCTGAAGCGTTCACATTAGGACCGTGTGGCTTAGTCTCCTGTTGTCAGACCTGCTTTGTACCGCCTCTACCACGGGACCGGTCTGAGTCTCGGCTGGGGCGCCTCCGGTAATGACCTGGCTGCCCTTGAGGCAGGAGGAACGATCAGGGCTCCGTATCCGGAAAGGGCTTGTGTGAAACGGGATCATCGGGATCGTTGAGGACGAAGAACACCTCGATTTTGAAGCCTCACTCTTCGAGGTGTTCATCGATGCTCTTAACTGGTCCATGTTCATCGTGTTCGATTACGAGAGCGCACACCGCCGAACTGTGTCGCCCCCTCACTGCCGAGAGCCGAGCTAGGACGATTCGCTGGCTACCGTCTGCACATGGCGACCGGCCCTGAAGACCTGAGAGCGTATCCAGCATCAGCGGAGGGGGCATTTCCCCCGCGTGAGGGCAATCTGGTGCTGCCACTCGTGGACGGCGCCGTCGCATTCGACCTGATTGCAGAAGCGGTCGAGGCCGCCGTCTCCTCAGTGTGGGTGTGTGTTGCATTCATAGAGGTAGATGCCATTTTTCCCCATGGCCGTGGGACCTTCTTGGACCTTATGGACACGGCTACTGGTCGTGGGATCAACGTGAGGGTGCTCTTCTGGCACCCCGAGGGTGAAGCAGCCGAGGCTGATGACACCCTCCCCGGCGATAGTTCAACTGCATCGCTTCTGGCTGCACGCAACACGACCTGGCATGCCCGCTGGGATGCCGTCGGCATGCGCTGCCAGCACCAGAAGATGTGGCTCATCGACGCCGGCACCTCTGACGAGGTCGCCTTCGTTGGCGGTATCAACATCAGTGCCGGGTCGATGGCCGGTCCGGACCATGATGAACCGAGCCGACACGACAGGTACGCCAACATCCACGATGTGCATTGTCTGATGAGAGGGCCATCAGTGACCGATGTGCACGACAACTTCGTGATGCGTTGGAATGGAGCCTCACAACGAGACCAAAAGCATGGCGCATGGCCGGTGGGTGGTACGGACGACCTGGATTCACCTGTTGGCCGGACCGCACTGGTTGGCGACACGACCGCCCAGATAGTGCGCAGCGTCCTGCCGGGCCTGTATCCGGAGTTGCCCAACGGGGAGAACAGCGTGCGTGCGCAGTACCTGGAGGCGATTGGGGCAGCGCGCGATTACATATACATAGAGGATCAGATACTGCTCAGCCGTGTGGTCCTTGTGGCGCTCGGAGAGGCACTGGAGAGGGGGGTTGTGGTCGTGGCGCTGGTGCCCGGTGATCCCATGCCCGAACTTGCAAGGTACCGGGCGTTTCCGGGTATAGCCGCCGGCTACGACGCACTTGCCGCACTCGCCGAGCATGCCGGATTCTGCCTGGCTGCACCGGCGGCCCGCAGGTCGTGGGGCTACGAGGAGATCTACGTTCACTCCAAGACAATGGTCGTCGACGATCGCTGGGCGACCATTGGCTCGGCAAACCTCATCTTCACCTCCTTCCAGGGTGACACCGAGATGAATGTGTCTTTCTGGGATGCCGAGGTGGCCCGGTCGTTCCGGGTGCGTCAGATCGATGAGCAAGGCGGGTTCGCATCGGCGGGCATGGACGGCCGTGCCGCTGTTCAGGGATTGGCAGAGGTGGCCCAATCCAATAATGTGCGACGAGCCCATGGGGGCGACCTTGTCGGCTTTGCTTGTCGGATAGATCCAAGCAGTTGGGCTACGTGACGACTTCAACTGGGGGCAGGTAGGGAATTCCCTGCGTCTGTCGCAGCGGGTGCGTACCCTCCATGTCATGGAACTAGTGACTATTGCAGTCCTCTTGGTCGCCGCAGTAGCCGTCGTATGGGCGATACGCCGCGGCAACTCTCCTCATAGCGTTGAGCCGACAGTCGACGGGGCGGCACTTGCCCAACTCATCGGTGCCGAGGTGAAGGCACAACTCGGTGACGCGGCTACCTCTGCCTTGCAGGCCAACAACGAGCAGTTCCTTGCACTCGCCACTGAGCGCATGAATGCAGTCCAGGCTCAGACCAAGGGTCTGCTTGATCCGTTTTCCAAGCAGATGGAGCAACTTGGTAGGACGGTCGGTGATCTTCGTTCGGCCCACGAGCAAGACAAGGGAGCGGTCCAGAAGATGACTGGTGAGATGGGCCGCCAGATCACTGAGTTGACGTCGTCGACCCTCACACTCTCCGAAGCGCTCAGGTCTCCCACGGCACGCGGCGCTTGGGGAGAGAACCAACTTCGCAATGTCGTCGAACTGTCGGGTATGTCGCGCTACTGCGACTACGACGAACAATTCACCGGTGAGAACCGCGAGGGTTCCCGCGGTCGCCCCGACGTGCGCGTTCGCCTACCGAACGGAGCACACATAGCGGTCGACTCCAAAGTCCCTCTCGACGCATACCTGGATGCTCAGGCAGCGACAGAGACGACCGAGGTCGAAGCCCACATGGCTCGCCATGCAGCCGCACTGCGAAGTCACGTGAAGCAACTGTCCGGCAAGAAGTACTGGGAGCAGGGCGACGGCCCCTCACCCGAGTTCGTGGTCCTCTTCGTACCCGGTGAATCCTTCCTGGCTGATGCCCTGCGCTCCGACCACACCCTCCTAAATGAGGCAATGGAGAAGCGGGTGCTATTGGCCTCACCCGTCAACCTGCTAGCTCTGCTCTGGGCTGTGTCACGCGGCTGGCAAGAGGCCCGCGTCAGCGAGCACGCCAGGGAGATAGCTGACCTGGGTCAGGAACTCTACGACCGGGTCGGTGTCGTGTTGGGTCACGTCGATAAGACCGGCCGTGGGCTCGCTACAGCCGTCGGGGCGTTCAATGACCTAGTGGGTTCCGTCGACGGCAGGCTGCTCGTGACCATGCGCAAGTTCCCCGATCTGGGTGCCGGTTCGACAGAACTGACTGCTGCCAGTGAGGTGGATGCCCTGCCCCGTCACATCCAAGCCACCGAACTAACTGAAGTGCCTTTGGAGGAGAGAGATCAGATCTGACCTAGATCGACATTGGCGGTAGATCAGATCAAGCGTGCCCAGGCCACAAGTCAACGACTTTGGGCTGTAACGAGTTGACGTCTAGCCTCATGCTTCATGGCGGCTGGGCTAGCTCTATTGGCGGCATTGTTTTTTGGTTCTAGTGATTTCCTCGGTGGACGAGCAACACGACAAACCAGCCTGATATCCGTTGTTGCTACATCCCACCTTGTAGGCCTGGTCTTTATCGGAGGCATAGCTCCAATAATTGCAGATCAGTTTGGTGCTCTGGATCTGTTTATTGGGATGTTGGCAGGAGCGTTCGAACTGCTAGGACTCGTGTTCCTCTATCGCGGGTTAGCTCGTGGCCCAATGGTGATTACAGCTCCGGTTGCAGCTGTCTGCAATGCGGCGTTACCAGTTCTTTGGGGAGTGATGTTTGGTGAGTACCTTTCCCGCTTGCAAGTTATTGGGATCCTGATCGGGTTGGTGTCAATTCTATTGGTGTCAGGGGTGTCAACCGGAGGTGGCAGATTGTCCGTAGGTCTTCTATTCGAGTCTGTTCTCGCCGGAGTGGGGTTTGCCGGGTCCTACATCGTTATGAGTGTTACGGACCAAGCCAGTGCACCCTGGCCTGTAGTCGGTGCCAGGATCATGTCCGTATTCGTGGTGTTTGTTCTGATAGTCGCTCTTCGTCAGTCACCCAAGCCCGCTATAGGCACCACAAAGTGGTTAGTGAGTATCGGGGTGCTCAATGGTTTGGCCAATGTTGCTTTGTTGGCAGCGCTGAATCGAGGTCACCTAAGCCTTGCATCGGTACTGAGTTCGCTGTATCCGGTGACGACCATTGGCTTGGCTAGTGTCATCTTGAGAGAGCGAATGAGGCCTAGCCAGGTCATTGGGTTGACCGGAGCAATGGCCACGATTGTCTTGGTAGTTGCTGGTTGATTTGAGTGGTTGAAGAGTTCGTCTAGTGGCGTCACCGCTGAGTATCTCTCGGATCTGGTTCAGGTGGTGGATGATGGATCGCTAATAGCCGCATGGGGGCTTTCGGGGGTTGGTTTCACGTGGAGATGTGGCCAGCCTTAGGGTCCTACTGGTTGTGACCGGCAAGTAATGGCAACAGAGGAGTCTGCAATGGCAAACGAGGTACGGGCGGCAATGGTCCAGACGGCCTGGACAGGCGATAAGGAGTCAATGATCGAACTCCACGAGAGGTACATGCGTGAGTCTGCAGCTGTTGGAGCCCAGGTGATGTGCTTTCAGGAACTCTTCTACGGCCCTTACTTCTGCCAGGTGCAGGAGACTGATTACTATGACTACGCCGAGGCAATTCCAGATGGACCGACCACTAAGCGTTTCCAGGAACTCGCGACTGAACTCGGCATGGTTGTGGTTTTACCCATGTACGAAAAGGAACAAGAGGGCCTTCTCTATAACACTGCAGCGGTCATCGATGCTGATGGCACCTATCTGGGCAAGTACCGAAAGACCCACATCCCTCAGGTCAAGGGCTTTTGGGAGAAGTTCTATTTCCGCCCCGGAAACCTTGGGTATCCGGTATTCGATACGGCGGTTGGAAAAGTTGGCGTCTACATCTGCTATGACCGGCACTTCCCCGAGGGTTGGCGGGCACTCGGCTTGAACGGCGCCCAGATTGTGTTCAACCCGTCGGCAACCAGCCGTGGTCTCTCTTCATACCTGTGGCAACTGGAACAGCCGGCGTCTGCGGTAGCCAATATGTACTTCGTTGGGGCCATCAACCGCGTTGGTGTAGAGGCATTGGGTGACAACGATTTCTATGGAACTACCTACTTCGTCAACCCGCGTGGACAGTTCGTGGGCGATGTTTGCTCTGACCAGGAGGCCGAGTTGATAGTTCGTGATCTGGACTTTGACCAAGTCGATGAGGTCCGTAATCAGTGGGCGTTCTACCGTGATCGCAGGCCGGACATGTACGGCCCGCTGACTTCTGCCTGAGGGTGGCCACTCCAAGCTGGGGGAGAGAGCAAAAATGAGTACAAATTCAGAACTTCTCGGTCGTCATCAGGCAGTTCTTCCATCCTGGCTGGCGCTCTACTACGACCCACCCATCTCAATGGATCACGGTGACGGACGTCACGTGGTCGATGTGGAGGGAAACCGCTATCTGGACTTCTTTGGTGGCATCCTCACCACCAGTCTCGGATACAACGTGCCCGAGGTGACCAGGGCGGTCCAGGAGCAGGCCTCAAAGGTTCTCCATTCCTCCACCCTGTACCTCTCCGAGCCGATGATCGAGTTGGCCGAACTGGTAGCAGACCTGTCAGGCATCCCTGATGCCAGAGTGTTCTTCACTACCTCTGGCACCGAGGCCAATGACGCGGCACTCTTGTTGGCTACGACCTACCGGAAGTCCAACCAGATTCTGGCTCTGCGCAACAGCTATCACGGCCGCTCATTCACAACCATCGCGATCACAGCACAGCGAGCGTGGTCACCGACCAGCGTCAGCGGTCTCTCGGTCAACTATGTACATGGTGGTTATCGCATGCGCAGCCCCTTCCGGGCTCTCGACGACGATGCGTACACGGATGCTTGCGTGGAGGACCTGGTCCAAGTGTTTGACATGATGACCTCAGGCGACGTGGCGGCGATGATCGCCGAACCCATCCAAGGCGTCGGTGGCTTTGCAGTCCCGCCTGATGGCTTCTTTGGTGCCATGAAAAAGGAGCTTGACAACCGCGGTGTCCTATTTATCTCCGACGAGGTTCAGACCGGATGGGGTCGGACCGGAGACAACTTCTGGGGATACCAAGCCCACGGGATCACGCCCGACATCCTCACGTTCGCCAAGGGGGTGGGGAACGGCCTGGCCCTCGGTGGAGTTGTTGCCAGTGCTGAGGTCATGAACTCTCTCCCTGCCAACTCCCTGTCCACGTTCGGAGGTAATCCTCTTAGTAGTGCGGGAGCCTTGGCGACCATCCAGTACATGTTGGACAATGACCTCCAGGGCAACTCGAAGCAGATGGGTGCCCGATTGGAAGGCCTCCTCAGGCCAGCAGCTGAAGCGTGCCCATCGGTGGGCGAACTGAGGGGCCGCGGCCTGATGCTCGCGTTCGAAATGGTGCGCCCCGGAACCAACGAGCCAGATGCCGATGCAGCCGCTCGTCTCCTCGAGGCGGCGAGGTCGCGGGGTGTACTGATAGGTAAGGGTGGCCTCTATGGCAACGTACTTCGCATTGCACCTCCGATGACAGTTACACCAGATGAGATCGACGAAGCCGGAGAAACCATCGCCGCGGCGCTCGGTTCGCTGATGGAGGCGAGCTGAGGCTGGACGTCACGGCCTAGTGGGACAAACATGCTGATTGAACGAATAGGAGACAGGACATGACGATCCTCATCAAGAACGGAACGGTTGTGAGTCCGACAGGGCGTCACGAGGCCGATGTGCTGGTCGATGGCCAGACGATCTCCGCGCTTCTACAGCCCGGTAGTGGTGCCGCAGTGTCAGCTGAGAACGGTGCTGAAAAGGTGATTGATGCAACCGACAAGTACGTTGTTCCCGGAGGCATCGACGCTCACACGCACATGGAGTTGCCGTTCGGGGGGACCTTCGCGTCCGACACCTTTGAGATTGGTACACGAGCGGCTGCCTGGGGTGGGACTACCACCATCATCGACTTCGCAGTGCAGCGTGATGGTGAGAATGTGAGGGAGTCACTTGACGCATGGTTCGCCAAGGCCGAGGGCGAGTGTGCAATCGATTACGGGTTCCACATGATTCTCGGCGACGTTGATGAA
Source organism: Acidimicrobiaceae bacterium (assembly GCA_002726315.1). GTDB lineage: Bacteria > Actinomycetota > Acidimicrobiia > Acidimicrobiales > MedAcidi-G1 > UBA3125. The sequence goes on from PBSS01000043.1 coordinate 10,815, forward strand.
GCCGCCCTCAAAGAGATGGACAGTCTCGTCGGTGAGGGAATCACCAGTTTCAAGTTGTTCATGGCCTATCCAGGGGTCTTCTACAGCGATGATGGACAGATCCTGCGGGCCATGCAGAAGGCATCCGACAACGGTGGCCTCATCTGCATGCACGCCGAGAACGGCATAGCCATCGACGTGTTGGCCGAGCAGGCTGCTGCTCGTGGTCAGACCGATCCCGTCTACCACGGCATCACCCGCCCACCGGCCCTTGAGGGCGAGGCCACAAACCGGGCCATTCAGCTGGCTCTCGTGGCCGGAGCCCCTGTCTACTTCGTGCATCTCTCGGCCAGCGAGGCACTTGAAGCAGTCGCCGCAGCTCGAAACGACGGCCACAACGTGTTTGCCGAAACCTGTCCTCAGTACCTCTACCTCAACCTTGAGGACCACCTAGGCCTACCCGGTTTTGCAGGAGCCGGCTACGTCTGTTCGCCGCCGTTGCGGACCAAGGCACACACACATCACACCGACCTGTGGCGTGGTCTGCGCACCAACGACCTGGCAGTCGTATCCACTGATCACTGCCCATTCTGCATGAAGGACCAAAAGGAGCTGGGTCTCGACGACTTCCGGGCGATTCCCAACGGAATCGGTGGGGTTGAGCACCGCATGGATCTCATCTACCAGGGTGTGGTCATGGGTGAGCTATCGCTTGAACGTTGGGTGGAGACCTGTTCAACGACACCGGCACGCATGTTCGGGCTCTACCCCCAGAAGGGCGTGATAGCTCCCGGGTCGGATGCCGACATCGTTCTCTACGATCCGAATGGTTCGACGATGCTGTCAGTCGACACCCACCACATGAGCATGGACTACTCGGCCTACGAGGGTGTTGAGATCGATGGTCGGGTCGACACGGTCCTGTCCAAGGGCAAGGTACTGATTGCTGATAATGCCTATCACGGAGCGAAGGGTGACGGTGCTTACTTGCGCCGCGGCCTTTCCTCGTACCTCCTCTGACACTTGGTAGATGACATGACGGTTACAGAGACCACAATCCACGTTCACACTTCTCAGGAGTAGCGCATGTTGCAGATTCAGCACCTGATCGACGGAGAGGCCGTCGAATCGAGTTCAGGGCGGTCAGGACCGGTGTTCAACCCAGCCACCGGTGAACAGACTGGCCAGGTCGGTCTGGCATCGGCCACCGAGGTGGATGCCACCGTGGCGTCTTCCAGAACAGCATTTGCCGAGTGGCGCAACGTGTCGATTGCACGACGCACCAAGTTGCTCCACTCCTTCCGGAACCTAGTTGTGGAGAATTCGGACGAGATAGGCCGGCGGCTGACTGCTGAACACGGCAAGGTTGTCGATGATGCACGCGGCGAGGTGGCCCGGGGTATCGAGAACATCGAGTTCGCCTGCGGATTTGCCCAGACTCTCGATGGTCGGTACAGCGAACAGGCATCAACCGGGGTCGATGTCTACACAGTGCGCCAACCCGTGGGCATCTGCGCCGGGATCACCCCTTTCAACTTCCCAGCAATGGTTCCACTCTGGATGATCCCGAATGCCGTGGCCTGTGGCAACACGTTCATCTTGAAGCCCTCTGAGCGGAATCCATCAGCACCTCGGTTCGTCGTTGAGTTGGCTCAGGAGGCAGGCTTTCCTCCCGGTGTCATCAACCTCGTGAACGGTGACAAGGAGGCTGTCGACAGACTGCTCGAACACCCCGATGTCGCGGCGGTCAGCTTCGTTGGCTCCACCCCGATCGCCCGCTACGTGTATTCAACTGGTAGCGCCAACGGCAAGCGCGTCCAGGCCCTGGGTGGTGCAAAGAACCACATGATCGTATTGCCCGATGCCGACCTGGACCTGGCCGCCGATGCAGCCGTCTCAGCCGCCTATGGTTCAGCTGGCGAGCGATGCATGGCCGTGTCCGTTGTCGTGGCTGTGGGTGACATAGCCGACCCACTGGTTGAGGCCATAAAGATCCGTATGGAGAAACTCGTGATCGGCCCCGGCGATGACCCTGCCTCAGAGATGGGGCCACTAATAACCGAAGAACACCGTGACAGGGTCGCTAGCTATATAGGGTCAGGTGCTGCTAACGGTGCCGACCTCGTAGTTGATGGCCGCGAGCAGGTCTTTGACGGAGACGGTTTCTTCTTAGGGGTGTCGCTACTCGACAGGGTTACAACCGACATGTCGGTCTACAGCGACGAGGTTTTTGGCCCGGTTCTTTCGGTAGTGCGCAGTGGCAGTTATGCAGAGGCGGTCAAGCTGATCGCCGACAACCCGTATGGCAATGGAGCCGCCATCTTCACCCGCGACGGTGGAGCAGCAAAGCGCTTTCAGGCCGACGTTGAGGCTGGCATGGTTGGCATCAACGTCCCGATTCCAGTGCCTGTCGGCTACCACTCGTTCGGCGGTTGGAACGACTCCTTCTTTGGAGACACGACCATGTACGGACCCGAGGGTATGAGGTTCTACACGCGGCCCAAGGTAGTGACCAGTCGTTGGCCGGATCCCTCCACAAGCAGCGTGGATCTGGGCTTCCCCAGGAACGACTGACCGCAGGTCCATGACGAAACAGGACAAGGTTCGACGCAACAGCGAAGTCGTGCAAAGGGGGAGATGATGGACTTCGGGGTAGTAATGCAGACCGACCCACCAGCACGGCGAGTCATAGAGTTGACGAAACGGGCCGAGGACCTCGGCTTCAGGTACGCGTACACCTTCGACAGTCACGTTCTCTGGCAGGAGCCGTATGTCATCCATAGCCAGATGTTGGCTGCCACTAAAGACATGGTCGTTGGTCCGATGGTCACCAACCCGGGCACACGTGACTGGACCGTGACAGCGTCGGTTTTCGCCACTCTCAATGACATGTACGGCGAGCGCACGGTATGTGGCATAGGGCGAGGCGACTCGGCTATGAGGGTCATCGGACACAAGCCTTGCAACCTGGCCGTCCTCGAAGAGTCAATGGCTGTGATCAAGGGGCTCGCCGAGGGTGAAGAGGTCGATTACAACGGCACCCGGCAGAAACTTCCGTGGCGTTCTGGTGGATCTCTGCCCATGTGGATGGCGTGCTACGGGCCAAAGGCACTGGCCCTGTGCGGCAGAGTCGCTGACGGCTTTGTTCTCCAGTTGGCAGACCCCCAGATCGCAGAATGGACGATCGGAGCGGTGAGGTCTGCCGCTGAGGATGCCGGTCGCGACCCCGATGACATCTACATCTGCGTGGTCGCACCGGCCTATGTGGGCGATGACATCGCCCACCAACGTGATCAGGTCAGGTGGTTTGGCGGCATGGTCGGAAACCATGTGGCTGACCTGGTCGCCCGCTACGGAACTGAGGGAATCGCTGTGCCAGCAGCTCTCACCGACTACATCGAGGGACGAAAGGGTTACGACTACAGCGACCACGGTCGGGCCGGAGCGGAGCACACCGACTTCGTACCCGATGAGATCATTGACAGGTTCTGCATTCTGGGCTCCGAGTCGGCCCACATCGAACGCCTCGAAGAACTGCGTGACCTCGGCGTCGATCAGTTTGCGGTGTACCTGATGCATGATCAGCAAGATGAGACCCTTGATGCCTACGGCCAGGGAATAGTCCCGGTTCTGGCAGGCGGTTAGAGGAACTGGTTTGACGCATCGCTGTGCCCTGATGGCTACAAGCACATACGAACACCAACCTGAGAGAGAAGGAAACCGTTGTTATTCGAGACACGAAAGACCTGTGTCACAGTCGAGGACACCATCCACGAGTTCGGCCCAGAGCCGGCTGGAACCCATGTGAAGGGTGCCGTTGCAGTGGTCGTGAGCAACCCGTATGTCGGTGACTACGTGTCCGACCTCAGTCCCGCTACACAGGAATTGCGGCAAATGGGTGAGCGGCTAGGTGAACTGCTCATCAGCCACATGGGTGGTGAGCCGGATGCGATTGACGGCTACGGCAAGGGGGCGATTGTCGGAACAGCCGGAGAGATAGAACACGGCGCCATGTGGCACATACCCGGTGGTGGAGGGATGAGAGCAGCCATCGGTAGGGGTGAGGCCATTGTCCCTTCCACCAAGAAGGTCGGCCCACCTGGGTCACGCCTCGACGTCCCGCTGACACATCTTGAATGGTCCTACGTGGGTAGTCACTACGACTCCATAGAGGTAGGGGTCCCGGACTCACCGCGCCCAGACGAGTTGGTACTGATCCTGGCCATGTCTATCGGTGGGCGTGTCAACGCCCGTCTTGCAGGTGGCTTCAACCTCAACGACCGTGGTCAAGATGGGGTTCCGGTATGAGGATTGCTTGTCTAGGCCTGGGACGGATGGGCTTTCACATCGCCGGACACCTAGCCAGCCGCGATGGTTCTGATGACGTGGTCGTTTTCGACGTGGTCGAGGAACTTTGCCAGGACTGGGTTGTAGAACATGGTGGAACGGCTGCTGACTCCGTAGCTGCAGCTGTGACAGAGGCAAGCCTCATAGTCACCTCTCTTCCGTCGGATCGAGAATTGGACGCTGTGTCAGCCGAGTTGGTTCCCCTGATAGCTGACCAGGCGGTCTGGGTGGACCACTCAACTACTTCCGCCCGAATAGCGCGCCAGACCGAGGGGCGAGTCTCAGTGGCTGGCGCTCACTTTTTGGATGCTCCTGTTTCGGGGGGTGTAGATGGTGCGCGGAGGGGTGCTCTCACCGTGATGGTGGGCGGTGAATACGGAGCGTTTGCTAGGGCTGAACCGTTGATTGGCGCATACGCGTCCCAGGTACGGCACATGGGTCCGTCGGGCGCTGGCCAACTCACCAAAATGACCAACCAGATCTGTGTCGTAGGGCTCTGTCAGGCACTAGCGGAAGGCTTGGACTTCGCTGCCAGGTCTGGTCTGGATGTCGAGAACGTGGTCCAGGCCATGTTGCAAGGGTCGTCCACTTCATGGCAAATGGAGAACCGGGCGGACAAGATGCACGAGGGTGAGTACGATTTCGGGTTCTCTACCACCCTTATGCGAAAAGACATCGGTTTGGTCCTGGACGAGGCGTCAGCGTTGGGTGTCTCCCTTCCGGTGACAGCGCTTGTAGGCCAGTTTCTGGCCGATGTGGATGCCATGGGCGGAGCCAGCTGGGACTGGTGCAGCCTGATGGAGAGGCAGCGTCACTTCGGATCAGCAAGTCCAACCACTGACCGCCAGATTGAATCATGAGTACGGTTCCTGACCTTTGCCTGACGAGGCTCGGTGGGCAAGCGTGAAGAGTTTGAACCTAGGGGGCGCAGCGATGCTGCGGATGGCCCTTTCCGTGCTCGCGGCACTGATTGTGATCTTCTCGCTCTGGGAGAGCTACAAGTGGATGGGCCAACAGACCGGTGATGCTTGGCCCGGTACCAGTGTCGAACTACCAGTGTCCACCGATGACATCATCATGCCGCATGCTGTTGACATTGTCGGAGAGCTTTTCGCCGATATACGAGATGGCCGGGCCACCCTGCCGCTCATTGTCTTCTTGGCGAAGAAGGCCTGGTTCACCTTCCAGGAGGCGGCGATCGGATTCTTTCTGGGTTCTGCAATCGGGCTTGGGCTGGCAATCCTCATGTTGCGCTGGCGATTCGCAGAACGCGGGTTGCTACCCTGGATCAACGTCTCCCAGACGATTCCCCTGATTGCCCTTGCACCCATCGTGGTCACCTGGGGAAGACACCAGAACTTGCCTGATATTGCCAGCATTGCCCTTATCTCGACTTTTTTGACCTTCTTCCCGGTAGCTGTCAGTGCCCTACGCGGCCTGCAATCACCCACTCCAGAGCATGTTGAGTTGATGCGTTCTTATGCTGCACCGTGGTGGACAACGCTCGTGAAACTCCGCTTGCCTTCAGCGCGCCCATACCTCTTTCCGGCGTTTAAGATCGCTGCCACTTTGAGTGTTGTAGGTGCGATTGTGGGAGAGATTTCTATCGGAACCAAGACGGGGTTGGGACGGGCCACCTTAGAGTTTGCACAACGGTACGCCGTGTGGCCGGAGCGCCTCTACGCCTCAGTCATAGGTTCGGCATTTCTGGGTTTGACAGTGTTCGGTTTAGTCACTCTGGTCGAAAGACGAGTACTACGTCGTGCGGAGGGATGATGGCATGAGCACCGCCATAGGTGGAACGACTCGGGAGCATGCCGTCTGCATTGACAGCGTTGATATGGCTTTCAACGTTGGCAATGACGATGAGGTCCAGGCGTTGAGCAGTATTGACTTGCAGATTGAACAGGGCGAGTTTGTGTCACTTATTGGGCCGTCGGGTTGTGGCAAGTCAACGATGCTGCGCCTAATCGGAGATTTACTTACGCCGACTTCTGGAAGTGTGTCGGTGTTTGGGAAGCCCGCTCACGATGCGCGTGTGGATCAGGACTACGGAATGGTCTTCCAACACCCCGGCCTCTTTGATTGGCGACGTGTCAGGGCCAACATCGAACTGCCCCTTGAACTGCATGACTGGTCCAAAGCAGACCGCACCGATAGGTCGGCCGAAATGCTGCAACTGGTCAAGTTGGACGGCTTCGGTGAGTACTACCCGCGCCAGCTGTCCGGCGGGATGAAGCAGAGAGTTTCAATCGCGCGTGCCTTGTCCTTCTCGCCTCGTCTGCTGCTAATGGACGAACCCTTTGGGGCGCTCGATGAGATGACACGTGAGCACATGCAGGGGGAACTGCTCCGGATTTGGAAGGAGACTGGGACAACAGTCGTCTTTGTAACCCATTCGATTCCGGAGTCTGCATTCCTCTCCAATCGGGTGGTTGTGCTATCTGCTCGGCCGGGAGAGGTCAACTCGGTGATCGACGTGAACCTGGGTGAGCGGACTCCCGACACTAGGGAAGACCCCAAATTTTTTCAGACCACTACCGAGATCCGCGAGGCCCTGCGGGCAGTAGAGGGTGCTGTGTGATCGCCACAATAGTTGCCAAGCGGATCAGGTCCCTGGGGCCGGCCCTCTTGGTGGGTGTGGCTGGCCTCACCCTCTGGGAACTGGTGGTCCGCGTGTTCCGTATCCGGGAGTTCCTCCTTCCGACACCGTCTTCGATTAGGTCAGAGTTGGTTGACAATTGGTCGATGATGCGTCATGCGGTTTGGGAGACTGGCAGGATCGCAGTTAGTGGACTGCTTTTTGGAATCTTTGCCGGTGTGGTCCTAGCATTGGTCACGACTCGCTTCCGGTCACTGAATGAGGGCCTCACTCCGTTGGCGGTAGCGGTGAACGCGACTCCCATCGTGGCATTGGCACCCATCTTCAATGCCTGGTTTGGGATCACCGGGACCCTCAGCAACCAGGCAGTCGTGACAGCCGTTGTCTTTTTTCCGGTATTCATTAACTCCGCCAAGGGGCTCACTGAGGTACATCCTGACGAAATCGAACTTATGCGTTCTTACGCCGCGAGTGACTGGACAATCATGCGCGAGGTCCGCATTCCGAACGCTCTTCCGTTCTTTGCCAATGCTCTGCGGCTCGTGGCTCCACTCTCAGTGATTGCTGCCATCATCGCTGAGTATTTCGGAGGTCCTCAGGATCGCATCGGAAACGTGATCACTTCAAACGCTGGCCTTGCTCGATATGACGTTGCCTGGGCAGCGATTGCAGTTGCTTCGGCACTCGGTTTGGCTCTGTTCGCTGGAGCTTTGATAGTTGAGCGTGTAAGTATGCCCTGGCGCCTCGGTGTCGGGGGTGGCGATTCAAACAACAATCCCGGGAGGGAAACATGAAAAGACAGTTGATTACTCGAATCGTGGGGATGGTGGTGGCGATGACACTTGTTGCTGCAGCTTGCGGTTCTGATGATGTAGCAGTGGGGACTGGTGACTGTGATTCGGTCGACCAGGTCAGCCTTCAGTTGCAGTGGGTGACTCAAACTCAGTTTGGTGGTTACTTTGCTGCGGTTGATCAAGGCATCTACGACAAGTACTGCCTCGATGTCGAAATCCGTGAAGGCGGTGTCGACATCGTTCCACAGCAGCAACTGGCTTCAGGTGCCACTGATTTCGCGGTCTCATGGGTTCCCAAAGCACTTGTCTCACGCGAGGAGGGAATGGACATAGTTAACGTGGCACAGGTGTTCCAGCGGTCCGGGACCCTGCAGGTCGCATGGGCTGATTCCGGGATTGATGAGCCAGCCGATTTGGCCGGCAAGGTTGTAGGTAGTTGGGGCTGGGGTAATGAGTTCGAGCTTCTAGCTGGCTCTCGCAAAGCGGGTGTGAATCCGGACTCCGACTATGAGTTGGTACAGCAGAGTTTTGACATGTTGGCCCTGTTGACAGGCGAGATTGATGCTGCACAGGCGATGATCTACAACGAATACGCACAGGTGCTAGAGGCAACAAACCCGGCAACCGGTGCCCTGTACACGGCAGACGACCTTTCAGTGATCAACTGGAATGATGTTGGAACGGCAATGCTCCAGGACGCTATCTGGGCTGATGGTGCGAAGCTGGCTAACGACGAGCACTATGAGGACATTACGACGCGCTTTGTGGCCGCTTCGCTCGAGGGTTTCTTGTACTGTCGAGACAACAGCGACAAGTGTGTGGACATTGTTCTTGACAACGGCTCTGCTCTGGGCCGGTCTCATCAAGCTTGGGAGATGAACGAGATCAACGGACTCATCTGGCCGTCACCTGATGGTATTGGCATGATGGACAAGGGTCTTTGGGACCAGACCATCAGTGTTGCCACGAGCGAGTCGATCCTGGCTTCGGTGCCCGATTCGGGGGCGTACACAACCAAGTACGCCGAGGCTGCTCTCGATGTCTTGAGAGGTCGGGGTATTGACACCACTGGTAAGAACTGGCGGCCAATCACCGTCAAGTTGAACCCGGGCGGCGAATAGCCGTCCATCCTTCCGGGTGAACCGGGCGGCCCAACCTTGCTTTGCAGGTTCGGGCCGCCCGCCTCCCGGCTGTAGTTTCCCTCGTCTGTTTGTTCATCCGTCCATCTAGGGTGGATTGATCGACACGGGCGAGGATTAGTTGGTGGAGCAGCGGGAAATAGTCCAGGCGGACAGGCGGGCTTGGATGGCTCTTACGGTGTCTACCCTTGCTGCGTTATTGACCGTTATCGACATTTCGATAGTGAATGTGGCGTTCCCATCAATTCGGCAAGACCTGGGTGCCACGGAGGCGGGTCTCTCCTGGATACTTTCTGGCTACTCGGTGGCCGTCGGAGCTTTTCTCCTCCTAGCCGGGCGGATAGCCGACAAGGAGGGTCGACGTCGCCTCTTCATGGTCGGGGTGGCGGTGTTCCTCGTCGGTTCACTTGCATCCGGGCTGGCACCCTCTACCAGTTGGTTGATTGCCTCAAGAGTGGTTCAGGGAATCGGTGGGTCGATCCTCAGTCCTGCCTCGCTGTCGATGGTCCTTCCCGAGTTCCCCCACGAACGCCACTCGACGGTCATAGGGGTCTGGGGGGCGTCTGCTGCTCTCGGTGCGGCGGTTGGGCCATCCTTTGGTGCGGTTCTGATTGACACTCTCTCCTGGCGATGGGTATTTCTCGTGAATGTTCCGATCGGGTTGTTCATACTTGTTCTCACACCCCACTTCGTCCGAGAGTCAAGGGACTCAGAGGCCACAGGTCGCTTCGACTTGCTCAGTGTGCCGGCTGGGACGCTGGGAGTGGCCTGCATCCTGTTGGCCGTGGTTCAGGGGGGTGACTGGGGATACCGGTCTGGCCCGACAGTTCTCATAGCTGCAGTGGGCTTGGTCTTCATCGGAGTCTTGGTTGTTCGCTCGATGACCCATCAACACCCTCTCCTCGACCTCGGGTTGTTCCGGTTCCGTTCCTTCTGGTCGGCTGCCACTGGTCAGGTCTTCTTTGGAACAGCGTTCATCGCCATTGTTTTGTTCAACACCCTGCTGCTGCAGGAGTTGTGGGCTTGGTCGGCATTGGCAGCTGGGTTCGGGGTGGTACCCGGCCCTGCCCTGGCGGCGATCCTGGGTGGACCCGTGGGCTCGGTGGCGAACCGGATCGGCCACAGGAACCTCCTTGTCGTTGGCAGCCTTTCGACAGCCGCTTCACCCCTGCTATTGCTGATGAGAGTAGGTACGGATTCCAACTATCTGGGAACCCTGTTACCCGCGTCCCTCTTCCTTGGGGTCGGTGTGGCTTGTTCATTTGCCACCTTTGCCTCGTTGGGTCTGAAGGAGGTGCCTGCTTCTCGCTACGCCACTGCCAGTGCCACACTCCGCACTACATCACAGGTCGGCTTTGCCAGTGGCGTGGCGATCGCGATAGCGGTATTCCAGACTGGAACAGATCAGGGAATTCTGGTTGCGTTCGAAAGGGCCTGGATGTTCATGACGGTGACCCTGATTGCGGGGGCATTGTTTTGTGCGTTTGCGTGTCCTTCGAGGGAGCAGATCCGGGGCCTAGTTGTCCACTAGTCTGACGGCTGGTCAGGCTGTTGTTCCGAGGCTGACTGGAAGGATGCCGCGACCCCTCAGGATGATCCGGGCGTTGATAGTTGGTTCCTCGACGAGGGCGAGCTCCGGGAATCTTCGGACAAGGCGGGAGATGGCAATCTGACCCTCCATGCGGGCAAGGGCAGCACCAAGGCAGTGGTGTACACCACTGCCAAAGGAGACGTGTCGGGCTGCATCGTCGCGGGTCAAGTCGAGGTCTGCGGCAGTGTCACCCCAGAATGCCTCGTCCCTGTTGGCACTGCCGAGGGCAGTCAGGACTAGCTCGTCTGCCGCCACCTCGATACCACCGATGACCGTGTCCTGCGTGAGGCGTCTACCAGAGGTCTGTACAGGGCTGTCGTAGCGGAGGAGTTCCTCAGTCATGGTCTCGTCGTCGACCTGTCCGGTCCGAGCCAATTCAAACTGCTCTGGGTGACAGAGAAGGGCGTGGGTCCCGTTGCCGATCAGGTTCACAGTCGTTTCGTGGCCGGCTATGAACAGCAGACCCACCATGGAGAGGAGTTCATCGCTGTCTAGCCGGTCACCTTCCTCCTCGACCTGGATGAGGCCAGTGAGTAGATCATCGGCCGGTTCGCGACGTTTCCATTCGATGGCTTCTGTTAGGTAGGCATCCATCCTTTGGCCAGCACTCACCGCCGCTGCCACCTGTTCAGGGGTTAGGAACGGTTCCAGGGTCTGGGTGAGGGCTCCGGACCATTCTCTAACCTTGACCGTGTCGGCCTCTGGCAGGCCCAGCATCGTGTGGATGACGGTGAAGGGAACTACGAATGCGTAGTCGGCGATCAGATCGATGATCTCGCGACCTGTCAGGGCATCAAGCAGTGAATCCACGATCAACTCGGTCTGAGAGCGCATCTTGTTGATGGAACGGGGTGTGAACGTGCGCTGGACCAGTTTGCGTAGCCTGGTGTGGTCCGGTGGGTCCAGCCCCAGGATCGATGGTGCCCTTTCCATTCTCCTTTGCTCGAGTGGTTCCATGTGGTCGGGAACAACTCCAGAGGAACTAGAGCGCTTCACCGAGGTGGTCGGATCCCGAAGAACTTGGTAGGCATCGTCGTAGCGGGAGACGATCATTGGGCCGAATGGTGTGCGGTGGACCGGATCTTCGGATCGAAGGCGCGCGTAGTGGGGATAGGGGTCTCGGAGGAAGTCAGGGTCCAATGGGTTCCACGAGGGTGTATCGGTCATGCACTCCCATTCTCACCCAACTTTGGACCTGAGACTCCATTCGGGAAGCTGATCAGTTGTCCGTGGAGTAGTCGTCTCAGCACTCCAGACCAGCGAGGGTCTTTTGACGCCAGTCCTCGGTTGTGTCAACGGCATTGAACGTGAAGCAGTGGACACCGGTGATACCAAGCTCGGTGGCCCTCTTTGACAATGGAGCAATTAGCTTGTTGGGGTTGTAGCCACCGGGTGAAAGTAGTCGGAGTACCGAAGTGCGGTTTTTCTTCAGGTAGCGAGCCGATGTGCCGATTCCTAGCCGCATTGAGATTGTCAACAGCCGGGTACGATCCACTGCTCCGGGTACTCCCAGGTGGCAGGGAAGAGTTACACCGGCAGAGCGTCTGTCTGCCAGCCAACTGCCGATCTTCTGGTGGTCAAAGCACATCTGGGTGGACATGTAGCCCTCAAGGCCTGCCGCGGCGATGAGTTCCTGTTTCTCGAGGAGGGCAGCAACGAGAGCGTCATCTGGGATGGTGCTGTGGCCATCCGGGTAGGAACCGATGCCGACCACGTCGATGTCTGGCTTCCGGTCAAGGAATGATCGGAGGAAGGCTGCAGCGTCGGTGAATGGTCCGTGAGGCTCGGCATCTCCACCTATGAAGAGAACCTTCCTTATCCCGAGTCCGGTGATGCGGGCGAGAATCTGGTCCACATGGGCCTCACCCTCGACCATGCGGGCCGCAAGGTGGGGAATCGTCGAAAAGCCATAGTTTCCTAGCCGCTCACAGAGATCCAGGGTGTCCTCGATCGTCTTGTTAGGGGAACAGGTCATGGAGACTGTTGATCCGGTCGGAACAAACCGGATCTGGTCATCCAGGCTCTTGAGCGGGATCAACTCGAAGGTCATTCCCTCGAGCAGGTGCCTGTGGACTTCACGGTCACTCTTTGCCAGAGTCGGTCGTCGACGCTTCGGTTCCTTTGGCGACTCCGAGGTGGAGTTGTCGGTGAACGTCAACTCAGACCCACGATCTCGCCATTTTCGTCGATGTCTATACCCGAGGCTGCTGGCATCTTTCCGAGTCCGGGCAATGTGCGCATGTCTCCGCAGATCGGATAGATGAACCCGGCACCAATGCTTGCCCGCACCTCCCTTACCGGAAGCCTCCATCCGGTGGGAGCTCCCTTGAGGGTCGGATCAGACGAGATCGAGAGGTGAGTTTTTGCAATGCAGATGGGTAGGTCGCCGAATCCGTTCGTTTCGAAGGTATCGATCTGCTTGTCGGCTTGGGGTGAGAAGTCGACGCCGTCAGCACCGTAGATCTTGTCCGCAACTGTGCGGATCTTGTCGCGAAGACTCATCTCATCGGGATAGAGGACCTTGAAGTCGCTTGTTTCGTCACAGGCCTCGGCGACTGCAGCTGCCAGGTCGGAAGCACCCGCGCCACCGTCGGCGAAGTGCGTTGTGGCTGCGGCCCTGGCGCCATACTCGGCGGCGATCTCGTGGATCGCGGCGATGTCAGCACTGTGGTCGCCGGGAAAAACGTTGATTGCTACGACCGGGGACACGCCATGTACGGTCATGTTCTCGAGTTGCTTGCGCAGGTTGTCCCCACCCTGGTGGACCTCATCGGGGTTCTCCACAAGTAGTGCTTCTGGAAGGGGCTTGCCGGCGACGATTCTGTGGTTTCCGGAGTGCGCCTTGAGGCCACGGACCGTAGCGACCAGGACGGCTGCATCGGGAGCCATACCAGAGATGCGGCACTTGATGTTGAAGAACCGTTCAGCTCCCATGTCGGCACCGAATCCGGCCTCAGTGAGTAGGTAGTCGCCGGTGCGGATACCTATCTGGTCGGCGATGATCGACGAGTTGCCGGTGGCGATGTTGCCAAATGGCCCACAGTGCACTAGTGCCGGCGTGCCCTCAAGGGTCTGCATCAGGTTGGGCTTGATGGCCTCTTTCAAGATTACGGTCATCGCCCCCGCTACCTGGAGATCCTCGGCTGTTATCGGTGTGCCAGTCCTGTCGTAGCCGACGACGATGCGGCCCATTCGGGCTCTCAGATCGGCAAGTGACGTACACAGGGCAAGGGCCGCCATCACCTCAGATGCAGCGGTGATGTCGAATCCGGTCTCGCGAGGTATGCCGTCGAGGCGCCCACCAAGGCCCACAACAATATTGCGCAGGGCCCGTTCATTGATGTCGAGTACCCGTCTCCACGTGACGCTATGGGGGTCCAGGCCCAGTTCGTTGCCATGGAAGAGGTGGGCATCGAGCATTGCTGAGCACATGTTGTGGGCAGCCGTGACAGCGTGCATGTCGCCTGTCAGGTGAAGGTTGAGCAACTCCATTGGAACGACCTGGCTATAGCCGCCTCCGGCGGCACCACCCTTGATTCCAAATGTGGGACCCATAGACGGCTGCCGGATCGCGATCGTTGCCCGCTTGCCTATGTGAGAAAAGCCCTGGCCGAGACCCACAACTGTGGTCGTCTTTCCCTCGCCCAGTGGAGTTGGGGTGATTGCCGAGACGACGACGTACTTCGCTCTGGGCTGTTCGGCCATGTCTTCGATGGCACCTAACTTGACCTTTGCGGCACCGTCACCGTAGGGCTCAAGGTATTTGGTTGGGATGCCGGCGCTTTCGGCCACCGTCGTCAAGGGGAGCAGGCTTGCAGCGCGGGCGATTTCCAGATCGGAAGGGAACGTCATTGTCCTCTTGCTTTCCATTATCGGGTCTGTTCAGACCGGCGAGATCCTAACTTCTGGTAACAGCTGTTCACCCACATTCCGGGACCAGGTTCCACGATGCGGGATGTATCGATTGGATCTAGTAGTGGCTTTCAACCGACTCTGCTACCCGGTTTTGTCCCGGAGACTTTCCTTGCGACGGGCAATGAAGTCCAGTAACGCTTCGTCCACTGCTTCGTCCAGCAGCGGAGTTTCGTAGTCGGCGAGCACTTGCTTCCAGATGCTGTTCGCCCGTTGAGTGGCCGTAAGGCTACCTTCATCTTCCCATTGCTCGAAGGAGTCGTTGTTGGCGATTTCAGAGCGAGCAAAGGCAGTCTCGAAGTTGACCAAAGTGTGTGCAGTACCCAAGAAGTGCTGACCCGGGTCCACTTCCCGGAGGGCATCCATCGCCTGGCCGTTCTCAGACAGGTCCACGCCTTCTAGCAACTTGCCCGCTAGTCCACACTGATCAGCATCCAGGATGAACTTCTCGTAACCCATGGCCAAGCCGCCTTCCAGCCAACCGGCTGCGTGGAGCATGAAGTTGACTCCGGCCATGAGTGCCGGAATGAAAGTCGCCATGCTTTCCGAAGCGGCCTGGACATCGGGCACCTTCGAAGCACACAGGTTGCCACCTGATCGAAATGGCACCCCCAAGCGTCGGGCCAGGGCCGCCACGGTGTACAACACAAGGGCGGGTTCAGGTGTGCCAAATGTGGGTGCACCGGTCTGCATTGACATGGAGCTGGCAAATGAGCCAAACACCACTGGAGCACCCGGGTTGACCAACTGTACGAAGGCCATTCCAGCTAGGGCCTCGGCAAGGGTTTGGGTTGCAACTCCGGCCACAGTCACCGGGGCCATCGCCCCAGCCAGGATGAACGGGCTGATCATCGATGCCTGCATCGAACGTGCGTAGACCTCAGCAGCTCCAAGCATCGTTGCATCCCACGTCATCGGTGACGAAGCGTTGATGAGACTCGTCATGACCGTGTTCTCGGCCACAAAATCATCACCGAATGCCAACTTTGCGAGATCGATCGAGTCCTGGGCGTGCCCAGCGGCAGTCACCGAACCCATGAACGGCTTGTCGCTATAACGGAGGTGCGCATAGACCATGTCAAGGTGACGTTCGGGCACTGGGATGTCCACCGGCTCGACCACGGTCCCTCCCGAGAGGTGCATGTGGGGGCTTGCATAGGCGAGCTTCACGAAGTTATTGAAATCCTCCATGGTTGCGTAGCGGCGACCTTTGTCCACGTCGAACACGAAGGGTGATCCGTAAGCGGGCACGAAAACCGTCGCGTCACCACCCACCATGACACTGCGGGTCGGGTTGCGGGCGTGCTGGATGTAGGTGGCTGGTGCCGAGGCCTTCACGATCTCCCGACACATGCCTCTGGGGAACCTCACTCGCTCACCAGCCACTTCGGCGCCGGCCTGACTAAGGAGGGTTAGGGCCGGGGGATAGTCGCGAAAGTCGATCCCGACCTCTTCCAGAATGGTGTCGGCGTTGTGTTCTATCAACTCAAGGCCCTCGTTGGAGACGATCTCCACCGGTGCGATGGAGCGGGTCAGGTATGGCTGGACCTCGGTCGGCGCCGACGTCCGTTGAGCCCGTCGTGCTGCTCTGCCACCACCTTGCCGACCTCGGTGCTCCTGGGTCATGGTGCCTCGCTCTCCTCTGTAGCCGTCCTGCTCCGTCGGTCCCGCCGGCCTTCTGTAGCCGGTGGGACCCTGCGTTCGGGGAGTTGGATACGTGTTGAGAGACCGGGATAGCTAGCCGTGCGGTGGGGGATTGCCATGGCATCCACGAAGTGCTCTTGGAACGTGGGCTCGAGGGCTGTCTCTACCTTCTCGATTCGTTTGACGACGTCTTGGATCTCCACCCTGGCTGTCCCCGAAAGGAGAGCCATTGCCGCACCGGCTCCAGCGGCATTTCCAACGGAGGTGACCTTGTCCGGATCGCAGTCCGGGATCAGTCCCAGGACAGTCGCCCGGAGCGTGTCGATGTGGCTACCAAATGCCCCCGCTAGTTGTATCTGTTCGATGTGGTCGACGCCGAGATGGTCCATAAGCAGCCGGGCACCTGCATACAACGCCGACTTCGCGAGTTGGATCGCTCGGATGTCGTTCTGTGTGATGAGGATCTGTAAGCCGTTGTCTGATTCCGGGTCGTGGAGAAGGTAGGAGTAGGTGCGGTCTTCGCCAACGATACGTGGAGAGCTCCTGGTCCCGGCGCCACCGATCACACCATTTGAGTCCATCAATCCGGCAAGCCATAGCTCGGCTACAACCTCGATAATTCCGGAACCGCAGATTCCAGTTACGCCAGTGTCGGCCACGGCGTCGTCAAAGCCTGGCTCGTCAGACCAGACTTCGGTGCCGATCACCCTGAAGCGGGGTTCTCCGGTTTCGGTATCGATTCTGACCCGTTCGATCGCTCCGGGCATGGCTCGTTGTCCCGAGCTGACCTGTGCTCCTTCAAATGCCGGGCCAGTTGGGCTTGATGCTGTCAGTAATCGACCCTTCCCGGAGAGGACTATCTCGGCGTTGGTGCCCACATCTACAACCAGTTGTACACCCACTTGTTCTTGTGGGTGCGTGGCCAGGATCACCGCTGCGGTGTCGGCTCCAACATGGCCGGCGATGCAAGGCAGAGTGTGGACCCGGGCGGCCGGATGGGCCTTCAAGCCCAGTTCGGCGGCAGAGACGTCGATCGCCTCATCTGTGGTGAGGGTGAAAGGTGCTGTCCCTAGCGGAGTCGGGTCGTATCCCAAGAACAAGTGGTGCATTATCGGGTTCCCGACCAACACCAGTTCCAGCAGTTCTTCTCTCAATGCTCCCGCTGTCCTACAGAGATCACCGAGCAGTGAGTCCAGGGCGCCGCGGATTGCTGTTGTCAGTTCCGTATCACCTCCCGGGTTCATCATCACGTAGGAGACCCTGCTCATGAGGTCCTCGCCGAACCTGATCTGGGGGTTCATTGCAGTACCGGTGGCCAGAACCTCGCCGGTGGCCAGGTTGCAGAGGTGGCCGGCGATGGTTGTGGAGCCCACGTCTATTGCAACCCCGAGGGCGCGGTCGCGCAGGTCCGACCAGACTGCAACAACTCGTTTTTTGTCTCGAACGGCTGCAGTCACGGTTTCCGCTCCGGCGGTTAGGGCATTCTCTAGTTCCTCGTTGGCTCGGCTCTCGATCTCGAGGTTTGCCAGCCCCCATTGGTCGGCCAGCGACTCGATGAGCCAGTTGGGGGTTTTGTTGGATTCGCTGGGTACTTCGACAAGACGTAAGAGCAGCACCGGGTCAAGTTGGACGTCGGTCAAGTCGACCTCTTTCCTGATGACCTGACGGTGGACCTGACTGGCAGCCGGCACGTTCACCACCAGGTCTCCCAGTACCTCGGCGACGCAGCCAAGCCTCAGGCCGTCCGATAGCGGTCGGCGGCCCCTGTAGTCGCGCTCTGCTGTCCCCTTCGGTGATACGTGGTTCTCGGTTGCTGTAATGCCGTGCTTGGTGAACTTGCCAAAGGTGGGTTCAACCTGACAGCGCCCGCAGATGCCGCGACCTCCACACACCGAGTCCAGGTCGACTCCCAGCTTTCGAGCCGCATCAAGTACCACGGTGCCATCCGGTAGGTAACCCCTGTGGCCCGAAGGTGTGAATACCACGAGGTGGTCACCAACAGGGGAATCCATTAGCCCGAGATCAGCCTGGCGGGCGACGACGACCGCCACGACGCTCGCGTATGGGAGTACTGGAGTCACGGTTGAGGCGGATCCAGGTCGCGCAATCGGTGTCGTGCCCGGCTAGAACGTCGGCTGCCTGCACAGCGGTCTTCACCTCTGTGTGAAGTGGGTTCATGATCGCCGAGGTCATGCCGTGGGCAATTGCCATGGAGAGGAAGGTGCCGGTCACGGCATGGCGGTTCGGTAGGCCGAAGCTGACGTTGGATGCCCCACAGGTGGTATTAACTTTCAGTTCCTCCCGTAGGCGCCGAACCAGGGTGAAGACCTGCTGGCCAGCAGAGCCCATCGCACCAATCGGCATCACCAACGGGTCAACAACCACGTCGGCGGCGGGAATGCCGTACTCGGCGGCTCGTTGAACGATCTTGGCGGCAACCTCGAACCTCACGTCAGGGTCCTCGGAGATACCAGTGTCGTCGTTGGAGATGGCCACGACAGCAGCCCCGTGTCTTGCTACTAGGGGCAGGACCCTTTCAAGGACCTCGTCCTCGCCGGTGACGGAGTTGACGAGCGGCTTTCCTTCATAGGCGGCAAGCCCAGCCTCAAGAGCCTCGATGATCGATGAGTCGATTGAGATTGGAACATCTGTTACCGATTGGACGAGGGTGATAGCGCGGGCCAGGAGTCCCGGCTCATCGGCGAGGGGGATGCCCGCGTTCACGTCCAGCATCTGTGCGCCTGCCTCCACCTGAGCGATGGCATCAGCCTCGACACGACTAAAGTCGCCACTCTTCATTTCCTCGGCCAGCAGTTTTCGGCCAGTCGGGTTGATGCGTTCCCCGATCATCACGAATGGTCGGCCGAAGCCGATCGCCACTTCACGGGTGGCTGAGCTCAAGACGGTGTCGGTCATTTTGGTTCTCCTACGGGGATCATGGGCGCCGGCCCACAAGATTTCTGTCGTTCAGTTCGCGAGGCCACCAGACCTGACGAGATCTTCGAGCCTCTCAGGTGGAAAGGCTTCGTTGAGTCGGCTGGCCTCGGCAGCTACGGCAGTTGCCATGTGAGCGCCACAGTCAACAGCCTCGCGGCGCCATTCGGCTACGTAGTCGTTGGTCTCAGTAAAGCCTGCAACAGTTGCGGCCCGGTCGATCGCGTGTTGGAACCGTGCGTCCAGGAGTGCCTTCTCACGGTGCCTACCTGTCTGAGCAGTTACCTGTGCGGGGATGTCACGCCAGTAGATGGTCACGAGCTTTGCGGTCATCGGATCAGGCCACTGCGGCTGGGGAGGCCGTTGTCTCGGGTGTCTGACCAGCAGGTGGCGAACATTCCAGTTGCACGATGCTCGTTTCCAACTCGCCGTATCCAGTTGGACGAACCTCGTAGCGGAGTCCAAGGCGTTTGGCTGCCAGCCTCCCTTTTTCGACGAGTTTCGGGTTGTCTGTCTGGGCAAGGTAGAGCAGCCTCGTGTAGCGCCCAAAGTAGTCGACGAGGAGTTCCGGGTGTCGGTCGAGGCCGAGGCCGGCGATGACTATCCGGTCGAAGTGCTTGACCAGGTAGTCGGTCAGGTAAAAGGTCCCGATTTCAGCCTCTTGGATCTCATCGAAAGGGCCAGAACCTGTGAAGAACTCGTAGCAGTGGGCACCCGGGAGGCGGTCGACTCCGAGTTCCGCACAGACGGCATCAAGGCGGTTTCCAGTTCCGCAGTCGGCATATCCGACGAACACGTGGTCGTAATGGTTGCGGGCCGACTGGACCCGGCGTTTGACTGCAGCAGGGATCAGTTCAGGTGTGTTGTGTAGCGAGGCCGGGAGGCATTCAACATCGATCTGAACAAGGTGATTGGCCCTGACCACATCAAGCAATTCTCGAGCCAGCGCCCCGCATGCAACTATCAGGGTCCGCCCGTCGGTGTTCCCGGTCCGTCGGGGCACTGCCTACGCTGCTGCCGCGCGGCGCTCGGCGATGAGGCGCTGGGCGGTCTCTGCTGCGACAGCAGCATCACGACAGTAGGCGTCGGCCCCGATGGCCTCACCGAATTCCAGATTCAAGGGCGCGCCACCGACGATCACCGCGTACTCAGACCGCAGGCTCTTCTCTTCGAGCGTGTCTATGACCACCTTCATGTAGGGCATCGTGGTGGTCAAAAGGGCAGACATGCCGAGTATGTCGGGCTTGTGTTCATCAAGCGCCCCGAGAAACTCCTCCACGTCGGTGTTGATGCCGAGGTCGATCACCTCGAACCCGGCGCCCTCAAGCATCATGCCTACCAGGTTCTTGCCGATGTCGTGGATGTCGCCCTTGACGGTTCCGATTACGACCTTGCCGATCGGCTCAGCACCAGTCTCGGCCAGCAGCGGTCGGAGGATCGTCATACCGGCCTTCATGGCATTGGCTGACAGCAGTACCTCAGGGACGAAGAGGATCCCGTCGCGAAAGTCGATACCGACGATTCGCATGCCTTCGACTAGGGCCTCATCTAGGACCTTGGCGGGACTCCAGTCACGGCCAAGGAGGATGTTGGTGCCTTCTGCAATCTCGTCTGCGAGGCCGTCGTAGAGGTCATCGTGCATTTGGCTGACCAGGTCCTCATTGGACAAACTGGTGAGGTCAATCTCCTCGGTTGTGCTTTCGTCTTCTGCCATGGTTCGTCACTCCGTTGGGACTTGGGGCCACCACGCAGGCAGCTTGGCCATGTTTATGTCCTTACTGCAGATATTTGGTCCCATCAGGTGGGAAGGGCCTGCAATGTGGGAACTCTACTCATCGCGGGAATCTGGGTCCACACTTAGTACTCAGGTTCCCACAATGCGGGAAATGGTCTATGATGGTTCTCTCGACCAGTCAGACATGAGGCACAAGAGTGCGAACAGTCCAGAGTATCGAACGGGCCTTTGGGCTTCTTGAGGAGTTGGCAGACAATCCGGCTGGAATCACCGAACTCGCCCGTCGCGTCGACCTGCCGACCAGTACCGTGGCTCGGCTGCTCGGAACTCTCGAGGAACTCGGAGCTATCGAGCGGATCGTAGGCGGTGCTGGTTACCGGATTGGCCCCACCCTCGTGACTCTGTCATCCAGTGTTGATCCATCTCAGAGCCTGTTGGCGGTAGCCCAGCCCTTTATGGTCGAACTAGTCGACCTGGTGGCCGAGGCCGTGGGCATCTCAATCCCAGCCGGCTATGACGTCCACTACCTCAACCAGGTCGACTGTGCCCACCCGGTGCAAGTCAGGGACTGGACCGGAACCAGCCTGCCGATGCACATAGTTTCGTCGGGACTGGTGGTGCTTGCACAGTGGCCCGAAGAGGCCGTGGACCGTTATCTCAACAGGCGTCTGGAGCGTTACACACCAGATACCGTTGTTCATCCCGAAGCTGTTAGGCAGCGCCTAGAACAGGTTCGGATCGATGGCTACATCTGGACCGAGGAAGAGTTTTCCGAGGGAATCAACTCGGTTGCAGCACCCCTATTCGGTAGTGGCGGCATCGTCGTGGGTTCGATCCATGTACACGGGCCGAGCTACCGATTTCCGGATGAGGCAATGCGCGACGTCATTGCCCACCAAGTTGTGGCATCGGCGACGTCCATATCATCTGCCCTGGGTCATGGTCAGGAGACCTGAGCTACCACGGCTGTCGGGTGCCATCGGTAACGCCCGCCAGGTTTCGGGCTTCGCTCCGATGGACCCCCTACTGGGCAACTGAGCATGTCTGCCATCTATGGAGTAGCTGCATCCGTGGGAATCGGAGTGGGAGACCACCTCACTCGCGGTGCCGCTGACCGGGTGGGAATACGTCTCACCCTGAGTGCGTTCTTCTTCATGGGGATCCCGGTGTCAGCGGTCGGGGCACTGGTCATGGGTAGCCAGTGGATCGCCACCGACGTATTCATCGGGGTGTTGACCGGGATCATTGCCGTAGTGGCCTTGGGTTTTCTCTATCTGGGCTATGCCTCTGCCACCGCAGGAGTGGTCGCACCACCGGCTGCGGTAGTCGGGGTGGCCCTGCCCGTGGTGGTCGACCTAGTTAGGGGCACGGTTCCCTCAGCCACGGTCGTAGCCGGGATGGTGCTCGGAATGATGTCGGTGCTGCTCATTACCGTCAACCCGCTGCTCGCCGGAAACGTTCGACGTGGCTTCTTATTTGGTTTGGCTGCGGGTATCGGCTACGGCTGCCTGTTCGTCATGCTCGATCAACTCAGTGCCGCAAGTGGGTTTTGGCCAGTCATGGCCCAGCGAGCAGTTGCGTTCAGTGTCTTGGCCGCTGTCAGCATCGGGTCGAGAGAGCCGGTCTTCCCCGCCCGTGCCGTGTTCAAGACGA
Organism: Acidimicrobiaceae bacterium; assembly: GCA_002726315.1. Lineage (GTDB taxonomy): Bacteria > Actinomycetota > Acidimicrobiia > Acidimicrobiales > MedAcidi-G1 > UBA3125. The sequence goes on from PBSS01000043.1 coordinate 33,145, forward strand.
TCGCCCACGGGTCGATTTGGGCCGGTATTGGTGCAATGTTCTTCGTGTATGGGCTACAGCACGGCGACCTTGCCCCAGTTGTGGTTACAGGCACCCAGTACGCAGCAGTGACCGTGGTGTGTGGAATGGCCTTCCGAGGTGAGCGGATGCGTTGGTGGCAGGGGATAGGGCTACTTGGTGCAGTCTCGGCGGTTGCTCTGATCGTTGCAGGCTGAGCCCCTATCCGAATGAGGTGTTTGTGCGCCAGGTATTGCGGAGCGTCTCGAGCCCACCATCAACCGAGATCGTTTGTCCGTTGACGAAGCGTGCTGCAGGCGAGGCCAAGAACACCGCCATGGCCGCGATGTCTTCTGCATCTACGAATGTTCTCATCGAGACCTGGTTCTCGTAACCGGCCCTGATCTCGTCTGCGTCTACCCCTGTTGCGGTGGCTTCTGCAGCGATAACGCGGTCCATTCGTTCTCCACCCACTGATCCCGGACAGATCGTGTTCACGCGGATGCCCAACTCGCCGAGTTCCATGGCAAGAGTTGCACCCAGTCCAACAATCGCCCACTTGGAAGCCGCATACGCCGACCGCATCGGGTATCCGGTTATACCCGCCGTCGAAGAGGTGTTCAGGATCGAGCCCCCACCCAACCGTTGCAACAAAGGTACAGCTCGTCGGCACAGGAGGAACATGGATCGCACATTGACTGCCATGGTCTGGTCCCAGTCACCTACGTCAAGGTCCTCAATGGGCCCAGTAGGGCCCGCAATCCCGACGTTGTTGCACAACACCTCGAGTCCACCCAGTTGTTGTTCGACATCATCGAAAAGTTCATCCACGGCCCCCTCGTCAGAGACGTCCGTGAACGTCATAGTTGCACCCTCAGGCGGTGTCCCGGCAATGTCTGCCACGTGGACTCTTGCTCCGTCGTCCAAGAATGCTTGGACAACGGCCCTTCCTATCCCCGAAGTTCCACCCGTTACGAGTATCCGACTTGGCGAATGGCCTGCACTGGCATTGTCGGACACCTGGCCTCCCACAGTCGGCTCGGTTCTGTGACCTCTATCAGGGTCGATCTGACGGAAACCTAGCCGCGGCTCCAAGTCCACGTGCTGTCGTCTCATTTAAAGAAAATCTCTTGCCACTTCGTGGAAATAGCTTGCCGAATACAGGTAGTCTCCCGATCCAACACATCGACATCGCTCCACGTGACGTTGCCGATGGTGTCAACCACACGCCCGGGGTCGCCCAAGGCAGCCGACCTCCGCTGCGAAGGAGCACACAATGAGCGAATTTCCCAACCGCGCCAACGTTGTAGTGATCGGTGCAGGCATTGTCGGAAGTTGTCTGGTCGGACACCTGTCTCGACTGGGGTGGACTGACATCGTCCTGTTGGACAAGGGGCCACTACCCAATCCTGGCGGATCGACCGGTCACGCCTCAAACTTCATCTTCCCTGTCGACCACAACAAGGAAATGGCCCTGCTAGGTGAGCAGAGCGCGAACCAGTTTCGCGACATGGACCTTTCGGTTGATCCCGGTGGCATAGAACTAGCCCGCACCGAGGAGCGTATGGAGGAACTCAGACGCCGCATGACATCTGCCAAGGCATGGGGCATTGAGGCGTACCTCCTATCACCATCAGAGGTAAAGGAATTGGTTCCGTTCATTAATGACGAGGTCATCCTGGGAGGCTTCTACTGTCCGACAGTCTCCGTAGTCGACTCACTTGAGACTGGCACCACGATGCGCAAAGAGGCCATCCAAACGGCCGGATGCGAGGTCTTTGCCAACACCGAGGTACTTGACATCGAAACCGTCGAGGGAGACGACGGGGTCAAGATGGTCAGCGCAGTTGTCACCGACAAGGGCACTATCTCGACCGAATACGTGGTCATTGCCTGTGGGGTCTGGTCCAACCGCCTCGCAAACATGGCTGGCGCCACGATCCCACTGGTGCCGACCGTTCACCAGATGGCCGACGTGGGCCCCATTGACATCCTGGCCGAGACCAACAACGAGATTGGCTATCCGGTTGTCCGCGACATGGACACCTTTTGCTACGAGCGCCAGTCAGCCGGCTCTATGGAGGTTGGTTCCTACGGTCACCGGGCGATTCTCCACCATCCTGATGAGATTCCTTCAAATGAGGAGGCGGCACTCTCACCTACTGAGATGCCTTTCACCCCCGATGACTTCGACGAGCAGATGGAACAGGCCATCGAGTTGATGGACATGCTGGGCGAGGCCGAAATCAGGTACGCCATCAACGGGCTCCTTTCACTAACACCTGACGGCATGCCCTGCCTCGGCGAGACCATCGAGGTCCGCAACCTCTGGTCGGCTGCAGCTGTTTGGGTCAAGGAGGGCCCGGGAATGGCCCAGGTAGTCGCCGAGTGGATGACCTACGGCTACCCAAGGGTGATTGACGCCCATGGTGCCGACGTATCCCGCTTCTATGCCGGTGAACGCAGCGAAGAACATATCTGGTCCCGCGCCGACGAGAGCTTCATCAAGACCTACGGCATCGTCCACCCGCAGGAGCAGTGGAACGGTCGCCGCAACATCGAGGTGGGCCCCTACTTCTCTCGCCAGCAGGAGCTGGATGCCGTGTTCTTCCAGGCCCGCACATGGGAGCGGCCACAGTGGTTCGATTCCAATTCCGACCTCGTCGAGCGCTATGGCCTCGAGGAGCGACCCGTGGAATGGGACAACAGATGGTGGAGTCCGATAACCATTGGCGAACACCTCAATTTGAGAGAAAATTGTGGCCTCGTCGACCTCAGTGCTTTTCAGGTGTACGAACTTGAAGGACCTGGAGCCGTGACCTTTGCCGACAGGCTCGCGGTGAACAAGGTCGACGTCGCCATCGGACGTTCTATCTACACTCCGTGGCTCACTCCCGATGGCGGCTTCCACTCCGACCTCACCATGATGCGGATGGGTGAGGACAGGGTTCGCATTGTCACCGGGGTCTTCGATGGCGGCCGTGACGAGTTTTGGGTAAGGAAGCACATGCCCACCGACGGGTCGGTGACGTTCAGGAATGTCACGAAACAGATCACCACACTTGGCCTGTGGGGCCCCAACGCACCGGCGGTGCTGGGCCAGTTGACAGACCACGATCTAAGCCAGGACGGTTCGTCTTACGGAAGCATCATCCCGGTCCAACTTGACTGTGCTGGCCGGAAGGTGGATGCATCACTGTTTCGCATCTCCTATGTGGGCGATACCGGGTGGGAGGTATACGCCGACTGGGATAATGGCCCGGCCCTGTGGGATGCCATTATGGGTGCTGGCGCAGATCTCGGAATCAGGCCCACAGGTGGCGGTGTGTACGGTTCGTCAGGCCGCCTCGAGAAGGGTTATCGCCTCATGGGTGCCGAGTTGGAGAGTGAGTACAACCCGCTGGAGGCTGGCCTTGCCAGGGCAAAGGTCAAAGCAGCTGACTTCATCGGGAAGGAGCCCTATCTGGCAGCTCGAGAAAATGGTGAGCCTGAGGTCCTCATGACCGTCCTGACAGTCGAAGACCAGACGGACAGTCAGGGTCGCCGTCGCTTCATGCAGGGCGGCAACGAGCCCATCCTGACCACGGATGGTGATCGGATCGTCGACTCGCACGGTCGTGCCAGCCGTGTCACCTCCGCAGGGTTCGGCCCATCGGTCGGAAAGCACCTGCTCATGGCATACCTACCACAAGAACTGGCCATTGCCGGTACCAGTCTGCAGGTCATGTACATGAACGACCTCTTCCCAGTGGCCGTTGCCTCGACCGGGGCGGTATTCGATGCCGACGACACCCGGATGAAGTCGTAGAAGCAGCCATGCGGATACTCGTCTGCGTAAAGCGGGTTCCAGCTCCTGGATCCCGCATCAATGTCACGCCCGATGGGCAAGCTGTCGACACGTCCCATCTCGGGTTTACCACCAGTCCCCATGAGGAATGTGCACTTGAGGAGGCGGTACAGATCGTCGAGAGACACGACGGCGAGGTGACTGTCCTCACACTCGGGTCAGTCAGTTCCGAAGAGCAACTGCGCTACGCAGCCAGTGTCGGAGCTCACAATCTGGTGCTAATACCGATTAGCGAGGTCGACTGGGATCCACAACGGACGGCCTCGGCGCTCACCACAGCTATCTCTGACATCGAATTGGCCGAAGGATCGTTCGACCTAATCTTGTTCGGTAATGAGTCAGCCGACGCCGGCGGATTCCAAGTTGGCATCCGGGTAGCTCATGCCCTCGGACGGCCGATTGTTAACGGGATCAAAGGTATCGATCTGGTCGACGGAACGGCCAGTGCTAAGCGTGAGATCGACGGTGGATTCGAGGTTTACGAGGTGCCCATGCCGGCGGTGCTCGGGATTAAGGAGGGCATCAACCTTCCCCGCTACCCCACGATGAAGGGCCGTTTGGCCTCAAAGAAGGCCGAGGTCTCGTCGACAGTGGTAGAGGCGGCAACCGGGGGTCAGACCAGGGTCCGTTTGCACAGGCCAGTCGAACAGGTGAGCGAGACGGTGATCCTCGGAACGGGACCCGAAGCTGCACCAGCGGTCGTCGATCTCCTCGAGGAGTTAGGGGTCTTGTCATGAGTCTCCTCATCCTCTGCGACCATGACCGTGGTCTCTTGGACGAGGCATCTCTGGAGGCACTCACCTTCGGGCGAGACCTCGCCAACAAAGCCGGAATCTCGTGTGAGGCAGTGGTAATAGGTGCTGGTGCTGAGGAGGCGTTGACTCCTCTGGCAACCCACGGTGCCGAGCGGGTCCACCTCGCTCGCCACGATGTGCTGATCGACTATGGCCCTGAGGCCTGGGGTGAGACCCTCACTCAGTTGGTGCGTTCCAACGAGGTGACGGCGGTAATGGCGTGTGGCACCGATCGTGGGAATGAAGTGCTCGCACACGTAGCGGCCAGGCTTGACGAGCCCTTCGTGGCCAACTGCAACGACATCACTCCCGGCGACCCATGGACAATGACACGAGTGCAGTGGGGTGGCTCTCTCCTTGAGGACGCGGTATTGGATGCCCGAATCAGGGTGCTGAGCGTCGCCCATCACGCCGTGGAGGCAATACCGGCGGAAGTGCCTGGTGCTGGTTTGGTTGTCCAATTCACTCCTGACTTAGGAGTTGAAGCGACCCGAACCGTTGTTAGGGATCGGGTGGTTATGACACAGGGGATCACTCTCACCACCTCGCCTGTGGTTGTTGGTGGAGGAAGGGGGGTTGGGTCAGAGGACGGTTTTGTTCCACTCGAGGACTTGGCCGGAGCCCTTGGCGGCGTGGTTGGATGTTCCCGAGCCGTGACAAACAACGGATGGCGGCCGCACAGTGATCAGGTTGGACAGACCGGAACCCGTATCTCTCCCGACATCTACATAGCAGCTGGTATTTCAGGTGCTATCCAACATTGGGTAGGTGCAATGGCAGCCAAGAACATACTGGCCATTAACACCGATGGAGAGGCCAACATGGTCAGCAAGGCCGGGTACGCGGTGATTGGTGATCTGCACAAGGTGGTACCTGCCATTACCGAGGAGATCGTCCGCCGGAGGGGTTAGCTTGCTCCAAGGGGATCTGTGCCGTGGCTGCATCATGCATGATCCGGATCGGTACCCACCCACGGACCGAGTTGACCATCCAAGTACCCGTAGACCGTTCTAGGTCAGCCCGGGTCAGTGGCCTTTCGGCAACTTCCCCGTCAGCGACGAGCTGCGCTCTCTGGGTACCCGGTAGCAGCCCACAGGAGACGGGAGGGGTGACCAGTGCGCCATCGAGCTCTACTACCAGGTTGCCCGTGGTCGTCTCTGTCAGCTCGCCCCGTTCATTGCACAAAAGAACATCAGGGGAGTCAGGAAACCTGGACCGGGCCGCATCGTAGGTTTCGCGCAGGGTCGTCTTGTGGAAGAGGAATTCGTGTTCGCTGTGTACTGGCTTGGAGTCAAGCGGGACCAACCAGGGGGTAGGACTGGAATCGAAGACATCGTGAATCTCAAGTTCCACCGATCCGGCCGATGAACTCAACAGTCGTAGGAGGCAGGGGGAGTCTCGTTCAACTCCATCCAGTAGGCGATTCACTAGTTGAATGTCCAGTGTGAAGCCAAAGTGGTTAGCTGATAAAGCCAATCGGTCAAGGTGTCGTTCCCGCAGGCGGACACCATCTATAGGTGTCCAAATCATCGTTTCCAGAAGTCGGAAGTCGGCCCTGGCTCTACCCAGGACTCGGGCCTTCTGCTCGGTTTCGCGTAGCTCCTCAGCCGGGTCAGAATCCCACACGATTCCACCGCCTACTCCGTACTCGGCCACACAGCGACTCCTGTCGACCCAGACGGTCCGGATAGCGATGTTGAACTCCATTGTCCCGTCCGGAGCGATAGCACCTACGGCACCGGTGTAGACGCCTCTTCCATCGCCTTCCAGGGCCTCGATGATCTCGGTGGTGCGGACCTTTGGTGCACCCGTGATCGATGCAGCCGGGAACATGGCCGAAAACACCTCGACCGGTCCGACAGCTGATTCTGCCTCGACTGTCGAGGTCATGGTGTGGAGAGTGGGGTAGGTCTCGATTGTGTGCAGCGCGGAAACCCGTACAGACCCAGTAGCGGCGATCCGACCCAGGTCATTACGGACCATGTCTACGATCATTGTGTTCTCAGCTAGGTCCTTTTCGGACCGGGCTAGGTGAGTCGCTGCTAAGGCATCCCAATCGGGATCTGGATGACGTCCGATCGTGCCCTTCATCGGTCGGGAGGTCAGGTGCTTTCCATCCTTGTGCACGAACAGCTCTGGCGATACCGAACAGACAGCCCGGTCGCCCATGTCCAAGAAGGCGGCGTGGTCCGCTCTCTGGGCGCGGACAAGGTCGGTGAACAGGCTGAGCGGATCGCCGTGAAACGGCGACCGCAAGCGGATAGAGAAGTTGACCTGGTAGGTCTCACCGGCGGCGATCAACTCGCGAATGGTGCGGACCGACGTGAGGTAGGCGGGTCGGGATCGGTTTGGGGTCCAGGGGCCGACTTCGTAGCCGTCCTTTGCAGAGGGGCCGTCCGATCGGAGCGGAGAATCAAAGATCCCGAAGGACACGAGCGGCACCCGTTTCATCCGGGCGGCTCTGATCGCGTCGTCGAATGCAGGACCTGCGTCATAGGAGACCATGCCGACGACCCAGTATCCATTGGCGGCGGCCTTTTCGGCCTCGAGCAAGGCAGTGGGAACTTCGTACAGTTGGTTCGCGAGGATCGTGTCGACAGGCCTATCGAACTCGAGCCAGTGACGCTTTCCGGAGAGCGGGTACTGGATGAGGGCGCTACGAACCTCTGGTTGGCTCACCGGTCAGTGTCACCCTCCGGTAGGAGGTCATCGCGGACGTACCCTTCTTTTGCAAGCCGCCTAATGAAGACACCGGACCTGGGCTTGGGTTCAAAGTAGGAGGACTTGGGGGGCATCCGTTCACCGGCGTCGGCGACTGACATCAACTCTTCGACCGAGGTCGGGTACATGACAAACCCGATGCCACTCTTGTCATTGCAGCGTTCTACGAGAACGTCCAGACCGAGCGGGCCCGGAACGTAGGAAATATTCTCATCACTCCCCACGTCAGAGATACCGAACAGGGGTGTCAGCACAGAGTCTTGCAGTCGCGACACGTCGAGTAGGTCGACTGGGCGTCGACCCGATGCCTCAGGCAGGGTGAGCGAGTACCAGTTGCCATCTAGGTAGAGGCCGATGACTCCGGGGACCGATGGTCTTGCTGAGTGCGCGTCGGTTCGGGTTTGGATGGAGCCCACTGTCGAAAAGGCCTCCAAGAGATCAGCGGTGGTCCGGTTGCTTTGGTCTACGACGATCCGGTGAAACGGCAGTACCAGCATTTCCGAGTCCGGGAACAACACAGCCTGGGTCCAGCCCAGCGGACCATCCGGATCAGCGGAACGGGATCGGGCCGTTGCTGCGGCAGCCAGGCGGTGGTGGCCGTCAGTCACGTAGAGGGTGCAGTCCCCAAGGAGGTTGATCAGGCTGTCGGCATCGCTGCCGGTGATGGACCAGACTGTCTGGCGGATGCCGCCATCGTCGGTTTTCAGGTCAGGGGTTACACAGCAGAGCCGTGACATCTCCTGAGAGAGCTTGTCGCTGCTACGAAATGTTAGGGAAACGGGACTTGAGGAGGCTCCGACCGTTGTGAGGTGCATGGCTAGGAGGTCTGTTCGACCCGGTCGGACGGCTTCGTGTCGTAGGATCTTGCGGTCGTTTTCCTCTGTCACCGGGACAAGCCCCATGATTCCTGTCTGGACGTGGGTAGATCCGGGTCCATGTTCGGGTTTGTCCATCTCCAGGCGGTAGAGGAACAGAGTGGGCTCGTCGTGCTGGACATAGGCATCAACTTCGTAGAGCCGCTGCATGGCGGCACTACAGCCGTTCAACAGACCCTCAACGTCGTGGCGCCTCTCGGGGGCCACGTCCTCTCGGGAGCGGGTGACGTGTAGAAAACTGAACTGGTTGACGGCTGCAATTGCAGCGCGCTCGGGTGGTGAGTAGGCGTCGTAGGGGCCTGTGGTGACCCTTTCAGCCCACTCAGGCCGGATGACGAGACCCGGGAACGGGCGTAGGACGGTCATCGGTCGTGGTGGGTCACCCTGACCCTGATCACGTGTTCGAGACAGGAAAGCCGGTCGGTGAGTTCTTGGGGCACCTCACCTGAGACGTCAATGACGGCCACGGCTGCCATCTCACCCTCAAACACCTTGTTCTGCATCGTCTGGACGTTGATTTCTGACTTCCGCAATTCCTCGAAAACGGCAGCGAGAACCCCCACCCGGTCGTAGTGCCTAATGGTGATGGTGGACGTACCCAAGCGGGTATGAACCACGTTCACACAGTTCAACAGGTCTCCGCTCCGGTAGGCCTCGATCACATCGATGGTTCCAGCAGATGTGGCATCTTGGGCCTGTTGGGTGGAGGCACCTATGTGGTGAGTTCCCACGACGTTCGGATTTGCTGCAAGTTCAGAAGAGAAAGCTGCGGTCCCCTGATCGGGCTCACCGCAGAAGACATCCAGTCCGGCCCTGATGCCCTTTTCGCGAATTGCTTTCAGCAAGGCGACTTCGTCGACCACCTCGCCACGGCTCGTGTTCAACAGGATCGCACCCGTTTGCATCTTGTCAAGGAAGGCTGCATCGACCAACCCCACGGTGCCATTACCACTCGGGACGTGGATCGAAACAATGTCAGACTCCTCAAGCAGGCCATCAAGATGTTCAACCAGCCTGATTCCGATGGACCTGATCCGTGCCTCGGTGTCAGGATGGCGGTCGGCATTTCGGATGGCGATCACGGACATTCCGAAGCATCGGGCACGTTCGGCCACTGCCAGGCCAATCTCACCCACACCTATGATCCCGATTGTCCTTCCGAGGAGGCCGTCTGCACGGTTGTAAGCCTCCTTGTTCCAGATGCTGTTGCGCAGGTCACTCGTGGCATCGGCTATGTGTCGGTCGATTGCCAGCAGCAAGCCGATGGTGAGTTCGGCGACAGCGACGGAATTCGTACCCGGAACATTGCAGACATAGACGCCAGCGTCAGCGGCTGCCTGACAGTCGATGGTGTTGGTACCCGCACCCGACCGGACCACGAGCCCCAGGTTTCGGGCCTGGTCAATCGTCTTCGCGGTCACCTCGGTGCTCCGGACGACGAGCACGTCAGCATCCCCGATGGCATCGGGGAGGTCATTGCCATTTAGGTCGGGCCGGATGATGCAGTCATCACCGCGCTCACGAAGGCAGTCAATGAACGTTTTGGGCAGGGTGTCGGCAAAAAGGATCTTCATGACCTCTCCTTTGGCACGCCGACACCGGCACGGGCGTGCGGGTGACGGGGTAGCCTCAGCGGACCAGAGTGGGCTGCAGCCTAGGCAGCACATCGGATAAGCACAATGTGCCGGTGTGTCCGGCCAGAACTACGGTCCTAGATCACCACGGGTGAAATGGGGGGTGTCATGAGCCGTCGATCCATGAACAGGAGTGTCATCATCACCTGTGCCGTCACCGGCTCTGGTGACAGCACAGGCCGGAGTCCTGAGGTACCGGTGACACCCGCTGAGATAGCAGCATCAGCTCTTGACGCAGCTGCTGCCGGCGCGGCGATAGTGCACTGCCACGTTCGTGATCTGGAGACTGGAAGGGGTACCCGAACCGTTGAGCTCTACGAGGAAGTTGTGGAGCGCATCAGGGCTGAGAACACTGAGATCATCGTGAATCTCACCGCCGGGATGGGCGGTGACCTGAACGTGGGTCCCGATGGTGACCCGATGAGTTGGCAGGATGGAACCGACCTGGTGGGAGGTCTCGAGCGCCTAGCGCACGTTGAGGCCATCAGGCCCGAAATTTGTTCAATGGACTGTGGGTCGCTCAACTTTGGTGACGACAACGAGGTTTACGTGTCGACACCGGCAATGTTGCGAATCATGGCAGAGAAGGTCAGAGAGTTGGGTGTACGACCCGAGCTCGAGATATTTGATACTGGCAATCTCTGGTTTGCCGAGACACTCATTGCTGAGGGCCTAGTCGAAGCGCCTTACTGGCTGCAGTTGTGTCTCTCAATTCCTTACGGAACGCCGATGGACGTGGGGATACTGCAAGCAATGGTTCACCGGCTTCCCCCCGAAGCCGAATTCACTTCATTCGGCTTGGGCGCCATGCAAATGCCGATGGTTGCACAATCTGTCATGCTCGGGGGCCACGTGAGAGTCGGGTTGGAGGACAACCTCTACTTAGAACGCGGCGTGCTCGCGACGAATGCCCAGCTTGTGGAAAAGGCAGTCAAGATCATTGAGTTGGTGGGAGCAACGGTCCAGTCTCCCACCGAGGCGCGCCAAACCCTTGGCCTTGGATGACGCGGTGGATCATGTCGAAGGTTTTCGGCCATGCAATACTTCAGACCAGCACCCTGGTGATCTGTGACTAATCCACTTTCCTCCAGTCGGACCATCGGAGTGGTGGGTACCGGCGTGATAGGTGCAGGCTGGACGGTCCGTGCCTTAGCGCGAGGACATGCGGTTGTTGCCTGGGACCCTGACCCTTCAGCAGAACTAAGGCTCAGAGAGTTCATCGGGAGGGCCTGGCCTTCGGCAACCCGGCTGGGCTTGTTCCCCGGAGCTGACCCGGAGAACATTACCTTTGCACTCTCGGCTGCGGATCTGGCTGGCAGGGTCGACTGGATCCAGGAGAGTGCTCCTGAGCGAGAGGACCTGAAGCGAGATCTGATCAATGAACTGGCTGCTGTTGCTTCACCTGACACGGTCATTGCGTCAAGTTCTTCGGGTCTCCTGCCATCTCGACTTCAGCAGGGATGTCGCCACCCGGAGCGTGTTGTCATTGGCCACCCATTTAATCCTGTGTACCTGCTGCCACTGGTGGAGATCGTTTCAGGATCGCAGACCTCTCCGGAGACTGTCGGTGTCGCCTCTGCCCACTATGACGACCTGGTAATGCACCCGCTTGTTGTTAATACCGAAATCGAGGGCTACCTGTCAGACCGACTCCAAGAAGCCGTATGGCGTGAGATCCTCCATCTCGTGAAGGACGGCGTGGCCACCACAGCCCAGTTGGATGACGCGATCACCTACGGGCCAGGTCTGAGATGGGCCGGAATGGGTACGAACCTCACCTTTCACCTAGCGGGTGGTGAGCAGGGAATGCGACACATGCTCCGACAGTTTGGCCCTGCCCTTGAGTTGCCTTGGACCAAGCTGGTTGCCCCCGAGCTGACTGACGACCTCATCGAAGCAATGGCTGATGGCTGTCTCGAACAGGCCGACGGTCGCTCAGTTGCAGATCTTGAGGCATTGCGAGACGACTACGTCATCAATGTGATGCGTGCCCTACGTCCACTCAAGCTTGGGGCGGGACGGCTCGTAGCTGAACGCGAGGCTCGTATCCACTCGGCATCCGCAGTTAGCCCGTGGCGCTCCGGGGACTTGGTTGCTGCGCCGTTAGAGCTCTACCGGGCACCCGTCGAGCCTGACTGGGTGGACTACAACGGTCACATGTCAGAGTGGGCATTTCTGACGGCCTTCGGGTGGGCTTCAGACAAGTTGTTTAGGTACCTGGGTATTGATGAGTTGTACCGGACCTCGGGCCATTCCTTCTTCACTGTCGAGACACACCTGAACAACCTCCGTGAGGCCTCCTTGGGCGACACCCTTCAGATTGGTACGCAGGTACTTGGTTTCGACGATAAGCGGCTACACATTTTTCACACCATGAGAGACCAAGAGACTGGCGAATTGTTGGCGACAACGGAGCAGATGCTGTTGCATGTTGACAATGCCGCCGGGCGGACAGTACCGATTCTTCCCAGGCCGATGGCAGCACTCCGCTCGGTGGCTACCGCCCATTCGGATCTGCCAGTGCCGCCGCAGGTTGGCCGAGTCATGGCGCTTGGCTGAAACTACTGACAGGAGGATCGAGGATGGATTATTTCCCAACCGAAGAACAGGAGATGATCATCGACACGGTTCGGACCTTCGTGCAGCGCGAACTGGTGCCTCATGAGGACGAGGTCGAACAGTTGGATGACGTTCCGTCCGAACTGGTGGAGGAGATCCGTCAGAAGGCCCTGAAAGCTGGCATCTACGCGGCCAACATGCCCGAGGAACTCGGAGGTGGGGGGCTCGACAACCTTACGATGGCAATGGTTGACAGGGCTTTCGGATGGACCCAGTACGCATTGCATTACGTGGTTGCACGCCCCTCGAACATTCTCCAGGCCTGCACCGGAACCCAGGTTGAGGAGTATCTGCTGCCCACCATTCGTGGCGAACGGGTTGACTGCCTGGCGATGAGCGAACCGGATGCCGGATCCGATGTGAGGGGAATGGCGTGTCGTGCAGTGCGCGATGGCGACGACTACGTCATTAGTGGAACCAAGCACTTCATCAGCCATGCCGACCTGGCCGACTACACGATTCTGTTCGCCTCTACCGGTGAAGAGGAGTCGCAACGTGGTCCTCGGAAATTAATTACGGCATTCCTTATGGACCATGACACACCAGGCCTTGAGGTGGTACCTGGGTACAGGTGTGTTTCCAACCGTGGCTACCACAACATGATCCTCAACTTTGACGAGGCCCGGGTGCCTGCCTCCAAGGTTCTAGGTGAGGAGAACCGGGGCTTCGAGGTGGCTAACGAGTGGCTTGGTGCCACACGGCTCCAAGTGGCAGCCATCGCTCTTGGTCGCGCAGATCGCGCGCTATCTGTAGCTCTCGAATGGGCCGCTACCCGTGAACAATTCGGCCAGAAGATAGGGAAGTTCCAGGGAGTTTCTTTCAAGTTGGCCGACATGAAGACCCAATTACTAGAAGCCGAACTAGTGACCTACCGTGCTGCTTGGCTCATGGACCGTGGTGAGATGGTTGATGCTGACGCGGCGATGGCAAAGATCTCCGCAACTGAGATGCTGCAGTTCGTTTCAGATGAGGCAATCCAGATCCTTGGCGGCATGGGACTGATGGATGAACTCCCGCTGGAGCGAATCTGGCGAGATGCGCGGGTGGACCGGATCTGGGATGGCACCAGTGAGATCCAGCGGCACATCATCAGTCGCGGGATGCTCCGGCCACTCGGGGCCTGATTTGCCCGTCATGGCCACCAGAACTTCGCTGAGTCGCCTGCTGGAACCTCGGACACTTGCATTCGTAGGAGGTGATCCGGCAGAGATTGCCATCAAACAGTCCATGGCCCTCGGTTTCAAAGGAGACCTCTGGCCAGTCCACCCCCACAGGTCCACAATGGCTGGACTTCCTGTGTTTGCCTCCCTTGAAGATCTGCCGGCACCGCCCGATGCGGTACTGGTTGCTGTGAACAGGAATGACACGATCGATGTTGTTGGACAGTTAGCGAAGATGGGTGCCGGTGCGGCGATCTGCTACGCGTCCGGCTACTCAGAGGTCGGAGGCGACGGAGTTGGGCTTCAGGAAGCTCTGGTAGTCGCTGCCAGTGACATGCCTCTCATCGGGCCCAACTGCTACGGCATTATTTCCGCAACTGTCGGAGCCGCGCTGTGGCCCGACCAGCAGGGGCTTGTTCGGGTCGACAGTGGTGTAGCTCTTGTCACCCAGAGCGGAAACATTGGTCTGAACCTGACGATGCAGGACCGCGCGATGGACATAAGCCACGTTCTCACGCTTGGTAACCAGGCTGGGCTTGGGGTCGAGGATTGTCTCGAGATGCTGGTGGGCAATCCCTCTGTATCTGGAATCGGCCTCCATGTGGAGGCACTAGGTAATGTCGCCAAGTTCGAGACTGGGTGCTACGAGGCCCTGGATAAGGGCATTCCAGTTGTTGTGCTCAAGACTGGTTCGTCGGAACAGGGTGCGCGCATTGCCGTCTCCCATACTTCTTCTCTTGTCGGGAACGACTCCGCCTACGAGGCCTTGTTTGAGAGGTTGGGTGTTCGCAGGGTTCACTCGATACCCGAACTCCTGGACACGCTCCTCGTAATGGACCAGATCGGGCCACTTCCAGGTCGGCGGATTGTGAGCCTGAGTTGTTCAGGAGGCGAGGCCTCGGTGGTTGCCGACAGTTCGGAGGCCCTTAATCTGGAATTTCCGGTGTTCGAAACGACCCATGCCAGCCGAATCGCCGACACGCTCACGGAGTTGGTGACGGTGTCAAATCCACTCGACTACCACACGTTCATCTGGGGTGACCAGACTCGTATGGCAACGTGCTTCACCGAGGTCATGGATGGGCCTGTTGATGCGGCAATATTGGTGCTGGATTTCCCGAGAGATGACCTTGACGGTTCGGGTTGGTGGCCCACACTGCGGGCCTTTGTGGGCTCAGCCCAGCAGACTGGTACACCGGGAGTGGTGGCATCGTCTATGGCTGAAAACATGCCAGCCGAGGCTGAGGAGTTTGCCGCTGCGGCAGGCCAGGTCGCTGTTCGCGGGATCAAATCAGCACTGTCAGGCCTTGAGGCGGCAGCCTGGTGGGGTGGTTGTCGTCGTTCCCCACCGATCGACTGGGCTGGGGGCCTGCTGTCCCCATCGGTGGCCATTACTGAACATGAGGCAAAGGCCCTTTTAGCAGAGGTCGGAATCCGGGTTCCAACTCACGAGTTAGTCGATGCCGATGCAGCAGGACGTGCAGCAGAGCGGATCGGCTGGCCTGTCGTGGTCAAGTGCTCCGGGGACTCCCACAAAACCGAGTCAGGTGGAGTGGTTCTCGATCTGGTCGACACAACGTCTGTTCAGGAAGTAGCAGATCAGATGGGTGGGCAGGTACTCATCGAGCAGCAGATCGACGGCACTCTGGTTGAGATGCTGGTGGCCCTGCGCAGGGAGCCACCCGTCGGATGGCTGCTCACACTCGGTATAGGTGGGATCCTGGTTGAGGTGATGGCTGATACGCGGAGCATATTGATGCCCGCAACGGCGGTTGACATCGTTGCCGCTCTTGAAGGTCTGGCTGTCTGGCCGATGCTGACGGGGCATAGAGGGCGGCGAACCGCTGACCTAGATGCGATCATCGGGGTTGTGGATTCCCTGCGCAGCCTTGTCCTGGACCGACCTGATCTGGTCGAGGTGGAGATCAACCCCCTGCTCGTCTTGGCGGATGGTGTCGTTGCCGTCGATGCCTTGATCACCGTAGAGGCATAGATGTGACCAAGTTCATTCAGACAAGTGTCAATGGGGCCATCCTTGAGGTCACCCTGGATCGCCCACGAGCTAATGCAATCGATGCTGAAACCAGTAGGGGGTTGGGTCGGGTTTTCGCCAAGTTTCGTGACGATCCGGATCTGAGGGTTGCCATATTCACCAGTGCCGGTGAGAGGTTCTTCTCAGCTGGTTGGGACCTCCATGCAGCAGCCGAAGGTGAGGAATTTGAGGCGGACTACGGGGAAGGTGGATTTGGTGGCTTTACTGAGTTGCCCGAGCGCAACAAGCCCGTGATCTGCGCGGTCAACGGCTCTGCAGTGGGTGGAGGGTTTGAGATCGCACTTGCCTCCGAACTCATCGTGGCGGCCGAGCATGCCGAGTTCTTTCTCCCTGAGACCAGTCTCGGGCTGATCCCCGACGCTGGGGTGTTGCGGCTCCCCAGGATTCTTCCTCCAGTGGTTGCCAACGAGGTGCTCTATGCGGGAAGGCGTCTAGGTGCTGCCGAGGCGATGCACTGGGGTCTTGTGAACGCTGTTGCCCCGGCTGGCCAGTTGCTGCAGGTGGCACGAGATCTTGCTGAACGGGTCGTGTCAGCGGCACCACTCGCTGTTGAGGCGGCGATGTCCGCTACCCGTGAAACCGGACAACTCGCGCTCCGGGAGGCGTTTGGGCTATTGAGGTCGGGAGGGTTGGAGGCATACGAGCGAATGCTTGTCTCAGAGGACGCCCAGGAAGGCCCCAGGGCGTTCACTGAAAAGCGCGATCCTGTCTGGAAGGGTCGCTGAACGGCGAACGCTTGTAAGGCCGGTGCGGTAGGTTTTCGCCGACTTCAGCGACGGGTACCGATTTCATGCGATTGGAGAGTCGATGAACCAGCGTCTGACAGCGCCGATGGTGCGGGAGAACGGAGTGCTTCGCGAGGCCACCTGGGACGAGGCTCTTGACCGGGCCGCCCTGGGATTCCGGTCCGTGGTCGATGCACACGGTCCGATGGCGTTCGGAATGTTCAGCTGCTCTAAGGCTACTAACGAGGTCAACTACGCCGCCCAGAAGTTCACCCGTACAGTCATCGGTTCTAACAACATCGATAGCTGCAATCGAACTTGACACGCGCCTAGCGTCGTCGGTCTGGCGACGGTCTTCGGAGCAGGAGGTGGAACTTCCGCGTACGCAGAGATAGAGGAGACCGATGCAATCGTCTTGTGGGGGTCTAATGCCCGTGCTGCCCATCCGATCTTTTTCCACCACCTTCTCAAGGGGGTTGACGCCGGCGCCCGGATGTGGACTGTGGATCCGCGCCGGACCACCTCTGCCAGATTTGCTGACATGTGGTTGGGCCTTAACGTTGGAACTGACATAGCACTTGCCAATGGCGTGGGTCGGGAGATAATTCATGCCGGCCTTGTCAATACCGAGTTTGTGGAGAATGCAACCGAGGGCTACGAGGGCTTCGCCGCCCATGTGGAGCCCTGGACCCTTGGAAGAACGGCCGGGGTCACCGGTGTGCCTGCGGAAGCAATCCGCGACCTTGCCCACGGCTACGCAAGCGCCTCTACCGCACAACTCATTTGGACGCTGGGCATCACCGAGCACCACACTGCTGTCGACAATGTTCTGGCCCTTTGCAACCTCGCCCTATTGACCGGTCATGTCGGACGTTGGGGGTCGGGTCTGGTTCCTCTCAGGGGCCAAAACAACGTCCAGGGCGGTGGAGACATGGGAGCCTTACCGAACAAGTTGCCTGGGTTCCAAGACGTGGCAGATGACGATGCGCGGACCCGGCTTGAGGGGGTGTGGCAGGCCACAATTCCAGCAGAACCGGGCTGGCATCTGACTCAGATGTTTGAGGCAATGGAAAGTGACGACCTGAAGGCGGTGTGGGTCATCGGGGAGAACCCCGCTGACTCTGAGGCTGATGCTAACCATGCAAGGGAGATGCTCGGCCACCTGCAACATCTGGTTGTTCAGGACGTGTTCATGACTAGGACAGCCGAGATGGCGGACGTGGTCTTGCCTGCAGCGCTTGGGTGGGTCGAGTCTGATGGAACGGTCACATCCAGCGAACGCCGGGTGCAGCGCACTCGGGCTGCTGTCACTCCACCAGGTGAGGCTCGTCAGGAGATTGATGTAATAGCCGAGATGGCAGAGCGAATGGGGGCCAAATGGGGTCGACCGACAGCCGAAGAACTCTGGGATGAACTGAGGTCGGTTTCACCCATGCACGGTGGGATGTCGTGGCAGCGACTGGAAGCCGAGGGCGGCATCCAGTGGCCGTGTCCTGACGAAGACCATCCGGGCACACCGTTCCTACACGGGCGCCTGTGGAAACGACCAATCGATGGTAGACGGGCTCCGTTCTCCTGTGTTGATGACCACCCGCCGGTGGATCAGTTAACAGATGAGTTCCCTCTGCGTCTTACGACAGGGCGCGTTCTCGACTCTTACAACACCGGTGTCCAATCCGGGAAGTTCAACTCGCCGATCCGTTCTGGTGACGCACTGGAACTCTCCACTGATGATGCCAGATCACTTGGTTTGGTTCGAGGGGACAGGGCCCTGGTTTCTTCGCGGCGGGGTTCAATCGAGATGACTGTGGCAGTTGATCCTGACCTTCCAGTGGGTCTGGCATTCACTACGTTCCACTTTCCGGAGATTGCTGATGTGAACCAGTTGACTAGCGATGCTTGGGACACAAGTTCGGGTACGTCCGAGTTCAAGGCGGCCGCGATCCGCGTGGAGAAACTAGAGGTGGCTCCAAATGCCTGATCTCCGATTCGGGACGACGATTCCGACCTCCGAGGAAGTAGCTGCAGTTGAAGAAGTGGTTGTCGGGGCTGGCCCGGCAACTGTGAACATCAGTGAACGCCTAGTGCTGGGAGGCCGGAGTCGTGCTGTTGCACGACGCAACCTATTGCTTCCTTCTTTGCATGCCCTTCAGCGGGCTGTCGGTTGGATCAGCCCCGGGGGACTCGACCATGTGTGCCGGGTGTTGGAGATCTCACCAGCTGATGCCTATGGCGTGGCGACCTTCTACCACTTGTTCAACCACTGTGAACCTGTGGCCGACTCCACCGTCCATGTTTGCGATGACATTGTCTGCCGCAGCGTTGGAGCGGCCGATCTGATCAAAGATCTGTGTAGTGCTGGCCACCATGTGCGGCCCAGCCCGTGTCTTGGACAGTGTGAGCGTGGTCCAGCCGTTCTGGTCCAGCGAACTGTTGTCGAAGATCAGTCAGTCGCCCCTGCAAAGTTGGCTGATGTTGAAGCTGCGATCGGATCGGGCAACTCGTCGTCGTCGGTAGCTGTGCCACAGGCAGGATCAGGTGACCTCCGCCTTTTGGCACGAGTTGGGGTCGTTGACCCTGGGAGCCTTGACGACTATCGGGCATACGACGGCTACTTGGCTCTGGATGCAGCTGTGGCGATGGGTCCAGACAGGGTAATCAGAGAACTGACAGCCTCGGGCCTCTCCGGTAGGGGCGGGGCTGCCTTTCCGACCGGAGTGAAATGGAAGGCGGTGGCGGATCAGGTGGGTCGGCCGAAGCACGTTGTCTGCAATGCCGATGAGTCCGAACCGGGAACGTTTAAGGATCGGACCCTCATGGAGGGTGATCCGTTCTCGGTTGTCGAAGCCATGACCATCGCGGGACTGGCAGTAGGTGCGAAACAAGGGTGGATTTACCTACGTGGTGAATACCCGGTTGCCGCTGACCGTTTGAGGGTGGCAATTGATATTGCCAGAGGTGCGGGCTTCTTGGGCGAGGATGTTGCAGGTTCCGGACACCGGTTCGACATTGAGTTGCGGAGGGGGGCCGGTGCGTATGTCTGTGGTGAGGAGACAGCCCTTTTCAACTCCATCGAGGGATATAGGGGAGAGCCTAGGAACAAGCCCCCTTTCCCTACGATCCACGGATTGTTCGGAGAGCCGACGGCAATCAACAACGTTGAGACCCTCGTGAATGTTCTGCCCATAGTCAAAGATGGTGCCTCCACCTATGTGGCGTTGGGAACTGAGTACTCCCCGGGCACACGCCTATTCTGTGTGAGCGGCCGGGTTGCTTCGCCAGGGACCTATGAGCATGTGTTTGGTGTCACCTTGGGAGACGTGATCGCCGCAGCGGGAGGCCTTGCTAGGGAAAGTGGGCTTCGCGCGGTACTGCTGGGTGGAGCGGCTGGTTCGTTTGTGGGGCCAGAAGATATGGGCCTTCCACTCACCCTTGAGGCAACCCGAGAGGCAGGGCTATCACTGGGCTCCGGGGTAGTGATGGTCTTCGACGAGGACGACGACATAGTCGACACCGTGGGTCGGATAGCAGAATTTTTCAGAAATGAATCCTGTGGCCAGTGCGTGCCGTGTCGTGTGGGAACCGTGCGACAGGAGGAGGTACTCGTAAGGCTCCGAAGGGGAGGGTCGCTCCAGGACGAGAGGGGCCTTCTGGATGACCTTGGATCGGTGATGCGCGATGCCTCTATCTGTGGACTGGGCCAGATGGCGTCGGGAGCTGTCCACTCGGCTTTCAACCTGGGCCTGTTGGGTAGTGCCCCGTGAACGAAGTAAGCGTGGGAGAGCCCCATCCGCTAGTCGAGTTGACGATTGACGGCAACTCGGTGAAGGTGCCTGAAGGGTCGACGATCCTGTCTGCCTGCCGTAAGGAGGGCATCGACACTCCCACGCTTTGTTGGGCTTCGAACCTCACTCCTGCGAACGTGTGTCGGGTTTGCGTCGTCGAGGTTGAGGGGTCGCGGGTACTAGTGCCTTCGTGTTCGCGTTCTGTGGAATCGGGGATGGTTGTATCGACTGATTCCGAACGGGTGCGGACCAGTCGGAGAATGGTCTATGAACTATTGGCCTCCTCGGTCGAGATGGATCGTGCAGATGCATCGGTGCGTGACTGGATGGAGTACTACGGGGTGAGACCTGAGCGGATGGGTCGGCGTGATGAGATCGCTACAGTTGCCCAGTCACCCAAAGTTCAAGACGATCTGTATGTGCGCGACTACGAGCGCTGCATCCTTTGTTACAAGTGTGTCCAAGCCTGTGGAGATGATGCACAGCACACCTACGCGATCGCCACGGCCGGTCGAGGGTTTAGTGCACACGTTTCGACAGAGTCTGATGTGGCTCTTCCCGATTCGGCGTGTGTCTACTGCGGCAACTGCATCGGTGTCTGCCCAACAGGCGCTCTGGTCTTCAGGACAGAGTTCGACATGCGCGTTGACGGCACCTGGGACGAGGATTCCCAGGAGGTGACTACCACCGTGTGTGCCTTTTGTGGGGTGGGGTGCAACCTGGAACTCCATGTACAAGGCGATGCCATCGTGAAGGTCACCTCTCCGGCCGACCACTCAGTGGCTAATGGTCATCTCTGCATCAAGGGACGGTTTGGTTGGCAGCACGCTTCGGGTTAGTCGGCAAGCCGGGAGGGGAGTGACCTCAGGCAGTGTGGTCCGCTTGGACAAAGCGATCATTTGTCTGTTGATTTCAGCAACCTGGAGACGGTCACGGTGTTGGTGAAACACGCCCTCGGCGGGTTCCTCTGCTTCCATCGAGTGAACCGGGCGCCATTATTCGATCCCTTGCCGCATTGCGGTAAATAGATCTTCCCAATTCCCATTTCCCGGTGTCGGGGCTAGAGTGCCTCGCGTCACATTCAGGTGATCCTCCGGGGCACCCCTGGGTGCTCTTGTGGCTGTTACCTGCCTGTGTGGCATTTGTATCCGGTATGGATGGAGGACATTCCGAAATGGTGAGACATATGCGATTTACGGTCGCGCTGGTACTGGGGTTGGCGCTTGTTGCGTCGGCTTGTGGTTCTGATGAGGCTGATGATGCGGCTCCGGCTGCTACGACGGCTGCGGCTGCGGCTGCGGCTGCGGCTGCTACGACTGCGGCTCCGGCTGCGGCTGCTACGACGGCTCCGC